>JAIOZV010000055.1 GCA_021740425.1 Bacteroidales bacterium | reverse complement strand
ATCACGATGTCGAGAAATTCGCCGGGCTTATAGGCAGCCACATCATAGGATGTTTTGGTAAATTCTTTAATAATGTCCCTATCGGGATTGTTGAATCGTACAATTACTTTTTCCTGAGAGAAGAGAGTGATTGAAAAGCTTAGAGTTAAGATAGCCAGTAATAGTTTCTTCATTGTGCGTTTAGTTTTGTTGTTTTAAAGAAAAGGTAAGGCCAACTTTATAAAAAGGCCTTACCCGAATAGGTGCATTTTATATCAAATGGTTTACTGACTGACAAGAATTTTTTTGGTGATCAGTGTTGAATTCCCCGAAAGTTTAAGATAATAAATTCCGGAAGCCATATTTTGAAGAGAAACCTCCGCAGCATTGCTATTCTCTTTGATGATTGTTGATTGATAAACTTTTTCGCCTTGTGCAGAAAATAGTTCCAGATTGACGGTCTCATCATGAATAGTATTAAGCAGGATGCTAAACTGTCCGTGATTGGGGTTGGGCAGAATCTGGATATCCTGTGATGCCTGCTCGGCAATTCCCGGACAAGGGTCGATCAATACTTCAAAATCCGGCGACCAATCGCCTTCACCACAATCATTGATGCCTCGCACATTGATGGTTGCCGTGCCTAAATATGTGCCGGTAAAAGCGATGGAACATTCATTATTTGAAATAGTCAGCGTGCCGGCTTCAACGGGATCAAGAATCCATTCGTAGTTGAGAGCATCACCAATTATGGCCACCATAAAATCGATGGTTTGGTTATGACATACTATATCCGGGCCCTCAATTTGGCTTGCAGCTGCAGGGAAAGGAAGAATTGATATACTTACAGGGGGTGACATTTCACTTTGGCCACACATATTCATGGCTGCGGCCATAATTTGCACATCGCCCGAAAAATCAGGATTCCAATTCACTTGAATGATGGGTCCTGTTTGTGTAAAAGTTCCGGCAGCGGCTGGTAAAATTTCCCAGTACCAATCAGTGTTACTTCCTGGAGTTACGTCATAGGTGCAATCTGGTGCATCCTGGCACATTTCAGTTTCGCCTGCAGGTGCTTCCGGTGTGGCAGGATCATCATAAACAATCATGTACTCGAGCATGGCTTCGGTGCTTTGGTTGGTTCCATCGCTTACCGTAAGGGTAACGCCGTAAATTCCGGGTGAGTTATAGGTAATCACAGGATTTTGTTCGGTGGAAGTAGCGGGAGTTCCGCCGGGGAATTCCCATGCCCAGCTTGTAATATTTCCTTGTGAGTTATCGTAAAAATGAACATCGCTGCCATGACAAACTTCGTAAGCATCGGAAGTGAAACCGGCAATCAGAATGTCACCTGTAATGTTTACTGTGTAATCTTCGGTTTCGCCGTAAGAAAATGATGCGCATGGATCGGCAGATGAATTTTGCCAATTGGCACGAATACGCAGCCTTTTTTCGCCGGGCAGTGCATCGCCGGGGATTTCAATTGTTGTGGAGTAGTTTGTTCCTGCGCTTGCCAGATTCATATCTGTAACCAGGCGCTCATCATCACCAAATATTTTATCCATATTCAAATCGATCCAAAGGCTGGCATCCTGGTCGCTGTATCCGGTTTGCCATGTAATTTCGTATGTTTGGCCGGGTTCAAGATCAGTCATCATATCCGTAAAGTCGCCGTAACCATTGTTGCTGCATCCATTGTTCATGTTGTTGATGTCTTCGAGGATAAAGCCGGTAAACCCATCGCCGTATGAGCAATTGGCATCAGGGTAGCAATAATCGGGGAAGGGAACCATAATATATTTGGTGTTGGGATCAACATTTGTTCCTTCGAAATTGAAATTGATGGTGGCAGTATGTCCGGCCGGGGCATCATCCTCGGCGGAAACCGTGAAGGTTGCTGATGCCGATCCATTAATGGCAATGTTGCCAAAGGATTGCGTGGTGGTGGTAATGATTGTGATGTAGTCGTCTTCGGTGGTGAAGTTCCCTGTAATGGCAAGGGCTTCAAGTGTTCCCACGTTTTTAAGGGTAACAATAAAATCGGCAGTCTCGCCCGGATCCAGCAGTCCGTTGTTATTTCCATTTGCATCATCCACCACGTAGCCATCCATAATAATGTAGGGCCCGGTTACTGAGCTTAAGCCTTGAATGGCATCCAGATCAAAACCTGCGTCATTTTGGTTGGCAACTCCATCGCCATCATCCACAATTTTAAAATATCTTGCTTCAGAAATATTGCAGTTTGCAAAATCAAACTCTGCTGTTCCGGTTCCTGTTCCCATCGAATGCCAGGGGCCATCCATGGTTGCTCCGGCGTAAAAAGTGTAGCCTTCGGCAGAAGCATCGCCTTCAAAAACCATGACATCAGGGCCGGCGGCATCAAAAATAATGTCCTGCATATCCAGTACAGCCCAGCCGTTTTTTCCTATCGAATAAAAAAGATTGTCGGGCTGGCCAATAACGTTCCAGGTGTAACCTTCGTCGGAGCTGTTGTTATCGGGAATCTGTGAGCTGATCATTTTATATACACTTTGATGATCGAGAGGGTCAAGTTCAATATTGGTAACCGTAGAATTCAAGGATGTAACACTTACTCCCGAAATCAGTTTATCGGCATATCCATTGGCTTTTACCAAAATGTTGTAGGTTCCGGCAAGCACATATTTGTGGTAATCGCCAACCTCAGGGTCGGTAAAGGACGGGATGAAATTATTTACAAAAACAGTAGCAGCCACAGGATCACCGCTAAGGGCATCGGTTACCGTACCTTCCAGGCCATAGCCTGCATACTCGATCAGGGTTAACATGGATGGCACATTATAATTGTAATACATCATTAGTTGAGAGGCAGGAGGCTGCTTGCTCATCGAAATCTCAATGGACCAGCTAATGGCTCCCATAATTCCATAATTGCCATCCTTTGTGCTTCCATTGATGGGGTACATGCCTGTATTTCCCTGTCCGTATTCGAGGTATGAATATCCGGAATTGTTGGAGTAGAGGGCTGCAAGCTGGTCGATATGACTGTGATCGGGGGCTGCGCTGGCTCTGTAACTCCAGGGATAGGATACAAATTCAGTTCCGCTGTGATAGGTTGAATGAACAACAAACTGATTGTTGTAGGAAATGGTTCTCAGGGATTTTGATTCTACTTGTGAATACGCTCCTGAACTGCTCCCTTCGCCATCCCACATGTAGCCCCAATCGCGGTTAAGGTCAACGCCGTTGTTGTTGTAGCGGGTCATACCAACGCGGCCATCGGGATTCACCATCAGGTAAAGCCAGATTTCCCGGTTATCGATCAAATCGGTTATTTCGGGATCATTGCCATAGGCTATGCAAAGATCGCGGGCAAAGCGGATGAGATTTTCGGCACCTCCAATTTCATCGCCGTGGATGCCTCCATCAAATAAAACTTCGGCTTCATTTTCATCGCTCGAAGGGTTGTCGCTGATTTTGAGTGCAGCCAGTTGTCGGCCTCCCATTGATGTTCCAAAAATTTGCTTTGTACAAATGTTGGGGAAGTGTAATGCAAGGCTGTCGGCCAGATCGATGATTTCCTGATAGGAATGATATTGTTCTCTTGTATCCCAAAAATTAGTGAAGTGCTCATTTAAATCAGCAACGATTATTTCATAGTTTAAGCTGGTTTCATCGAGTATTTTGAGTTCCGCCGGGGTTAAATACATCAGCGCATGCTTCAAATAAATATCGCCGTTTAATTTTAAGTTATAAAGTTCAAGGGCATCAGCTTTGGAATTAAGTTTGACTTTTACCTCCATTTCACCGGGGCGCCAGCCCTGGGCATTGGTAGTTGCAATAGTGCAAGCAAAGAAAAGCAGCAGTACAAGTTTTTTCATTTTAAATTAAGTTTGAATTTGAATATAGAAATGCTATAATTTATTGTTTTTAAACAGTTTAAATTTGAGTTTTCCTTTAATCAAAAGTTATATTTTTAACTTTTTTTAAGGGCTGCTAAATTATATTTTTTTTCTGAATCGTAAGTACTTGCACCGATTAAAACAAGTTAGGAGGGGGCAGCTTTCAGCCCTGGCTCATGGTTGCGTTTAAAACGCAGTTTGTAATTTTATTGTAAAGGTCGCGGGGTTTAAAAGGTTTGGTAACATAATCGTTCATGCCTGATGACAGCACTTTTTCTTTTTCCTGCACCATAGCTGCTGCGGTGAGGGCTACGATGGGGATGTTTTTATCTATTTCTCTGATGGCTCGTGTAGCCTGATAGCCATCCACGTTGGGCAGGTGCAGGTCCATCAAAATCAGGTGATATTTATCCTTTTCGAACATGTCGATGGCAATTTGCCCATCCTTGGCAACCTCCACTTCAAGATCCCATTTAAATAAAAACTGGGTAGCAATTTTTATGTTGATGTCGTTGTCTTCGACCAATAAAACCCTGTAGCCTTTGAGGCTTTCAAATTCGGGGCGTGCTTCGTTGGACTTACTGTCGGAGTCGGTATCGCCAAGGGTAAGTTTTGTGATCAATTCAAAAAGTTCGTTGGGCTTAAAGGGCTTTGAAACAAATTCGTTCATTCCTGCTTCGAGCACTTTATCCTTATCCTGAATTTTAACTGCGGCTGTAAGTGCAACTATCGGAATCTGCTTGTCCCGGATTCTGATAGCCCTTGTAGCCTCAAAACCATCTACATTTGGCATGTGCAGATCCATTAAAATCAAATCGTATTTGCCAGGTCTGAATTTGTCGATGGCAATTTGGCCGTCCTGCGCCACTTCTACCTGTACTTCCCATTTTTCGAGAATTTGCCTGGCAATACGTGTGTTTATCAAATTATCCTCAACCAGTAAAATCTTTAGCCCTTTCAGGGTTTTGGGCTTTTCGCGGGAAAGTGTTTCCGGTTTATTCTCCGTTTTTTTTGGTTTACCTTTTTTACATTGTATTTTAAAAGAAAATTCAGACCCTGTGCCCAGTTTGCTTTTTACGCGGATATTGCTACCCATAGCATCGAGCAGCTTTTTTGAAATTGCAAGTCCCAGTCCGCTACCGCCGTATTTGCGCGTGGTGTCGGAGCTGGCCTGGCTAAATGAATCGAAGATATGGTCGAGCTGATCGTGTGAAATTCCGATGCCTGTATCGGTGACCAAAAAATTGATCTCAGCCATTTCATTTTTCAGGTCCTGACTTTCAATGGTAAGTGTTACTTCTCCTTTTTCGGTAAATTTAATGGCGTTTCCCAACAGGTTTGTCAGCACTTGCGTTAATCTGGTTGGATCGCCGTAAATATTTTCGGGCGTGTCCTCGTTGATTTTTACCGAAAGTTTTATATTCTTGGATGATGCAGGGTGTTCAAATCCTGCCCTGATATTTCTGATGATCTCCGGAAGATTGAACTCAATGTTTTCCAGTTGCAGTTTACCCTCATCGATTTTTGTGTAGTCGAGTATATCGCTAATGAGGGTCAGCAGATTTTCTGCCGAAAATTTCATGGTATTGATTTTGTCGATCTGGTCTTCCCGCGGTTTTTCGAGCTGCAAAATATTTATCATTCCTAAAACTCCGTTGAGTGGTGTACGGATTTCGTGGGACATGGTGGATAAAAAATCAGCTTTTGCTTTAGATGACTGTTCTGCAAGTTCCTTGGCGATGATCAGTTGTTTATTGGTAGCCTCAATTTTTTTTGCTGTTTCCTCAAGCTCCGAGGTTCTGGCTCTGACCAGTTTATTCAGTTTTGATCTTTCCCTTTCCAACCGGCGGTTTCTCCATTTGGTCATTTGAAATACAGAGAGGAAAAAAACCACTCCGAAAACAAGCCATGTAATCCAGCTTTGGTACCATACAGTGTATATTTTAAAGCTATAGGTCAAAGGTTTGCTCCATAAATAATTTCCCCGTTGCCGGGCTTTCACCATCAATTTGTATTCTCCGACTTTAAGGTCGGAATAGTAGATTTCATTTCTGCCCACTAAAAGTTTCCAGTCGTTGTCTTTTCCTGCCATCATTACCAGGTAATTTATGCCGTCGGTAGGATATTGGGGACTTACAAAGCTAAAGCCAAGATAGGTGAGGTTGTCGAATCTGCTTTTCGAAAGATCAGTTACGGGAATTCCTTTTTCAGCGATGGAGATAAATGCCGGCTGAGCAGTTTCGATGGGCTCAATATTATTGGTGTTGCATGCAACACCGGCAATGGTACCCGCCCAGATTCTGTTTTTGGAATCCACTATCAAATTTCTGTAACTTGTGGTTTTGGATGGCAGGCCATCAAAATGCGAAAATGGGATGATGTTTTTACGGTCGTATTTATTTACTCCAATGGAAGATGCAAACCATACATTGTCGTTTTTATCCACAGTGATTGCCTTAATGTCAATATCCGATTGAAACTCAAGGTTCACACGTTCCATATCTGTACCTTTTCGCTTAAACATCCCCTGATTGGTTGCCAGCCACAACACCTTGCTTTCATCAAAAAAAACATCGTTGATTGAAAACGGAATTTCCTGGTCAATTTCAACTGCTTCACTCATATTGAGAATGGTATCGTTGAGTGAATCGTAATAAAGTAAAAAGGATGACTTGTTGTTGGTTCCCATTACGAGGTGTGGATAGGGCGTGGTTTTGATAAAATTTACCTGATTAAAAATTCCGTATTGTTCGCCATAAACTTTTACAATACCCTGAGGTGTAATTTTAATAACGCCGTTCAGGTTGTCCTGACAAATCCAAATGTTTTTTGCATTGTCGAAAATCATGTTATAAACTGAGGAGCCATAGGCGCTCAGGTCGATGGTTTTGCTGATATACCCATTGTTCAATTGTCGTATCATACCCTGATTATCCGAAAACCACAACGACTGACCATCGGGCAGGATTTGCAGGATGATGTAGCCCGGTGAATTAAATAGCTGGCTGGCGGCCAGAGTTTCTTCATCAATGCGGAAAATATTTTTACCATCGGTAACTACAATGCTTTTATTGATTTCATCGTAGGCAATATCCTGAACGAATTTGTTGCTAAGCTCCTCAAGGGGTGTAAAAAATATTTGATCTTTCAGAATGGCAATGCCATAATCTGTTGCAAGCAGGTATTCGTTTTGGTATCGGATGATTTGATTAATGGCTCCACTTTCGTTGATTTCCTCTATTTTTCGAAGCTTTACATCATCGGCTACTATTTTTGCTTCCCACAATCCATGAGTCCAGGTGCCAATAAACACTGACCCGTTTTTATGAAGTAAAAATGATGAAGCATCAATATGGTTTGACAAAACCCTGAAGTTTATAATTTTGGAATCGGCATCAAAAAACATTTCACCCAGCATATTATGAAATCCGATCAGAATATGTCCGTCCTCAATTTTCTGTACACCTGTAACATTGTAGATGTCGAAATTTGCAATGATGGGAAAAATGCCATCTTTGATATAATCGTATTTGTAAAAATTTCCGGTGTTTGAAACCAGAATCAGGTTGTTGAATCCGTTTTCGAAAAAGGAAAACGAATGGACAAAACTTCCTGTGGTATTTTCATTGCCTAAAAAATACCTTGTTAATTTTCCTCCTGTGTATTTATAAACGGCCGAGTTGTCCGAAAACCAAAGGTTGTTTTTCGTGTCTTCAAAAAACTGTTTTGGATACCACAAGAGGCTGTCGGATTGCTTCACTCCTCCTTTTTTGATGATTGTGGCGGTATATTTATTTTTATTGAGTACGATTTTTTCAAATCCCAAATCTGTATTGATAAAAATTTGACCGTTGTTGTTGCAATAAACGGACTTAACATAATTTGAGGTAAGTTTACTGTCGAATTCCACAAACTGGTTTCCGTTAAATCGTGCCAGACCATTGTCGGTGGCAGCCCAGATAAAACCCATGGAATCGATGGTGATGGATTTTACAAGTTCATTTTGCAGACCGTGTTCCTGGGCGTAGAGGTCAACTTTGTAGTGTTGGGCATAGGCAGGATATCTACCCATCGAAAATATCAGGATGGATAGCAAAAGAATTCGCAAGGCTATATCATTGTTTGAATCTTTCAACGCTTTATTAAAATCCCCCGTTATGGTTGTTTATAATCCAAAAGTAATCGAATATTTTAATAGGGCTGCAAATTTACTTCATTAATCGACGACAAAAAAATACCGTGTTTTTGTAAACACGGTATTTTATCAAATTTCATTAAGTTTCTGTTATCCGCAATGGAAGTGTTTCATCACCAGCTCCATCACGGCTTCTTTATCTCCCGAAAGTTCTTCTCTGATGTTTTGGTCATTAAATTTTCTTAATTTGGCTTCAATACTTTTTATCATGCCTTCAGGAAAAATATTCTTTTCGGTGTAATAGGCTGCCTGGGCTTTGAGCTGATTGGCAGATTCCCAGCAAGAGGCAGGCAATTGTTTTAAATCCTTCACCTTGTCCTTGTGTTCATCATTAAAAATGTTCACATCCACATAGGTTTTGTTGGCATACTCCAAACCATTTTCCATTTCAAATCCATGGCGTGCAGCTACAGTTAATCCCGCCAGGAGCAGGAAAATATCAGCCGATCCGTCCGGACAGCGGAATTCTACCGTTTGCCGGTTGCCAAAGTCGCGATCTATTACTGTTTGCTGAGGGTTGGCATGCAGATACATATTTTTGTTTCCGGTCCATCCAAGAGGCACCCGAACCAGAACTGATCTGTTTCGGTCGCCCCAGCAAATGTTGGTAGGAGCTTCCTGATGTGGCACCAGCCTGAAATAGGACGTGGGGTTGGTGTTGCCAAAAGCTGTGAGTGAAGGTGCAAGATCAAGATATCCGGCAATTGCTTTTTTGGCAGTATCGCTCAGTTTACCATCTTCAATCATTACATTTACCCCATCCTTAATTAGTCTGGTGTGGATGTGCATTCCGCTGCCGGCTTTACCCACTGTAATTTTTGGAGCAAAGGTTACGGTAATTCCATATTTGTAGGCCAATGTCCTGACAATCCATTTTGCAATCAATAGTTGATGTGCTGCTTCGATAACCGGACAGGGCATAAACTCGAGCTCGTTTTGTTCGTATTCGGTGTCGCCAACACAAAAGTTGCCTACTTCGCAATGGCCGTATTTTAGTTTTCCGCCGGCTTGAGCGATGGCAAGCATAGCTTCTTGTTTAAATTCATCCGTTTTGGTAAAAGGTGAAGATTCATGGTATCCGCGCTGATCTTCTGCTTCAAACAGAGGTTCTTTATCGCTGATGAGATAAAATTCGAGTTCGCCCATAGCGTGAAATTCCAGTCCTGTTGTTTCGAGCAGGGCTTTGTGGGCTTTTTGTAAAATGTATTCCGGGGCGCTTTCGAGAGGGTTGCCGTCTTTGTCGTAGTAGGCGCATAAAATGTCAAGTGTGGGTATTTCGCTGAAAGGATTTACAAAGGCTGTTTTGTATTGCGGGATAACATACAAATCACTTGATCCGGCTTCGATGAATGAGAATAAACTTGAGCCATCCACACGTTCACCCATGGTGAGGAGGTCTTCGAGGTGTTCGCGGCTGTTGATTACAAATGCCAGGGTTTTAAGCCTGCCGTCTTCACCGGCATACCTGAAATTGAGCATCTCGATGTTGTGATCTTCGATGTATAAAATTAAATCATCACGCGTAAAATCCTGCGGCGGCTTATTCAGATACTGAACCAAAGGGTTCGGATTCATCAAAATCTTGTTCTTCATATACAATTTTTGGTTTTTGATTTTCGACAAAAAGTCGCCAAACATACTACTTCTTTTCATATTATCCGGGGGCTTTTGCGAAGAACAGCAGGAGTGCTTAGATATTGTAATATGTTATCTAAAAGGATTTTAAATAGGTGCTTTTGAGGCAGAAATTCATCTTCTTTACCATCAAAAATAAGTAGCTTTGCGGCAATCATTTCATCACTTTTTATTCATTATTTTAAAAGAAAAGAAAATGCAAAAAATGTTATTGCTGGGAGACGAAGCTATTGCCCAAGCCGCCATAGATGCCGGATTATCCGGGATTTTTGCATATCCGGGAACACCTTCCACCGAAATTAACGAATACGTGCAGGCCTCCGGGCAGGCCAAAGAGCAAAATATTGTTTCGGTCTGGTCGGCCAACGAAAAAACCGCTATGGAAGCTGCTTTGGGTGTTTCGTATGTGGGCAAACGCAGTATGACTTGTATGAAACATGTGGGATTAAATGTGGCTGCTGATGCTTTTGTAAATTCGGCCATGACCGGGGCAAATGGCGGGTTGTTGGTTGTATCGGCTGATGATCCCTCGATGCACTCATCTCAAAACGAACAGGATTCGAGGTTTTATGGCAAATTTGCCATGATGCCCACCCTTGAACCCTCCAACCAGCAGGAAGCCTACGACATGGTTTTTTATGGTTTTGAACTTTCCGAAAAATTACAAACCCCCGTTTTGTTAAGAATCACCACACGCCTTGCACACTCCCGCGCCGGCGTTGTTCGCAAAGCTGTTCGCAGCCAAAACGAGATACGGCTTCCTTCCGATCCCAAACAGTTCATCCTTTTACCTGCCATTGCCAGAGGAAGGTATAAAGGCCTCCTCAAAAATCAGGAAAGATTTTTGGAGGAATCGGAGCATGCAGGCTTTAATACCTATTTCGATGGTGAAGATAAAACCCTGGGCATTATTGCTT
Source organism: Bacteroidales bacterium (assembly GCA_021740425.1). Taxonomy (GTDB): domain Bacteria; phylum Bacteroidota; class Bacteroidia; order Bacteroidales; family 4484-276; genus SABY01. The sequence continues at coordinate 8,881 of JAIOZV010000055.1, read as the reverse complement.
CGGGCATAGCCTATAACTATCTTTTGGAGAACTATCCGGATCAAAAAGTGCCTCATCCTGTGCTGAAAATCAATCAATATCCGGTTCCGCGGACAATGCTTGCAAAATTGGAAAGTGAGTGCGGGAGAATCCTGGTACTCGAAGAAGGTGCTCCGATGATTGAGGAGTTGCTGAACGGCTATCTGTCGAAAAACCTAAACATTACCGGAAGGCTTGATGGCACAGTACCACGTGATGGTGAACTAAACCCTAATATTGTTGCCCGCGCTCTTGGCCTGGCAGATTCCACAGGTAAAGAAGTTCCCGCTATTGTTATGGGACGCCCACCTTCATTGTGTGTCGGATGTGCTCACATCGATGCTTATAATGCCCTCAATGAAGCGTTGGCTGATTTTTCAAAAGGGCGTGTTTTTTCTGATATCGGATGCTACACCCTCGGTGCACTTGCCCCGTTCAACGCCATAAATACCTGCGTTGACATGGGAGCCTCGATAACTATGGCCAAAGGTGCCGCTGATGTTGGCTATACTCCTGCTGTGGCTGTAATTGGCGATTCCACTTTTACACATTCTGGAATGACCGGCCTGCTTGATGCTGTGAACGACAATTCAAATATTCTGGTAATCATTGCAGATAATTCAACCACCGGAATGACGGGTGGCCAAAAGTCAGCGGCGCTCGGAAAGGTAGAATCAATCTGCATAGGTTTGGGGGTTAGCGAAGATCACATCAAAGTGATCAAACCCCTGAAGAAAAATCATGAGGAAAATGTGAAGATCATCCTCGAAGAGTTAAATTACAACGGTGTTTCGGTGGTTATTCCCCGCCGTGAATGCATACAAACACTCAACAAACGCATGCGGGCAAAAGCAAAAATCAAAGACCTCGAAACAAATCAGAATTAATCAACAGCAAAAAACAAAAGAGAACAGATGAAAAAAGATATCATATTAGCAGGAGTTGGCGGCCAGGGTATTTTGTCGATTGCCGCATCCATTGGGCTTGCAGCCGTTGAAGCAGGCCTGTTTTTGAAACAAGCCGAAGTACACGGAATGAGCCAGCGTGGCGGTGATGTGCAATCAAACCTGAGGTTGTCGGACAAGGAAATTGCTTCAGACCTGATTCCTTACGGAAAAGCAGATATGATCCTTTCGGTAGAACCAATGGAATCGTTGCGGTATTTGCCCTGGCTGGCAAATGATGGGTGGCTTGTTACTAATTCAACCGCTTTCCAAAACATTCCCAATTATCCGGATAAGGACGAACTTATGGCTGAAATCAAAAAGCTTCCAAAGCATATTATCATCGATGCAGATTTTATTGCGAAGGAGCTGGGGTCAGCCCGGTCGGCCAACATGGTTGTGCTTGGTGCTGCAACTCCTTTCCTGGATATTGACTACAAATATTTCGAATATGCCATTCGCAAATTGTTCGGATCCAAAGGCGATAAAGTGGTTCAGCTTAACCTCGATGCCTTGATTGCCGGTGAAGAGTTTGCAAGAAACTTTGTGAAATAGGATTTATTGCAAAAAATGATTTTTAATGAGCAGGATTTGTCCTGCTTTTTTTTTTAACATTTTAACATATCTGGTTTCTTACATGTTTCTAATTTTGCAAAAAAAAATTGGAACAATGAAACTGCTTCTCAAAAATATTTTACCAGTAATTATTATTTCAGGAATATTGCTTACTGCTTTTGATTTTCCTTCAATCGAAGGAAATTATTCTGGCAACTGCGATATCGATACCACACGTATTGCCGTGGTTGAATTTACGGTTTTAGGTATGGATTCGGTTACGATTACAGATGTTCAGGATAAACTGGATACCACTTGTGGTGTAAGTTTTAATTTTGCATGCTGGAGCGATACTGTGGTTTTTATTGAATACGACAGTTTGCTCACCGACAAGCACAGATTAATGGCTGTGATCAGGGAAATGGGGTTTGTCCCAAGCATCAGGCTTGAGTATTGAAAAGCTGCTGTTGCCTGAGATTTTTCATTTTCACGGTGTACATTCACTTTGTGGTTAAACAATTCCCGCTACCTTTGCGCGCTTAAAATAAGGAGATGGATTTTTCCATTGCTCCTTGCATCAAATGCAACATTCACATGAGTAAAAAAACAACCATCATTATCATTGCAGCATTTTTTGTTGTATCACTGATAGTGTATTTTATTTTAAAAAATAGTAAGGCCGGGGTAGGGGGTACTCCCGAAACGGAACAGGAGTTGACTATCCACAATCCCAAAATATTATATGGCATAAATGTGGATTCTTTTAACATTGTTAAAGAACAAATCAATCGCAATGAATTTTTAGCCGATATTCTCCTGAAGTACCACGTTGACTACCCTACCATCGATAAACTGGCTCGTGAAACCAAAGGTGTTTTCGATGTCCGAAAAATCCGTTATGGCAATTATTACACAGTGATCATGACTAAAGATTCGCTTCCCGTAACAAAATATTTTGCCTATGAAATTACTCCTTCAGATTATGTGCTTTACACATTCGATGATTCGATTGTTGCAACCCGCGGAGTAAAAGAAATTTCGGTTAAAGTTGACACTGCCACAGGAATCATCAAAAGTTCGCTGTGGAATGCCATGATTGATAACCATACCGATCCCAACCTCGCCAATGAACTTTCTGAAATTTATGCCTGGACTATCGATTTTTTTGGTATCCGGAAGGATGATCATTTTAAAGTGATTTATGAAAGCCGGTATGTGGAGGGAAAACGTATAGGAATAGGGAAGTTGCTGGCAGCTAATTTCAACCATTTTGGGGCTGATCACTATGCTTTTTATTTTGATCAGGACAGCATCGGGGGTGATTATTTTGATGAAGAAGCCAACAGTTTGCGCCGCACTTTTTTAAAAGCCCCGTTAAAATACCGCAGGATAAGTTCCGGGTTTTCTTACAGCCGCATGCATCCTGTGCTGAAGTACCGGCGGCCTCACTTGGGCGTTGACTATGCTGCCGACCGCGGAACTCCGGTGGTTTCGATTGGCGATGGGGTGGTTGAATTTGCAAAATGGGACAATGGTGGCGGAGGCAGAGCCGTGAAAATTAAACACAATGGCACCTACACTACAGTTTATATGCATCTCTCAAAATACGGCGAAGGAATTAAAGCCGGAGCCCATGTAAAGCAGGGCCAGGTGATAGGTTATGTCGGATCATCGGGACTTGCCACCGGCCCTCACCTCGATTTCAGGTTTTACAGAAACGGCAAAGCAGTGGATCCTACCAAAGTTGAATCGCCGGCAGCCAATCCTGTAGATTCGACAAACATGGAAAGATTTGAAGTGGAAAAGCAAAAATGGCTTGATGTACTGGCAAATATCCGTGTTAAAGATGTGGATACATTGGTGGTGGCAAAGCCCATTTTAAAATAATTCAACCGAAATATTTAAATTCTTACTTCCTTAATTTCAGAACTGCTGATCCGAAAGTTAAAAATCTGGTTTTTACATAGGCTTTGCTGAAAAAGTTCCAATCCATTGATATGGATATTTTTAAAAAATCATTAATGTCAATCAAATAGAACACATTCGATACGATTTTACGATACTCCGGAAGGAATTAGGATACGAAAGATTTACAATTGTTCCGGGGTCTGAGTTTTCCGGAGGCCAGAAATTGTGAACCTTCAAAACGTCACTCATTACTAAACCACTAAAAACACTAAAGCGCGAAAAGAGAAATTTGCCGAAGGCAAATTTCTCTTTTGCATTTACGTGTGGTGAGGTCTTCGCCGTTCGTGTATTTCGTGGTTAAGAAACATAATGTTGTATGGTGAAATCCAAAATTTGCTACAAGAAATTTACGACAGGTAAGGAGTTCTTAATTTCGCTTTCTAAAAATCCGGAAACCCCGATCAATCAGTGTTGGATAACAATTTTCCTCATCTCCCTGCTTGTTTCACTTTCGATAATGATGAAGTACATGCCGTTTGCCAGATCAGAAAGGTCGATGGAAAGTGTGTATGATTGAGCCTGAATAATTTTTTCAGGTATGCCGGATGGGCTTAAAATCACAATTTTTGAAACCATTGCAGGTGATTTTAAATACAGCTGTCCGGAAGAAGGGTTCGGGGATATTTGCAAAACATCATCATTTATAATGTTGATTCGGGTAATAATTTTCTCGATGACATTGGATTCGGCCATTGCTGATTTTACGCCATTGGCATACTCAGCTTCCACACCAAAGATGTAAAATCCTTCTTCAAGATTTAACCACCCCGTGTCGGTGAATGTGGTATCCAAAACAGGCGCAGAATTGATTTGTTCCCATTCTTGTGCATCCACTAATTTTCGATAAATGTTGTAGTGATCAAAACCACGTTTACTTTCTGTTCCTTTATGGGATATGGTAACATTTGGTTGGCCCGCCTCGAAAGGCTCGACAGCTAAACACACAGAAGTCCGAGCCTTCCGGTTTACATCGATCATTAAAGGAAAGCCGGCATAAGCTGTTTTAGTATTGCTCAGCTCATACATAAGCCCGGAAGCCCGCATGAAGATATTTCCATAAAGTGGCGGAGAGGTAACGGTTTCCAATGGGTAATATGCACCCATGCCGTTGCTCCACTGCGTGTTGGGCTGCCATTCCCAGGGTTCACCTGTCCCGTTATCGTAAGCTATCAATGTGTAATTGCTGTAGCCTGATGTGCCAAAAAAGAAACCATTGGGAGCATTTACTGGATTTGGCAGGTCAAAGGTATTCCAGCCATAATTGTTGGTGACCTGCCCCTGGGTAAAGAGTACATCATTGGGATTGGGCGAGCCATCAGGGTTTAGCCCTAAAATAGTTATCAATACCTGCGGTGATGGCGGATAACTTCCCGACTGATAGGTGTACCACTGCACCGACTGCACTATTGCATTAATTTTCCATGCCGAACCACCAATTATATCAGGAGAACCGGTTGTGATTAAAACCCCGACAGCAAGGCCATCATCGTAGCGGAATTGAGCCGGAAAAGCCGTTCCGGCACCATACCAGTTCAAAACTGCGAGATTCTCAATTTCCATGGCGGATACCAAATGTGGCGCAGGAGCATTTTCTAAAAGTGTGATTGTATCAAGGATTAGATTTATTTCGCTAACTTCTATTCCGGCCACATAGTTTTGGTAGCCCTCGAGTGAAACCTCCAATTGGTAGCTTGTGCTTCCCCAAATCCCGACAAATTCAAAATCGCCGCTTTCGTTTGCGGTGGTTTCGTAGTTATCCAAGCCCGACAGTTTAATGATTGCTCCATCAGCAGGCGTTTGTGTATCGCTTTTGATTACATTCCCCGAAAGGGAAATTACAGGCCTGGGCACGAGATAAGAATCCTCGAGCACCAGCGTTTCGCCCTGGGCAAGTGATATGTTTTCGATAAGTATGTCATTATAGCCATATTTGGAAATGGTTACGGTGATATTGTTTCCGGCCAATAAATAGGGTGCTTCATATTCACCTGCACTGTTGGTGTAAATCACCGCTTTGGATTCCGGAAAATCTGCATTTTCAAATTCAATTTTGGCACCTTCAACGGGAAGCGAATTTTCCTGATAATATACTTTTCCTGAAAGGCTTCCCAAACCATTCCCGGTGTCGAACATCAGGCTCGTAAGCGGAAAGTTGGGCACATAGCTCATGTTGGCAAGATTGTTTGGGTCGATGGTGGTGTACCAGTTATCAAAACCATTGCGCAAGGGGCCACTCTCTATATATTGGTAAGCAAAATTTGCATCATCAACAATGTAGGGATTACCACCCTGATAATAATAAACCAGCACGGCAAGGCTGCTGCCACCTGTATAAATAAAAGGGGTGTCGAGATTAAAGTTTATTCGGTTCAAGCCCTCCTGAAAGGTCATCTGCCCGTCAAAAACCAATGTCATTTCATCTGCCGGGATAGCGCCTTCGTTAAAATTCTGCATATCGGTTTGGATCATCCAGACCTTAATTTTTCGTTCGGGCAAATAAGTGCCAATGGCAGCGTAATAGCTCAAGCGGCTGATGATACCGCCGGTGTTGATTTCATCATCAAAATACAAACATTCATGAAGGCTTGCGCCTCTGTAATCCTCAAAATTAATGGGGTAATAATTGTAATAAGGGGTTTGCTGGTTGATAGGAAAATCTCCAATATTTTTTACCACAATGGAACCATTTATTACTTCCACCGCAAGCACCTCACTCGAGTTGTTTTCGGGATTCATGTCATCGTCCCATACTATTTTGGAGTATAGGCCATAAACTCCCGGATCGGCAATGGTAACCGGAATTTCAAGGGATACATTTTCGCCAGGTGCCAGTGCTGTTCCGATTATAGAGCCAAAAACTGTTTCCACGCCATTAACCATTGCACAAGCCTCCACCTGATAATCGCCTGAAGCCACTTCATTAAATCCTGAATTTCCAACCTCTGCTGTAAAATTGGTGGGTGTATTTTCGTAGATAATATCCTCACCTGTAAAATTAAGTGCCATCAGGTCGTTATCGAAGCTCACTTTTACGGAGCCCAACACATCATCAACGGCTCCGGGCCAGCACCACAGCGAGTTGAACTGGAATGCGATATAAAATGTTGAGCCATTTGTTAAACCCTGATTGCTAAGGTCATAAATTTTTTCGGTATAGGAAATGGGCGGGTCTGATATTTCATCGAATGGAGTAAAGTTTGAAATCTGATTTCCTGTGGTTGAAAGGCAAATACGCCACAACTGCCCATCCTGGTTTGCAAGGCGTTTGATATAGAATTTAAAAATATCACCATCCTGCCAGATCATTTTCGGGGTGACGAGCCAGTCGTCATAACTGATTTGCCCCGGACTGCCTGCATAGGTGTCGAGTCCGGCAGCAGCAATTCCGGTGTGTGGCACAGTTTGGCCTGTAGGTGCATCTGTTACATTTCTGTACCAGCCATCGCCATCGTTGTTGTTGTCGTAAACAGTCCATCCCAAAGGAGGAAACAGTTCATCTTCGAAGCCCTCTCGGAGCACTCCATATCGCAATCCCCATCCGCTCAGGGCACATTCTTTATTACCCGGAATGGCCTCGTCCATTTCAAAGGTCAGGGTAGCTTCGATCAATCCCGGATCGGTGGGCAGAAACTGAACATCCAAAAGCTGACTTTCGCCTGCCCCTAAAATTATTGGGAATGTAGCATTGGTGAGCGTGAAATGCTCATCGCTAATCTGTGCTCCTGTAACCTCCAACAAACCACCACCAATGTTCATTACCTTTAGGGTCATTATTTCAGCTATTGTGGCTTCAACTTCTCCAAAATACAGCGAATCAGGAACTACTTTTACCTCGGGAGTTGAGGGAACATCTTCTACTATCAGCCTGATATTTGCCCTTTCTTCAATAATACTACCTGCTGGAAGATTGTTAGGATCGTAAGGTGATTGGTCATTTCTGGCACCAAGGCACATCTGATTTGGCCAGGGATTGGGGGTGCTCAAAAACATATCATCGGGGCTGGTGTAGCCCGGCTTTTTTTCGATTACAGTGATAATCAGATTATCGGAATTGTTATAAAAAAACGGTTCGATGTCGATGTAGGAAAATGCCTCACCTGCAGCAACAATGTATGGCCCGTCATATACTTTTGTGAAATCGGTGAGTGGAACGGTGGTCGTGATTTCATCAAGGGTTGTATGAAGCATCCATACTTCCACCATGAAATCGAGGTTGGGATTAACACCCACATAGCTGTAAGCAATTTTGTGAATTCGCTTGTTGGCGATATCAATTTCAGATTGCAAAAACAGTGTTTGGGTAAACGAAAATCCCCACCAGGGAGCAATTGGTACCATCATGCTCGAATCATTGCCACCTCCGATTGTAATGGTATCGTTAACCATGACCTCTCCCGGAAGGGAATTGATTTGAATACCAGGTGCTGACTGGTGATTGCTTTGACCTTTGCCTGTTGCAAACAGAAGGCACACTAAGGTTAATGTCAAAAAGAAAACGAATGGTGCTCTGTGAATTTGTAGATGTTTTTTCATTTTTTTTGGCTTTTGACGGATGAATAAATAATTGATTTTTATTTGAATCTCCTGGTGAATTACGACTCGCTAAATTATAACATTTTGTTCCGAAAACCTGAATATTGTTTGTTTTTTCGTTTCCGATTTTAATAAGGGAAAATAACTTCGCGCCGGAGGATGAACGGCTTTTGGATTTCCAGAAGGGTGATAAAATCCGAAATTCCAATGGAAAGTATAAAAAACAAGGAGCCTTGCTCTGGTGGCCGGTTTGGCAAAATCCCAACTCCGATTACCGCCGACTTAAACGCCATGCTTTCGTTGCCAATTCTTATTCCTACCCCGGGGGCACTATAAAAATTGCTTTTGTAAAATACATTTCTGCTGTTGGATATCAAGCCCAAATCGGCAAACAAATATGGGGCAAACCTGAAACCATAAAAAAACCAGGGTGAAAACATGACAATTTCATAATTTAAAACCAATGTTGATTGGCCGCTAATATCTTTTTGATCGAGATTCCTCATAAAATCACCAAAATTCACCTTAGCCTCCACATCTTCCGTAATGGCTCCCTGATAATTGATGTGAGCAAAATTACGCAAGGCAAACAGATTGATTTTTTTGAGGGGAGTGTAATAAAACAGACCCATCTCGAATAGTCCCTGCGATACTTTTCCGTCTTTGTAAAAACCTCCGGCCATAAGGGTTCCCGAAAAATATCCAAGTTTATCGAAATATTTGGCTGCCGCAACATTAGCTCCCAGATAAGTACGCCCAAAATATTCATCATCCAAATAACCAAAGGTAAGTCCTCCGATAATTCCATAGGGGATGTCCTCCGAGATTTCAAAAGCCCTGATGAGCCTCGATTTGTAATAGCT
>JAIOZV010000054.1 GCA_021740425.1 Bacteroidales bacterium | reverse complement strand
GAATGAAGTATTGAGCCTGTCTGACAAAAATTTGCTTGAATAAAATTGCGATAATGTTTCTATTTCTGCCCTAAATGCTTTAATGGCCTTGTGTTGGTGGAACAGCAACTCCATGAAAACAGGTACTGTATTTTCGAGCGTAAGCCCGGTAAAATAATCCGAGGCGTCATCCAAAATTTCAATTGGTTCCTGAAACAGGTTTTTTCCGGATTCGCCAAAGAATATTTTTGCCACTTCACGGTTTGAAGTTTCATATTTCATCATAATTTTCTTTCGCTCTTCCAAAGTAAGAAATCCGTATGGAGTGAAAAGATTGCGTTTTTTATACTTGTCCGGAAGTGAGATAAACATCATATCAAGCAATTTGTTATCATCAACACTCTCAATCATGCTGTTGCTAAGTCGAAGCATTTCAACTATTTCAGGTTTTAAACCTGCATTAACATTCAGGTTGTTTTCTGGTGGTTCGATAAATCCCACTTTGCTTTGAATCCCAAAGATTTTCAAAAAGTTTGCTACTACATCAACTCCAATACAGCTTTTTTCATACGTTCTTACAATAAACTGTTCGGGTGTAAAATACTTAAACCAGTTTTTTAAGTAACTCAAATGATCCTTGTCTTTTGCAGCAATATAATCATGGATGGTACGGAATTCGGGGAATTTATGCCCCCACTGTTTCCATGAACTTTCGTAAAGCAAGTCCTGTCTGCGCAGATAGAGGATAATTTTAACCTTAATATTCAATGTTTTTTCGACAAGTGAAATAAAGCCCGGCCACATTTGATTTTGAAATCCCTCCCAACTGATAATCACAGTGTAAATTTTATGCTCAAGGCAATACTGCTGACATTCGATAAAAAAATGGATGTATTTTTGATAGTCGTCAACCGATTGAAATCGGGAAGATATTTGTCCATGATTATGATAAAATCCAGTGCCAAAATCTTTTTCTTGAAAATTCGGGTAAAGAATACCAAACTCTTTGGCGAGTTTTTCACGGTTGTAATTTAGAAAGGCCTGAATGGCGCTGCTTCCCGTTTTGGCCTGGCCAATATGGAAATAGTATGTAAGTTTCTGCAGCATTTTCTTGATTATTCGAGTTTTGCAATTTGCAAAATAAAATCAGAAAGGCTAAACGATCGCGGTTGCCCACTGAAAAAGTTCCTGTTAAAGTGTTTATTACCTTTTACCTGACGCAAAGCTTCTTCCACTTTATCGCAGAGGTTTTCTCGTACAGGGTCGAAAGGAATTATATTTTCCGAAATTCCCTTAAGCATTTGCGCATCCCTGTTTTTAAAAATATTGGTAACTGTGGGAATCCCCGATGCCGCCGCCTGAAAAGCGATAACGCCCGGGTGTGCCGAGTAAATCATTGCTACTGCAACATCACAGGAAGACAGTAAGCGATTGTAATCCTCTTTTGGAAGTTTACTAATTACATACACCGCATTGCCGTTTATGTCGATCGAAAAACGGGTGTCAATGGTTCCGGCCAGAAAAAGTTCATGGCCTGTATGTCGCTTGCAAAATTCATGAACGGCTTCCCATAAAACCTCAGGGATATTGCGGGTGTGGAAATATTCAGGCCGGAAATAAAAGAATAGCTTTTTGGTCTTTTCGGGTGCTACATCAAGAATCTCGATGTCGGGACTGGTAATAAAAACATTGCTGTGGCTGATTAACCCTTCCTGCTCGAGGAAATTTTTGAGTAATTCGGTGGAAAGGATAATATTTTTAGATTTGGCAATAGCGCTTTGAGCTTCGATATATTCTGTTCCGTAAGGAAAAAATCCCGCTTCATACTCCTGGCAGTAATACACGATTTTTTCAGGGTTCGTGCAAATCCTCAACGCTTTGTTTACCTGGTGGTTACTGAAACATAAGATTACATCGGGCAAATATTCTATTTCGGAAAGGTTGCGCAGTTTCATCACCTCAATCCGGCTGCAATAGTTTGTAGCTAACTCAGGCTCGATGTTTTCATTATCAACGGCAATGACAATTTTGGGAAAATGATCGAATACCGGCATAAAATCTTTGAAAAAAGCATTGTATCCTGCGTAGAACAAATCTTTCTGCAGGTGCCCGAAAAGTATCAGCATAAAAGGTTCGGGGCTTTTGGTTGACAATAACAGTGTGTTTTCAAATCGTTCCTTTTTTTGAATATTCACCGGTGCAAACATTCCCGTGGGATAATTCGGAAGCATATTATATTTCGACAGGATCATTCGATTGCTCCAGGCACGTTTTTCTTTTTGACCGCTTAAGCAAAAATGAATGAATCCACATTCGTAAATCCCCGAAGCCACCAAACGGTCAATATCAGGATTTGCTTTTTGGTAAAAAGTTTCATCAAAATCAATGATACTTGCTTTACCGGCAATGTGCAGTTTCAGGGCGCGAACAAATATTTCCGGTTCAAGGTGGCAATACGGTGAGGCTTTATGTACTTTGAGGAAATGTAAACGTTGATTTAAATCAACTTTATCATTTAATCCATTTTCCATCATGTTTTCGCCCTTTTCATTCAGCAATTTAATTTGCAACTGATTTATAATGCCTGAAAGTTCATGACGCTTTTTTACCTCAAAACTCCTTTGTGGGTAAGGAGTTATTTTTGGGTTTGAAATTTTAATCCATTTGTAACCAGCCTTTTCGCATGCAAAAAAGTAAAGTCGCTCGATAGCATGAGCGGGAGTTCCATCGGTTTGGCCTATTTCTTCAGGGAAATCATCAAATTGGAGTTTTATATCGAGCAGCGGTTTCAAGGCTGCCGTTCTTACCCAAAACATTGAACCTGAAGGAAAATCAATCAGCCCCTCCTTTTTAAGCCTGATGTTCATTTTTTGAGCAAGCATGAAAGCTTTGTCGAAGTTGTATCCCCAGCCCACAGCCTGCCTGGTATTGGTGAAATGCTGCGGGGCTATCATTCCGAGCTGTGGGTCACTGCGGAAGGCTTCAAAAATACTTTCCACAGTTTTTTCGGAGCCAAGCAGATTTTCGTACAAATATTGCCGCCAGTTGCTGAGGACACTTTCCTGGGGCGATTTTTTGGTGTGTATATGCAGGCAGAAATCGAAATTGTCGTATTGCTCCTTCCAGAAAATTAATTTGGGGGCAATGTCACGTCCACGATTTATGGCCACTTTCACAGCAACTTTTCCTTTGCTCCAAACTTTAAAATTTTCCCTGATTAGTTCTTGTTTTTCTGTTACATCAGTTGTGATGAAAAGGTCGAACGGAAAAGGAATATTTAATAAATAGCCTCTGATTTCTGCAACTAAGCCTGTGTAAAAAATATGACAGAAAACGGCAATTTTTCCCGGAGGCGCATCTTCATAATCCTCAAAAACAAAGGGGATTTCAAGGGCAAAATCATTTTTCGGCGGTGCAAAATGCGGCGCAAGAGCTTTCCCTTTTTGCCGGAGTTTTAGAAACTTGAAAACGCTCAATTGATTGTTATTAAAATCAGCAGTTTTTTCGCTTTGATATGTATCGGGTTTTACCAATCGGTTTTCGTACTGCCCTTTTTTAATAAAATGAATCAGGGGATTTTTACCGGTGGCAAGAACATCAGGATTTGTGGCAAGATAAAAAGCAGTATCGAAAAGTGCCGAAGGGTTGCGTCCCTCCTTCCACCCAAATCGCAAAAAATGCTTTTCGGGCAACATTCCCGATCCAACCACATCGGGGTAGTTGCTGAGATAATACTGCACGTCGAAAAAGCCGCTACGGCTAATCGTTAGTGTATCCAATGACAATTGTAACTTTTCGATGGCTTTTCCAAGCAATTTAAAACGAAAAAAAGAAAGAATCAGGTTGTTTATTTTGAGCATTGGCCTAATAAAGCGGCTCTCTCTTATGGCGGTCAGTTCGCTTAAGGTTTCAAGGTAGTGCAGGTAGTTGGTGTTTTTCTCATCAATCAGCCTTTTAATGTCAGCATCATTTTTTTCAGTGGCAGCTTTCATGGCAGTTATCTGTTCCTCCATCAGTGCTGATTTTTGGTTTTGCAGGTCTTGCAATTCAATGAGTGCGTCAGCTCCGGTTTTCAGGTATTCAACATCAATCACCACTTCATCGGGTTGAACTGGCTCATTAAAATTGATGGTAAACTGTGGGTCGGTTGTATGGAAAAAATGGATGTCGTTTCTTGTTTCAAATGCGTTGGAAGTAAGCGTGTATGGTGTTTTAATGATTTCACCTTCAAACAGAAGCTTGGTCGAAATGATTTTTACGATTGCATGATCGTTGATTGGATCGAATCGAAGTTGCTTCATTTTACGAGGAGAATTTACAGTAAATTCAAAACGTTGTTGCGAAGAGTTGACAGGGATTTTTAATGAATCCCCCTCGCTTTCCGATAAGAAAAGTTGTGCTTGCTTTTTCTCGAAAGGGATGTATATTATTTTCCCATCCTTACCTATTTCAATATCAAACTCCAGCAGATGCTCACTTCTCAGAAAATCAATCAGCAATTTCATTTTGTTGTAGTCAATGCCTTTGGTAATGGTATTTTTATGCTGACGATAATAATAAAGGGGGTCACCTCCGAGAGAATGTACCTTTTTTCCCATTTTTCCCAAACGAAGCCAAAGTTCATAATCTATCCATCCATAGGGGGGCAAATTGGCATTTAACATTCCTACATCAATCAATGCTTTGGTTTTGAAAAGGGCAACTCCGCTGATGTAGGGCCCTTTTAAAAGTTGCCGGTAGTCGAATGGCTCTGTGGAACGTACTTTAAGAAATTCGCCCTTGTCATTCGAAAAATCCTGCACCGGTGCATAACATGCAATGAAATCAGGGTTTTTGCTCAAAAAATCAAAATGGTGCTGCAAACATCTTTTGTGCAAATAATCATCCGAATCCAACAAATACACAAACTCACCTCTGGCATTAGCTATTCCGCGGTTTCGCGACCTGCATGAGCCAATGTTTACCTCATTGTGAAGCAGTTTGATCTCCATTGAGTTGTCTGTCATCATTTTTTCGATAAACGCCACACTGCCATCGGTGCTTGCATCATCTACGATAATGAGTTCCATTTTATCGCGGTCAAAATCCGAATCCAGCACGCTTTCGATGCATTGCCCGATGTAACCGACATTATTGTAATTGGCAATTATTACTGAGATATCAAATGGTTCATTTTTCATCATTTCTTATTAAAAGCCATAATTCCAATTGCATCACTTTTAATTGTTTTGCTTTTAGCACAGAGGCATTTTTTTAAAAAACTCATCCTCCAAATATAATTTATTATGGTGTCATTTCTTTCGCATGTGTTCCAGCTCGAGCCCTCGCGCCTGCATCCACTGCCAAATGCTCATTTTCCAATACCTGCCGAGATAGCGGTTAAAGCCATCATCGCTGGTCGGGCGGTTGTCCTGGCCGCCATTGGGGTAAATGGTCATTTCGGAGAGATAGAACTGTTGACTGTCGGCAAAAAAATCTATTCGCACAAAGTCAATATCTTTACCAAGTTTCCCTGCTGCTTCGAGCATTTTCTCCAAAAAGGCCGGCTTTTCGGGAATCGTTTCAGGTTCCTTTTCAAAATTGTTTTTCAGGGCGAACTTTTTCCATGAGGTGTCGAAAAAGATGTTCTCTTTTTTGAGCCGCATCGAAGGCGAACCTATGCTTATGGCCGCCACCTTACCCCTGAATGTATATAGCCTGTAATCGAGGGTTTCTTTTCCTGGTTCAGGTTCAATGAGTGTTTCCACAAAAATGGCTGGCGGGATATTTATGTAAGCCCATTCGGTGGTGCAGAAAATAGTGTTGAGCCATTTTGTGCACATTTCAACAATTTTCTGCGGATCAAGGCATTCCCGGGTTTTGCCTGCCAGATCGTAAAAACCACCTGTTGAAATGAATTTTTGCCCTCCTTTAAAATCAACGTAGCTTTCTCCATTTTTTAAGATGTTCCAGTTCCTCCCGTGGTTAGCTTTGATAAAGCATTTTTCGGGCAAATCGCCGAAGGGTATGCTTTCTGGATTTTCGCAAACGAAAAGCACTTCTGCCGATGGCACGCCTCTTTGAGCAGCATACTTTTTTACGGCCAGCTTGTCCTGCATCAAGGTGAGGAGCGGGTTGCGGTCGTATTTCATGCGCCAGCGGATTTTGGCGGCAAGGGTAAGGTTGCTGAATGGAAGCATGGCAAGGTGTTAATCTCAGATAAAATGTTTAATCAGGTTTGAAAGACAATTACTTGACAGACTTTCATTTTACGAGTTACCCATCGAAAATAATTCGATCCGGTTGATAAAAAAGCCCATTGGATTTTCAGGAAGAAAATCCAGTATAGCGTTGCGGGCTTCGATACCCATCATTTTCCACTCATCTTTTCTTTGCCATGCTCTTTCCAATGCCTCATCAAGCGCATCAACGCTTGGTTTCGAGGCTATGAACCCCGAAACATTATCGCTGATAACTTCGGTATGAGAGCCTATGTCGGTTGCTATGGAAACCCTGGCGCAAAGCATGGCCGACATCAATACAATGGGCAGTCCTTCCATAAACGATGATAAGAGTATGGCGTGATTTTGCTTCCATACCTCAGCCAAATCGTTTGCAAATCCACAAAAAGTAACGTTGGAGAGATGAAGGTTCTGAGCTTGTTT
The DNA here is from genome assembly GCA_021740425.1 of Bacteroidales bacterium. Taxonomy (GTDB): domain Bacteria; phylum Bacteroidota; class Bacteroidia; order Bacteroidales; family 4484-276; genus SABY01. Next base: position 12,949 of record JAIOZV010000054.1, on the reverse strand, counting down.
TTTAAGTTCATCCTCATCCTGACCTTTACCATAAATATTGAGGTGTACAGGGCGGTTTCTCCATTTTTGCTTTGCAAATAGTTCAATGGCTAATTGCTGCCCTTTATGGATATTATGCAAATTTCCAACAATTGCAATTTGCAGTTTTTCGCCGGGTTCGGGGTATGGAATTTTGATGTTGCGCTCAAGCCCGGTTGGGTTGTAAAATATCCCTGAATTTGTGATTGGATGTCCAAGTCTTTTTTCCATTACCCGGAGGTTATTTTCTCCGGTAAAAAGAACTATTTCGGCATCTTCCTGTCCTTTGATGAGTTTGGGTACCAGTTGTTCGTTCACTGGCCAATACATTGGCTCTTTGGTGAGTTGATTGAGAATGACATAAGGAATTTTTGAAGCATTGCACAACTCGTACCATTCTATCCCTTCTTCCTGGTCGCCGATGGAAATAATCATCAGGTGTGGGTTGAAATCTACGATTTGGCTGAAGTCGAAATGTTTTTTAAAAAGTACTTTGATGCCGGCGACTCTTAAGTCATTGATAAAATCGGGCTCGGGTTCCCACTTTTTAATAACCACCATTACTTCATCGCCTCTTTTCTTTGTGTGAAGTGCCGCCTGAATCCAGAGTTTTTCGCTCCCCCCCATCGAAGCCCCATCGTTGGTGGTTAAAAACACCCACCGCTTCTTCCCCGCCTCTGCCCGGGCAGTCAGTTGTTCAATTTTGGTGCTAATGGCTTCATAAGGATAGTATTTGTCGAAATCCTCTTCTTTTGAGTTTGGATAAAAGGCTCCGATTTGCTCGTGGATATAAAATTTCCATTTTTCGGCAAAATGCGGAGTTATCTCATAAATATCCAGAACCCTTGTATGAATTTTTGCTGCTTCCTTCAAAAGGGTGATCCTTTTTTGTTCATCGTTAGTAAATTGTGTGGTGAGCGTTTGGCTGTGGCGACGGTGAAAGTTTAATTTTTCACTGCAATAGGCTATTTGCCGGCCTTTTAATAATTCGATATAAAAAAGCCAGTCGCCCGAAAACCTGTAAGCTTCAAGTTTATTAAAGATGTCGGGGGGTATTGCTTCTTTTCTAAAAATCACACTGCTCACATTCAGGATGGAATTTTTAACCCCCAACCCAAAATTTATTTCCTGAGTGCTTTTTACCCTGTAATCGTATTTCCAATGATTGAAATCGAGTTTTAGATGATAGGCCGTGTAGTCGCCGGTAATGTTATTATTATCATCAACGATATTTGAGTTGCAATGCGCCAAAGCCACTTCAGGATGATTGAAAAAGGGGAGCATCTGCGCGAGAAAATCAGGATCGGAAAAATCGTCGCTTTCAGCAATCCAGATTAGTTTGCCTTTGGCAAGGCCGATACCTTTTTGCCATTGCCGGAATATCGAACCGCTGTTAACCTTGTTAACTACAACTGAAGTATTCGGTTTTGAACTGTACTTTTCGATAATTGTCAAACTATCATCTGTAGAAGCATCATCCATGATGATTACTTCAAATTCTTTGAATGTCTGATTATATATTGACGATAGTCTTTGATCGAGATACTTTGCATAATTATAATTTGGCACAATTACCGAAACAACGGGTTGCAAATTTGCTACCTGCAGGCATTGGTTCAAGATTTTGGGTGCAGAAATATCAATGGTATATCCCGACATAAATTTATTTCTGGCTTTTGCCCCAAGTTCGATTTTAAGGCTTGGGTGGTTTTGGAGAAATACTATCTTTTCAGCCACGGCATTCACATCTTCATAAGGTACCACAAAACCTGCGTCATTAGAAACGAAATCGGGCATGCCTCCCGATTTTTCAAAACAAATTACAGGGATGCTGCATTGGGCTGCCTCGAGGCAAACAAGGGGGAAAGGATCTTCCCGCGATGACAGAAAGAAAATATCGCCAGCCAGAAAATATTCATAAAAGTTGTCTCTTGTATTGAGGAAACTGATATGATTTTTTATGTTATTACTGATAATTTTTTGTTCCAGTTCGTCCCAGGTGCAAATATCTTGAAAGCTACGATCGACCTCCCAACAATTATTACCAATCCAGATAAAATGAAACTCAGTGATTCCTTTTTGCTTCAGGAAAATGGCAGTTTCAATAAATAAATCCACACCTTTTCTCCAGGTGATGCTTCCTGCACCAATAACCAAAGTATCATATTTTGGCAATCCCAGTTTTTTGCGAAGTTCATTTTTGGAACTATCAAATTTCAAATCTCTTGTTTCGATAAAATCCGGTACCATCATTATTTTGCCTGGTGCAATCTCATGATTTCGGATCAAGTTTTCAGCAACAGGATAGGAAGCAACTAAAAACTGTGAGGTGAAATGCCTCATATTTTTTAGGGCAGAGGTTGACTCATACATCCTGATGGTTTTTTCGAGCTCATGAACATGCGTAATCACCGGGACATTGAGGTAACTTAACTCATCGTAAATGATCGAAGAAACTACTGTATTTCCATAAACCAAATCAACTTTGCCAATAAATTCACGGATAGTTTCTGAAAATTTATCTTTTACCGGGTAATATTTTTCGCACTCATCCCAAACCATTGTGGGTGCAATAGCATGGTACTTTTCTACAAGTTCGCCACCAGTTAAAAGAATTATTTTAAGATCAAAACCTGTTTTTTTATGAAACCACTTTACTAAACTCAGCAGTAAAATTTGTCCCCCACCAATTCCGCCATCATGCCCAATAAACAACAATGAGGCTGAACCTTTAAATTTTAATCTTTCTCCATTATGCTGCTCATCGTTCGGGTCATATTTTTTCGCCTTCCAACGCGCCTTTAATTCTTCAACAGAATTAGTGTTCTTTATTAGTCTGTTCTCCGTTTTGCCATAAAGCAGGTAATGAACAAGAGGATTGCCCCCTGATTCTTTTACATCAGCGTAGCGTAAAAGGTAAAAACTGATGTCGAAAAGACTACTCGGATTTCGTCCTTCTTTCCATCCATACTTCAGAAAATGTTTCACAGCATTCATCCCCGATTCCTTTACATCAGGATTATTTTTCAGATAGTATGATTCATCAAAAAGGCCGCTATCATGTATTAAGCGAAGGTGTTTACTGAGTATGATTTTTTGTTTCACCCGTTGAGCAAGGAATAAGGGATGAAACAAAGAGAAAAGTTTACCCATTGTGCAGGCATGTCTGCTTTTAAGTGCGGCAAGCTCGTTGCTCAAAGCTGAATTATTATTTTGTAAACTGTTGATCTCATTTTGTGAGGAAGCGATTTTTTGATTTAACACTTTGACCATTTCTTCCAGCATCTCAATCCTTTCGGAAAGCTGCACATTGAGGTCTGTGTTGGTTTTTGATGAATCAATCAATAAATCCAACATGTGCATTTTAATTTGGTTACCGCTTTGATTATTCAAGAGTTCATTAAGAACGATTCGGCGATATGTGGGTGACAAGTCAGGCAACACATTTCGGAGGTAATCAAGCGTTTGCCTGCTCCAAATATCTGCATCAGGTTTCAAATCCTCATCAACAAACTGGTACTCCGGCAGCGAAAACTCCCTGCAAAGCCAGTTTGCATCATCAGCCAAAGTTTCCCATACTTTTTTACTCATACCTTCAGGCAGCATAAATTTGTGCCCCGGCATATCACTGAAAATCTTGTTCAAATCAACCATACGTTGGGGCTGCTGTTCATTTTCGGAATTGTGATAGCAGTTTTGGTTGATGGCATTGAGCAACACAAAAGTTTCGTATTTCCTGGTTGGATTGTGGTGCAGCAGGGCAGGTTTAATTTTGTCGGGTAAATCTTTATCAACAAGTTCTAAAAATGCCCCCGCCGTACCGAAAGGATGGCTGATGGCCTCTTCATACTTCAACACCACAATACTCTTACACCCGAAAACTACGGAAAAAGCTGCAATCAGGTTTCTGTAAAAATGTGGGCGTTGAAGATGATATTGAGTGGCATTTTCCAAAGGCTTACCAAAGGCACAAACACTTCCCTGCAAAGCGCTGCGGAATTTTGTAACCGGATGACGAGCCAACATTACTACACTAATTGTTACCCGGGGTTGGGTGATGACAATGAGGTAATCCCGAAGTTGGCGTAGTCCGCTTTCTCCTAACAATGAAATGTCCTCACCCGAAATGATCAGGTTATTGCCGCTGAAACCAGCAATTTGGGTTTCGAGTTGCTGACGGTATTCATCATGAAGATGATTGATAGCTTCGGCAGTGGTAAAACCATGACTAACATTAAAATGAAACCCCTCCGGCTTATTGCTGAAAAGGCTGTAAAACGGGATGGAATGGTTGCTGACGGCGATGTTACCGGCCTTAAACTCAGGATACAAAACACCGGCCTCTGCCAGTTTTTCCCGCTCGATGTAAAGCGTATTTTGAATGGTGGTGGAGGCGGTTTTATGTACGCCGATGTGTAGAAAGATGTTTTTGATCATAAATTAATTTCAGTTATTTTTTCGATTGGATTCGAAATAGAACGCCTGCAACCACTGCCAAAAGCTCATTTTCCACTGCCTGCCGAGAAAACGGTTAAACTCATCATCGCTGGTCGGGCGGTTGTCATGCCCGCCATTGGGATAAATGGTCATTTCGGAAATATAAAACTGTTGGTTGTTGGCAAAAAAATCTATTCGCACAAAGTCAACATCTTTACCGAGTTTCCCTGCAGCTTCGACCATCTCATTGAGGAAGACGGGCTTTTCGGGAATCGTTTCAGGTTCTTTTTCAAAGTTGTTATTAAGAGCAAACTTGGTCCATCTGGTGTCGAAAAAGATGTTTTCTTTTTTGAGTCGCATCGATGGTGAGCCGAGGCTAATAGCCACCACCTTACCCCTGAAAGTATATAGCCTGTAATCAAAAGTTTCTTTTCCTGGTTAAGGTTCGATGAGTGTTTCCACAAATATGGCAGGCGGGATATTTAGGTAAGCCCATTCGGTGGTGCAGTAAATGGTGTTGAGCCATTTTGTGCACATTTCATTAATTTTTGGCAGATTAAGATATTTTTGAGTTTTGCTTGCCAGATCGTAAAAACCATTTGTTGAAATTAATTTTTGCCCACCTTTAAAATCAACATAGTTTTCTCCGTTTTTTAGAATGTTCCAGTTCCTTCCGTGGTTAGCTTTTATAAAGCATTTTTCGGGCAAATCGCCGAAGGGGATGGTTTCGGGGTTTTGAGTAACGAAAAGCACTTCTGTCGATGGCACGCCTCTTTGGGCAGCATATTTTTTTACAGCCAGCTTGTCCTGCAGTTGCGTAAGCAGCGGGTTTCGGTCGTATTTCATGCGCCAGCGGATTTTAGCGGCAAGGGTGAGATTGTTAAATACTGTCATTTTTATTTATTGTGCATTGAACTTAAATGCTTCATAATCCAACGCAACTTCCTATAGATAGATGCCTGGCTTACTAATTAACACGCACAGATTTCAGGCTTTGGCTTTTTCCTAAAAGTATTTTAAAACACCTTGATGGTGAGGACGATTGTAAAAATCATGGAACAGAATTTTCAATCCAAAATTCCTAAAACAGTTCTTATGGTTTGCAGCATCATGCATCAAGGCTCTACTTAGTGTTCCGTCAACAAAACGATTAATTTGGATGAATCAAGATTTTTGAAAAAACCAACCTACAATGAGATCAATCTAAAATAGTCGTTTTGCTTTGTTTTACAGGTTCGCAAATTATTGATCATAAATTTCGCTTTAAGCCTGGTAGATTCGGATTTATTAACCCCACTTACGACATGATTTTATGCGGGTTTCGATTATGGTTCAGTCTGCGTACTTTTTCTCCAGAATCTTCCTCAACTTTTGTGCGCTTTGTGCCCAGGTATGGTATTTTATATTTTCTGACTTTGGAGCTAATCCTTTTTTGTAAAGGCTCAGCCATTCAACTATAGAAGCTGCAAGATCGTGGCCACTGTTTCCATGAAAATACCATGCATTGTTGCCGGCAATTTCACTGAATACCGCCAGGTCGCGGGCAATGATTGGCAACTTGTTTTGTGCAGCTTCGATAAGCGGCAGCCCAAAGCCTTCACCTTCCGAAGGGGCAATAAGGCATTTACTTACTCTATAAATTTTTTCGAGGTATTCATCAGAAATCCCATTTAGCCAGAAAAGCCGGCGATTTATTTCGGGATGGGTTTCAATTTTTTTGATGAGATAATCAACCTGCCATCCGGGTTTACCCACTAATACAAGGTTTACATCAACATTGTTTTTCCAGAGTTCTTCAAAAGCATCAAAGGTTTGAGCATGGCCTTTTCGTGGCTCGATGGTGGCCACAATAAGGAATGAGAATTTTTGGGAGATTGCCCTTAAAATCACCTCCGAATTATCGGGAAGGCCAAACATAGAAACCGGCGAGCAAATGTCGGCACCCAGATGAAACCAGTCAATGGCAAAGTTCGGTCTCAGGTTGGTCATGCTCGTGGCGACCCACTGCCTGAAATCGCTGGCTGTTGCCCCCGAAACGCATACTACCCCGTTGCCATGAGTAATGGATTGCAACCACTTCTCAAAAATCAAATCGCTCCCGGACGGAAAAAATTGGGGAAATCTCAATGGAAGCAGGTCGTGAATGCCAAAAATTACCTTTACACCATATTTTATCATTCTGCGGATGTAATCAGGGTCATTTCTCGAAATAATCAAATCAAGACAAAAAAATAAATCACCGTTGCGAAACTCTACCGGAGTGTCCCGAAAAATCGGTTTTTCATATTTCAGAAACTGCATGGTAAACCTGCGCGCATATCTAAAATTGTTTCCAGACATTGAATACACCGGTTCTACACGATAGCCATCGGGAGGATGAGACAAAAACTCATTGAGAATGGCTCGCACTACCCGTTGAATACCGGTTTTTAGGTCTTCAATACAAATTGCCGACACATCAAAAAACAGTTGCTTCGGGCGTGCATTAGCGGCAAACTCATCAGCCAATGAGGCTGCCAGTGCTATTCGTTCGGGGATGTTGGTAACTGAATTCTTTTTCCTGGAAATTTCACGCATCAGGCCAACCGTGTTTCTGGCGTTATTATCGTAAAAGTTTTCGATTACGCTGGCATATTGTTTTACACAAATAAGCGGGTTGTGGTAATTCCGGATATAGTTAAAGGCAGCAACTGAATATGATTTTCTTAAATTTTCATCTCTGTAAAGGGTTTCCAGAGCTGCGATAAGCTCTTTATCCGAAAAATTGTCCTGCAACTTAAAGCCTGTGCTTTCCTGAATTTCTTCCATACTTCCGTTTGCGTTGAAAATGGCAGGTAATCCAAAATTAAAGCAATCCAACAGTGCGCCTGAGGTTTCGCCACGCGATCGGGCGCGCAATTGAACGGCAACATCCACAGCAGACAGGTAGTTTGCATAAGTTTCGTTGTCGGCCCAGCCCGTAACAAAAATTCTGTCAGCCAGGCCACTTTGCTTAATTTCATTTGAAAATTCCTGCCAATATCCATCATCGGGATTGTATGCTCCGATAAAAACCAGATAACAGTTGTTATCATTGGCCAGCGACGAGGCAAGCCAACATTTAAGCAGGCGGGTATTGCATTTTGCTTCACCAACGAAGCCAAAACTTCCAACAACAAAAGTGCCTGTGCCGATAGACAGCTTTTCACGAGCAATTGCACGGTCACGGGGCATTTCTGGAATCTTTAGGTGCGGCACCACAGCCCAATCCTTCCCGGCATTCACGCCATACCATTGCCTGGCCAACTTGACAGCATATTCAGAATGAACAATTATACCTGCCGCATTTTGAACAACCTCCAGGTTGCAGGGATAATTCCATATTATGTCTTCCTTTCGGTTGGTCAGTTCATTATTTGAAAAAGGCCGGTATCCATGACTTTCGTAGAGAGCTTGTGAGATAGCATTTTCGCGTAATCCTCTGTCATCCATGTAGGCAATGAGGTGCGAAAGGTAAAAATCATGCAGAACAACTACTCCGGGAATGTGTTGGAGGCTTAACAACATTTGGGAATGGAATTTCGAATTTCCAATGTGATAAATTACCCTGTCGTAAACATCAGCATTTTTACGAAACCAGTCGTAATTTCTGATGCTACAATTTAAATTATCCAGTGATTCGGAAACATCTGTCTCAACGATGACATCAATTTTGTAATAGGTTGATAGAAAAGGGATAAGGGTTACCGAATAATAGCTGATACCGCTTTTTTCGGGAGGCATTGGCGATACAAAAGCCAGTTTTGGCAAGGCTGAATCAGCATTTACCGGAGGTTTTGATGGCTGTTGCCGTAAATCTGGTTTACTTTTCAGCCGGATGTAAATTTTTTGCGCTGCCTGGGTGAGATTTGCGTCTTTCAACTCAGGATATTTTATCAGTAAAGGATCGGCCACTTCATTTTTAGCACAACTTACCCAAAGCAATTTATCCTCAATAACTATGTGTTGGTTAAAATCGAAAACAGCGATTATTTTTAGCAAATAAAAACCATTGGGAAGGATTAGTGTTGCCTTAAATCCGGCATTTAGCGGCAGGTTTGGATACTGCGGCTTAAAATGGAGGGCAACATCAGGGCGGTCGTGAGGAATACATTCATAACTCTGGTTGTTCACTTTAACAAGTATTTTTATTGGCAAGCTTCCCCGGCTTTTCTCAAAACACCAACCCCAAACCGCTATTTCGTGTAGTTTCGACCTGTGAAAAATTCCGGCTGGTTCAGAAACATGGAAAAGTACTTTTTCGATACCAAAGGCCTTTTTCCCCATAAGGCTTTGAAGTTGGCGCAGGATAAATTCAATGGCTATTTTTAATAATGAAAACATACCATTTACCCTTTCTTCTTTTTAAAAATTCCCTCAATGGCCTTTTCATAAGCCGAAGCAGTAAATTCATCTTCAATTTTTTGCAAAGTCTGTTTCCTGATTTTCTCCCACAAAGACCTGTTAGCATACAATTTTACGACTGCTTCGGCAAATTCGTTTTTTTCGGGAGCTGCCGAAACAAGCAATTCGCCATTTTCCCAATGCAGTTGATCGGCCAAAAGCCGGGTGCAAACAACCGGCAATCCATACGATGCGGCTTCATGAATTTTGTAGGGAATGCCGGCAGAATAGCGTGTGGGAGCAATAAAAATCCGGCTTGCTTGATAAAAATCTTTGATATCCTCGACCCGTCCGTAAATATTTACGCCGGCAGCAACAAGCGATTGGATCGAATCTGCCCTGTTCGATCCCACAATATGTAGAGCGATGTCGGGGATTATTCTTTGAATGATCGGGAAAACATCATGCACAAACCAAAGAACAGAGTCAACATTAGGGCTATCGTCGCTGTCGAGATTGCCAACAAACAGCAAATCTTTCCGGTTATCAAAAGGCTTATTATCGGGATGTATGCTCAATACATGCCCCAATGCATGAACATTTTTCAATCCATAAGCCCTGAACTTTGCTGCATCTTTTTCGGAAACAGAAACAACCCAGTCGGCTTTCATGCACCAACTAATTTCTTCTTCCATCATTTTATTGTAGTTTTCGAGGCTGATTTGCCCGGAAGTCAGGGCAGATTTTCCGGCAATTCTTTCGGTAAAAATAGCCTCGGCATCGTAAATAATTTGAAAACGGCTGCGGTATTTTTCCAGATGTTCAAAATTGAATTGCATGTTGTGGGGCCTGCTTATCCAGATAAAATCATAGTAATCCTTCCTTTCTGAAATGAAACTGCCAAACTTCTTGTAACCCGAATTATGAATGACTTCGATGTAGGGAGAAATATCGCGGTAGCATGATTTGAGGTCTTCTTCGTTGATAAATATGTTGGAAAAAAGCGTGATTTGATACCCCATTTTTGCGAGTGTATGAATGATGGCATGAGAGCGGGGATATCCCTGACCCAAATCGGGGTGCGGAATCCGGTCGTCAATGTAAAGGATTTTCGGCCAATTTTGTTGGGAAGCAGCAAAACGGGCATTGTTTAGATTGGCCAAATTATACTCAAATTGTCCGTCCAGAAAATCAATATGCTTGATGGCAAATTTTTCCTGATTTATCTTATGTAATTTGATAATTTTTTCCTGATCGGCCGACCCAAACTCATAATGTTTAACTACTGTGTTGGGGTCGTAAATTACATGAAACCCTTGTGCCTGAAGCCACAGACAGTAATCGGTTTCTTCGTAGTAAGCAGGTGCAAATTGCGTATCAAAACCGCCATGCTTTTTAAACAAAGTCGTATGTGTCAGCAAAAATGCTCCCGAGCAATAATCCACAATCCTTTTAAAATTGTATTCAGGCAAATCGGGCGATTCGCCACGGCCATAGCCAAAAGTACCACCATCGCGCCAGATTACGGTCCCGGCTTCCTGCAAAGTGCCGTTGGGGAGAATCAGTTTTGCTCCTACAGCGCCGTAGTCCGCGCTTTCGTTTAGCGTTTTCAGCGCCGACGAAATGGCGTTTTCGCCGATTTCAGTATCATTATTTAGAAATAGAATATTTGGAGTGGAAACAAATTCCAGCGCCTGGTTGCAGGCTTTCAGAAAGTGCAGGTTTTCGCTGTTGCGTATCACGTGCGAAACTTTAATTTTTTTAAGCAGGTTCTCAGTTTGGTCGGTTGAATGATTATCAACGACAATAATTTCGAGGGGAACATCGGCATAATCGCGCAGGGATTTGAGGCAGGAAAAAGTAAGCTCGGCTTTGTTGTACAACACCAGGATAACCGAAATCTGCGGGGCAGGCCAGGTCAGGTCAATTTGTTCGGATGATTGAATTAATTCGAAAAGCCCGGTTTGTTTGTGCTTTACAAATTTCTCCTTATCAAAAGGGGAGGGCTGAAAGATTTCCGGTTTTATTCGCCGGTTTTCCTTTTTCCCATACTTTACATAATGAAGCAACGGATTGATTTTGGATGCCTTAACATCGGGATATTCGTTAAGATAAAAAGCGCTGTCGAAATTTTCGGAAGGATTACGATCTTCAAAACCACCATATTCCAGGTAATGAACCATTGGATCAATGCCTGCTTTTTTAACATCAGGGTTGTCGATCAGGTAAAACGACACATCAAACAAGCCGCTTTCTTTAATGAATTTAAGATTTTCGGATTGGGTGAGTTTCTTTTTATAATTCATTAAGGGGTTTTTGTGAAGCGCAAAAAGGTAAATGCCTGATAGTTTTGTGGCAACCCTGTGTTTCACGCTTTGCTTAATCAGCGCAAGTTCTGATCTTAAAAATGTATTTTCCGAATTGAATTTTTCGATCTGCGATTTCAGAACTTTATTATGCCACTGCAGTTTATTTGTTTCTTTAATTTGAGAAGGAATCAGTGCATCAAATTGCTCATCAGACAGCAGTGGAATCCATTTTAAATATATTTTTCTTCGGAACTCAAACACCTTATCCAGGTGTTCATGAATGTATGAAGAGCCGAAATTCCGGTAAATCCCACCTTGTGTTTCCACAAATCTGAAGTCGCCATGATGTGCCGCCTGAATGAGGAAGTCCCAATCTTCGTAAATTTCAAAATCAGGGTCGAAACTACAGCCTTTTTTCAGGAGTTTGGAACAGAACAAAATGGCATGGATTGGAATGAAGTTTTCTCTGAGCAGGTTTTGAAAATCGAAATTGCTACCCAGCCACGATTCTTCCCCCGTAGCCATTTCCACCTTTTTTATGATCGAATATGCAGCCACCTCTTTACTTCCCAAAAGCGATTGATGCAAAACCATGATATGATCAGGCAACAATAAATCATCCTCATCTAAAAAGCAAAAATACGCTCCTTTCACCTCATCCAGCCCGACATTGGCAGCCTCCGGCCGGTTGAGGGGTTTGCTTTTCGAATTAATCCTAAGCGGAAACCTGCCACAGCGATCACCCAAATCCAGCGGCTTTTCACCCCGGGCATCTACCACAATTACCTCGATGTTCGGGTAGGTTTGGGCTGCGATAGATTCCAACGCTTCGGGCAGTTGGGGGCGGTTCATAGTGCGAACAATCACCGATATAAGCGGGAAATCTCCGCCCGTTTTAAACTCCGAAGTTTGTTCAACCTCACTTTTTTGTTTTTCCTGCCAAAGCATTTCGCCGGTTTTTAGTTCACTGCTCTTTATCAGCCGGTAGGCTTCGGCAAATTTTACTTCTTTACCAAGCGTGTACGAACGATAAGCATGCAAGGAGCGGATATGTGTTTTGTAGTCCTGCACAGCCAACTGGCTAACGAAGCAGTCCATCGCCCGGTCGAGGGTGGGCTGTAGATCGGTAATGTCGAGGAAGACGTTGGGGCGTAATGGCTGGCCAATTTCATAAAAAAACAGGTTGATGTTTTCGGGAAACCTTTTGGCTGCTTCAACTGCGGCTTTGTTCAGCGCTAAATGATCGGGGTGGATTTCGGTGTCGGAGGGAAGGAAAATGTTTTGCGGCTCAAAATCGATGATTATTTGGTGTAAACTGGCAATCAGTTCTTCATCAGCCTTCAGAAAGCCATCCTTGAAATCTAAAAAATCCGGCCTACCATAACCCAGAATTTTGGCAGCCGCCAGCGATTCCTGCTTTCGGGTTTCAGGATAATCTGCCGTTTTCTGGCTTTCATTCACCGGAAAACCACCATCGGTAACGATAACCACTTTCACCTCATCACCTTGCTGAATATACCTGGCAATGGCGCCTCCGCAGCCAAGAATTTCATCGTCGGGATGAGGGGCAAACACAAGGGTTTTGCCTTTGGGTACGACCTTTTCAGGTACCGAAGGGACTTCATTATTATCGTTAATCATCTTAAAATACGGCAAATTGTTATTTTGGATTTGATTGCCTGTTATAGGCGTCGAGTTGCGAACTGTCCGGAAGACTAAATAGTGTCCGTCCATAATGTCGATGCTTGTGAATAGCCCCGGGTTTTAACCCGGGGTAATTGAGTTTGAAGATGTCCGCCCCGCGATTTCGCCACGCCTGCGGC
>JAIOZV010000053.1 GCA_021740425.1 Bacteroidales bacterium | reverse complement strand
AGGCAATAATTCATGTAACCGCAGAAGTATTAGTTTCGGTGTGATGATGTGACCAGCGTTTGGATTTGTAATCAAGACACAGAATATTTGTACGATCATGAATTTGATTTATGAATTTGAATAGCATTTCAATTAAACTTTTTGTATCAGGAATAAATGCAAAAGTATGAAAGTTATCATTACTTTTAAAAAATACACCAATGTAAATCTGTTTTTTAATTTTTTTAAGTCCTGAGATTGGCCAGATGAATTAATCTGACCAATTTAATTATTTAATGTTAAAACATTGATATACAATTTTTAAATCGAGAAATCAAACGGTGAAAAGCCTTCTCTTTTTCCTGCTGAGGTGTGGAAGCCAACTAAGCCCATTTTTTAAATGTTTGTGGATCCATTATTTTGCCCGGAAAAAGTGTTTTGATCATTTTGATAAATATTAGGCCAAATAATATAAACATTTTTTGTATTAGTCCTGATTTAGGTTCAGGTTTTTAAATCTTTGTTACGGCGGTTGTCCAAAACACCGGTTTAACTTTACTGCTGGCGGAGAACAAGGTTTAAACTATTTGTGTGAAGGCTTGAAAATGTTTTTTTCTCATGCGGCGCCCTACATGGATTTTATGGCTAAAGAGCCAAAAAATGCCAGAACGCCGGCAAATGTGATGCAATGGGCTAAAAAAACGGCCAATATTCAAAATAGCTCACAATCAGAACATGAGTAATATTCGCGTTTTAAAGGAGAATGATTAGAATTAGTTCTGATTTCTCTTTATCATACTCCCAACCAGCACTTTAAGGATAATAGCGGCTTCCCTGATCCTTCCTCTGATCATTTTCCCTAAAGCTTGTTTGAGCAGCATAAAAAGAGCCACAGGCAGGCGTCCAGGGAAATGTTTTATTACGAATTTGATATAGCTGGAGTGCAGATATTTGAAAGTATCAGGGTTAAAGGATGTTTTGTCATACCTATTACCAATGGTGGCGCCTTGTTTATGAAATACAATGCTGCTCAGGCAGGTGTAGTTTTGAAAACCGGCTGACTTGGCGCGATAACACCAATCAACATCTTCGTAATACAAAAAAAAGCGCTCATCCATAAGTCCGATCTGATCCACAAGGCTGCAATGAAAAAACATGGAGGCTCCCAACACAAAATCAGTTTGAAGAACACCTGTTTCGGGAAATGAGGTCGCTTTCTGATTAAAACCGGTCAGGCTTGTAATCCCAGTTCGCTGATTAAAGGTTCCTCCTACTGTTTGAACAAAATCGCGGCGACTATAGTCAATTACTTTCGACCCAATGAAAGCAGGCTTGTATGTTTCAGCTTCACGGATAGAATGCCATGATTCTATTAGCTGATCCAATGAGTTTGGGTCAACCACCGTATCATTATTCAGCATCCAGAAAAAGGCATTTTCATTGGCTTTCAATGTTTGTTCTAAGGCTTTGTTGTTTGTTCCTGCAAAACCTAAGTTGTTATCCAGATCAATAATTTCCACATCCAGTTTTTGATGTTTTTTCATCCAGTTAGCTATCTTCTGGCGCGAGTTATTATGGTTACCCATTTCAACAATGCGAATAACGAAATTCCGGTTTTTCAATTCAAGCAGACTGCTAAGACATTCAATCGTATCTCGCCAGGTTTTGAAATTGATGATGATTATGTAGGTTGTCTGCTGCATCCGATCATTTTCAGTTTAAAACATAAGCATGTTTGATTTTGCTTTTAAAGTATTTGAGTTAGAAGTTGTGTTTTATGAGATATTATTCGTTTATTTAACTACCCCTTTTTCCTTTTCTTCTTTTCGTATTATTTATTGCAAAATTAATAAAATCAGGATAAAATGAAACTTTGTAAGTTTTAAAATTATTATTGTCGTATGAATTTGATCATTTGTATTTGTCAATTATGATATGTAAAAATATGCTTGATTCAATGGATGTAGTCAGCTTTTATTGTGTTGGGGAAAAAGGCAATCAGGGTTTTTATTTATGAAAGTATAAAGTCGGAAATCCAACTGCCTTGGCGAAAATCAATGTGTGGAACCCAGCATCATATTAGAATGTGCTGAGCATTTTTCTATTCTTTTACGAACAAATGTCACCAATAGCATTAAAATGAAAAATTATAATCCAATAATCACCATTTAAAATAAACATAATTCGATGCAAATTTTATAAAATACTTACTATCAAAACTATCTAATCTGTCAATTAACATAAATAAAATATCATAATTAATAAATTGTGACCTGAGAAAGGTTATACTTTTGCCAAATAAACTTCAAAAACATGATCCATGCTGAGAATAGACATTTACTTAGTCCTTGTTTGTATCGTACTGGCAGGAAAGCTCAGTGCGCAATCATTCATTAGTGTTACAAATACCCAGGATTCCGGCCCGGGCTCACTCAGGTCAGCGATTTTCGCTGCTAATAACAGTACCGACAGTCCTGCGATTATTTTCAGTATTCCGGCTGAAAGTATCATTCAATTGCAATCCAGGCTGCCCGAACTGACAAAATCTGATATGATAATCGATGGGAGTTCAGCACCGGGATTTACATATCCAAACAACATGATTACACTGAATTGGTCCGGCGCCGAAGATTGCATGCGGCTGCAAAATGATAACATCATCATTAAAGGGCTCACCTTCACAAACTCAGGTAATGGAAATGGCGATGCTGCAATCAGGGTTATGAGTGGGAATAATACCATAGTGGAATATTGCAGTGCGTACAATCAGAACAAAAGCTTTGTGGCAACCAATGGTGGAAACGGAACAGTAGTTACCCACTGCACCATTGAAGACTTTACAAATGAGGGTAGCGCTCATGTTTTTCGCTGTAATGGCGGTGGCTTCGAGCTGATATCAAATTGTGACATTTCCGATATCCCCGGAAAAGTAATCGAATTGAATTACTCCACAGCAGAAGTTACAACATTCAGAAACAACACCCTGACAAATGTAGGCTATAAAGATAATGGATCGGCAGGCGGCTACGATGCACACATTGTCGATGTTAATCAGGTGGATACGCGAATGGTTGTCAGGGACAATAAAATTGAAGGCTGTAAGTCAAAATTTGTTGAAATTTACCGGGGATCGGGCATTGTCATACGGCAGGATTCAATTTTTAACAATACCGTTTTGAATTGCACCGGCCAGCATGTAATTTTTATCGATGGAGAGTCTTCATCAAATCCGTACATTGGTTTTAATTATTTTGATGGCGACGGCGGCATTTATAACCAGGACCAGGTGATCGAACTGCATTATGCAAAATACGGTCGTATCCGCAACAACGTGATCAAAAATGCAAAAGCCAGAGGTATCATGTTCAGGGATTCTGATGTTACATTGATCCGTGACAATATCATGTACAACTTATCCGGGAATCATGCCATTGAACTAAACGACGATTGCGACGAAGTGGTGATCAGGGGGAATATACTTGGAACTGACAGCTTAAATACCCCCGGACTTTCATTATTCACAAACGATGTGATTGCCTTCAACGACTGCGACGATTGCATAATAGGCGGGAAAAGAAACACCAACCAGGGAAACCAAATCATTCAAAGCAACAGTGGAAGGGTAGTCAGCCCCTCTTCATCATGCGAAGGAACAACACTTATCCAGGGAAATGACCTTAATGTATCATCAGATGGGCAAACTTGTTTAACCGATTCGGACAAATATGTTATTGAAGTTACCGGATCAACCTTACATTTCGGAGGCGATTTTGAACTGTACCATAACCGCCTTGCCGGCAAAGGTAACTATGGACTGTTTGTAAAAACTCCCAATTCACTCATTGAAGGAAATCTGATCGGTTGCACCGAACTGGGTTTACCTGTTGAAGGAAACAACATACAATTTGCCATCATGGCCTGGGAAGGCGATATGACCATTGGCAGCAAAACCAGTCCTGAACTGCGAAACAAAATTGGTTACAATACAGTGGCTGTCTATAATTCCGGCGAAACAAATGTTTGCTGGTCGGGCAATGAATACAATAATAATACCGGCAATGCCAATGGTGAAGTGCTGGTCGGAGGCATCGAGCCACCGGAAATTACCGGCGGCACGATGCCTTCAACTGTCAGCGGAACGGCAAGGCCCAATGCAAGGGTGGAAGTTTACCTGTGGAATCCTGCCACAGCAGTGCAGGGCTATCAGTATCTGGGGCATGCTGTGGCTGATGGGGCCGGAAGCTGGTCTTTTACCGGTGATGAACCGTTTGAAAACCAGATCGCAGCTCTACAGATCGATGGGCTGGATGCCTCGGGGTTTGCTTC
Source organism: Bacteroidales bacterium (assembly GCA_021740425.1). Taxonomy (GTDB): domain Bacteria; phylum Bacteroidota; class Bacteroidia; order Bacteroidales; family 4484-276; genus SABY01. The sequence goes on along the minus strand of JAIOZV010000053.1, from coordinate 15,664 downwards.
CTGGGATGGTTTTGATATTTTCCCGCCGACAGCCAACCATGACCATTCAGAAAACAATACGGTTGGAAGTATTGCAACGATAAATATACTGGAAAATGATACGCTTTACAATGGCAGCCCTGCCGCACCTGGTAATTCAACAGTTGACATTGATCCTGAAACAGCCGGAAATCAAAGTGAACTAGTCATTGAAGGAGAAGGTGTCTGGAACTACAATGCCGGTGCGGGAATACTGGAATTTGAGCCGGAATCCGGTTTCACCTCCGATCCTTCGCATATCCTGTACAAACTGACCGAGACATCTACGGGATTTTTTGATCTTGCAGTTGTAGTGGTTGACTATCTGGAAATTCCACCTTTAGCATCAGACGATGAAAGCCTTGATAACCAGGCCGGAGATCCTGTAATCCTGAACATTATCACCAACGATCAAATGTCGGATGGCAGTGCTGTAAATCCGGATCTGGTGCAGGTAGACATTAATTCAGCGGTTATTGGTATCCAGATGGTTAAAACCATTCCGGACAAGGGAGTCTGGACTTATGATGAAGAGACAGGAAATTTGACTTTCCAGCCCTTTACGGGAACCTATACCACAGAACCCATAGAATACCGGCTTATTGAAGCTGCTACCGGGCTGGACGACCGGGCAATGGTCACTGTCACATATCTGATTTATCCTCCGGAGGCTGCTGATGATGTTTCCGAAAACAACTATTACGGTGCCGCTGCATCCATGGATATTCTGTCGAATGATATCCTGCTTGACGGAAGTGTGGCCACACCGGATTTTGTAACCATCGATCTGGATCCGTCACTCTCAGGCAATCAGTCCGTGTTATTTGTTGAGGAAGAAGGCACGTGGAACTATAACAGCATAACAGGCCATTTGATTTTTATGCCCGAATTTGGATTTTTTGATGATCCAACACCAGTTGTTTACACCTTAACTGAAATTGGTACGGGCCTTTCGGATGATGCCACTGTTACAGTCATTTATGTTCAGGGTGCTAATATCAATCCGCCCGAAAACCTCGCAGCCGGGGTTTTTAATACCCATTCCGTTTTGCTTACCTGGGAGCCGCCCTCCTACACCGGAGGTGCCATAATTAACTGGGATGATGGTACCAATTACGAAGGCATTGGATTGACCTCCGGTGGCACTTTTTCAGTTGCTGCTCGCTGGACACCGGAATACCTCCAAAATTATGACGGGTATTCCATTACCAGTGTCAAAATTTTTATTCGGGGAACTACTATACAAGATATTCATTTAAAGGTCTGGAGTGGCGAAAATGCCTCTTTGCTTTTACTTGAGCAGCAGGTTGAGGATCTATCCCTCAACCAGTGGCACAATATGGTTTTGGATGAGCCAATAAGCATTAATCCGGATGAAATACTCTGGATTGGTTATACCGTTGCAGACCAGGCCATTGGCTCATATCCCGCAGGTTGCGACAACGGGCCTGCGCACAAAGGATTTGGCGATAAATTTACGGTGGATGGCATCAATTGGGAAAACCTGAAAGATTACGGATTCGATTTCAACTGGAACATACAGGCGGTGCTGGAAGAGGTTAAAGGGAAAAATTCAAAAACCGGGCAACTTTCTCAAATTCCGGTAATTTACCAGAATACATCAACAAACCTCGCAGTAAGCGGGCAGCCAAATCATAAGCCCTACGCACCCAAAAACCTGCCCTTTATCACCGGCTATCATATTTTTAAAGAGGGCGATTATCTTGAATCGGTTTCCTCAAATGAAAATTCGTATGTGGATACAGATTTGCCTGACGGGACATACAGTTATGAGGTCAGTGCAGCCTTCGATCAGGGTATTTCATTTCCTTCCGATCCCGTTGAGGTTGAAATCCCGGGAGGTGCAGGGCCAGAAATAGTAGTTTCGCCCCTTGCCATCGATGAAGTGCATCCAAATCCTCCTGAAATAACCGCACAGCAAGTAACCATCGAAAACAACGGAACAGCGGCACTGCAGTTTAGCCTTGCCATCGATCCCCCGGGCAAAAGCCAGGCAATCAATTCTTATGTTCAAACGCCTACACAGCAACGCCTGGCGAAAAATATTGAAAATGAGTCAGGCTACTGGAATGTAAAAGTATTCGACGAGCCTTCTCATGCTCCCTCCGGTAAAGCAGATCCTGTTATCCGCTGGGATAACGGGGAAAATCATGGCGCCATTGGTATTGATGACCCCACTGATACATTCGAAGCCGCCGCCTATTTCCCGGATTCCATAATGGTTAATCACGCCGGAATGGTATTAACCCAAATGCAGGTGTATTTCTGGGATACGCCATTTTTCCTCAAAATCAAAGTTTACGGTGAAGGTACTTCTTCAGAGCCCGGTGCCTTGATTTATGAACAACAAGTAGGTAGCGGGATTCCTTATAATTCCTGGACAACGTTTACGCTTGGGGAAGGTATTCCTATTACCGGCGAAGACTTATGGATTGGATATGAAGTTGGCCAGAGTTCAGCTTCAGAATATCCGGCCGGTTTTGATGAAGGTCCTGCAGTAGTTGGATTTGGAGATATGAATAAGCTGAATGGAGTTTGGGCATCCATGTCTTCTTATGGATTTGATTTTAACTGGAATATTGCCGGGCTCTTGTCCGACCAGTCCGGCAATACTGCCTGGCTGAGCGCCATGCCGATCAATGCAACCATCAACCCTTCAGAATCCATAAATGTGGAATTGAACTTCAATTCAGAAAATCTGCCCCTCGGGGTTTTTGATGCAATCCTTAAAGTGAATTCCAACGATGCGTCTAATTCCCTGATCGAAATACCCGTTTCGCTGAATGTGGGCAATGTTTCCATATTGCCACCGACAAACCTGACTGCAACGGTCAGTGAAAACGATGTTACACTGGACTGGAATGCACCTGATAGGATTTACAACAGGGAATTGCTGGGCTATGAAGTATTCAGGGACGGTGAATCCATAAATGAAACCACTGAAACAACATATCTCGATGAAAACCTGATTTCGGGAAACTATTCCTATTTCATAATCGCATTGTACGACTTCGGCGAATCCGATCCTTCAAACATCGCTGAAGCGACAATTCTGCCTTCATCGTTAGACCCGACCATTGTTCTTGACTCAGATATCATCTATGAAACACACGATAACCCGCCGGCGTTTACTACCATTCCTTTTGATGTCACCAATACCGGAGAAATCAACCTTGAATTCAATCTGGATGTAATTATCGAATCTAAACGGTTCAGGACAAGCATTTTAAAGCCAGACAACACCAAGAAAAAGGATTATGACAACTTAAAACAATTGCAGCATCCACCGAAACACAAAACGTTGATGGTTTCGGATGGGCAAAAACCGGTCACTCCCTGGAAAACGGATTCAGGAAGGGCAGATGAAATCATAAGGTATGACGACGGAGCGTTCGCAAGCGGCATCGGCGTGGTTAGTGATGCCACCCTGTATGCGGCGTCCTACTTCCCGGCCGACAGCATGTCGCAATATGCCGGCATGTATCTCGACATGGTTGAAATGTACATTGACGACCTGCCCATCGAAAGTAAAGTGATCATTTACGGCCCGGGAACGCCCACTTCCCCCGGGGATATCATCTTTGAACAGGAATTTGTTCCTGTTCAAAGTTCATGGAACCTCATTGATTTAACTTACCCGTTATTACTGGACGGCGATGACCTCTGGATTGCCTACACCGCAGTGCACAGCGGCGGCCAAACGCCCTGTGGCACAGATGTCGGGCCGGCAGTTACAGGTTTTGGCGACTGGTACAGTGTTGATGGATTCCCATGGTCTTCCCTAAGTGCTTCCGGAATAGACCGCAACTGGAACCTTGCCGGCCACCTGACTGGTGAGCCCATAGTTGAATGGCTTGATGCCACCCCAGTTTCAGGCATGCTGGGCCAGAACGAAACCACAACCATTGAATTATCCTTTGATTCGCAATATCTTGAAGAAGGCGTACATGAAGCGCAACTGATATTCACCAGCAACGACCCGTCCAATCCTGAGGTGATCATACCCGTTATGCTCGATGCTGGTGGCGTGGGCATTTTCCCGCCGCAGGACCTTCAGGCTGAAGTGGTGGAATATGATGTGATACTTCATTGGACGCCACCCATAAATGCACCGGGAAACTCCGGAATGAAAACCCTGCTGGGATATAATATTTATCGCGGGGGCACAATACTGAATACTTCTCCAATTGCTGATACTACCTTCACCGACCCTGATCTTGAAGATGGCTACTATGAATACGATGTGACCGCTGTTTTCGAAAACGGGGAGTCTGATGGTGCAGGGCCACTTACCGTTCTGGTAGGTTGTCCGTATCCTGTACCACAGAACCTGGTTGCAGAGTATCCTGGCGGAAGCGAAGTATATTTATTCTGGGAAATTCCGGCTGTAAAAGAGCCCGGTTCAATAGCTGAAGTTTTGGGTTACAACATTTACAGAGACGATGAAAAAATAAATGACGAACCTGTGGAAGATGAGGAATATACAGATGAAAATGCACCCGGTGGTTACCACGAATATTACGTAACTGCAGTTTATGAGGATTGTGAGTCAGGGCCTTCCAACCCGGCTTCTGTCATCGTTGGTATTGCTGAAAATTCGCAGAGCGAAACCATGCTATTTCCAAATCCTGCAACGGATTTTGTTAAAGTGGTTTCCTCGGACATGATAAACCGGATTTCAATTACCTCTATTGCAGGGCGTGTAGTTTATGACCGGTTATTTAATGATCTTGAGTTGATGATTGATTGCACAAAACTGCCGCGGGGGATTTACTTTGTTGAGATCATTACCGGCACCAAAAAGGAAACAAAAAAACTTTTGATTAAGTAGCTTTTGATAAGGTTTTAGTTTAGGACAAAGAGGGCTTCGGGCCCTCTTTTCTTTTTACTGGTTCCCCTTAAAAAGAATAAGATAAAAACATTAAATTAAAGCCTGTAAAACTTCTGGCGGTAAGAGGTGCTATTTATTTTTCTCCAGGTAGTTTTTGGTATAGTTATAAGTAGCCGCCGTCCAGCCAAGGAATGCCGGCATTTCGTATTCGTTAATGGTATTTACTGAGCCGTCCTCAATGTTGTATTTTTCCCATAAATTTCCTGTTAATACAAAATTCCGCTCAACCAGTTCAACATATTTACGTGCAATCCTGCTGGCATCCTGGTAATAACCATAGCGGTCAAGTCCGTTAACGGCAAGGAAGTGGAGGGGCGCCCAGCCATTTGCCCCGCTCCATTGATAGTTGAGCTTGTAGTCGCCCGGCTCGCAGGTCGCCAAACCATATGTCGTTTCAAGTATCTCCAGAGACTCCGCAATTTTTTCAGCTTGTGCTTCGGAAGCCACACCTGCAAACAAGGTTGTAAATATGGCAGATGACAGAACACTGGAAAGGGCATCATTTACATAGTCATAATCGTAAAACAGCCCGTCATCGGGGTTTATACAATATTGATGAATGAGGGCTTTCCTTTTCCGGGCGATGTCACGCCATTTTTCCGATTCCGGCTTATTGCCTGCGAGCTGGTAAAACCACGCAAAATTTTTCTCATACAGATACAGGTAACTATTCAGGTCAACAGGGCAGAAATCTTCGCAGCGGTTCTGAAACCTGGGGGTAAAGTCCCACCCCGATTCGGCTTCGGCAGTATGGTGGCTGCCTGTAATGATTTTTTCTTCTCTTGTAAGGCTATCGATAAGCAGGCTGTCGTTGAAACGTTTTTTCAGGTATTCAGCCATTTTTAGCTTGTATGCCGTGTCTGCACTGCTCGAATAGCGGTTGAGCCCGCAGGGTGTTATGCGTTGTTCCATCCAAAAACGGTATTCATTTTCCAGTGTGGTTATTGCTGATTTCAGCCATTCCAGGTCAGCGGTTTCCTTAAAAATATCCGCTACCATCATGCTTAGGTAGGGTGGTTGCGAACGGTTCAGGTAGTAAGTCCTGCTTCCGTTTGGCATTTTCCCGAACCGGTTCACCAGGTACAATATATTTTCAACATTGTTTTTTGCCAGGTCCGTGCGACCATCAAGAAGCAGGCCTGCATTTGTAAAATAAGTATCCCAGTAATACATCTCTCTGAAAGTATTTTCTCCCTTCACCGTAGGGATCACATAAGGAAAGGGCAGGCCGATGAGTGTCCCCGTATCTACCGGGTGAAACTCAACCGTGCTGTCCCAGTGCTTTTTTATGAAATGGCTCACCTTCTCACCGGTTTCCGTATAAGTTTGGCAACTAATCGCCAGGTAAATTATTAAAATGTAAAATATTCTGCTCACTGAATTTGTCATATTCTGTTCTTTTTGGAATAGATCCTGTCGTAAAAGAAAGCATGCGGGCCGTTGCTCAATATGATCTCTGACCGGCCTTTTTTACTTTATTCAGGTTTTTGGTATCGCTTATCAAATCGCGGTATTGCGACGGACTGCAACCAATTTTTTCCTTGAAGACCTTCGAAAAGTGATAGATGGATTCATAGCCGGTTTCATAGGCAATTAGTTTAATCGGGAGATCTGTTCCCAAAAGCAATGATTTTGCCCTGCCTAATTTGAGTTGCATCTGATATTGTTTGGGAGAAAGGCCTGTAAGCTCTTTAAATTTTTTGCGAAACAGTGCATACCCCATGTTCAGTTTTTCTGCAATTTCAGGAATATCTGAACTATCATCCAATTCTCCCTGCATAAGTTCTTTTGCAAGATTTATTTGTTTCATGAATGACTTGCTTTGTTTGGTCCGGCTCTTGATTGCAAATAAAATCTGCCCGAAGATTTGAAACAAGAGGCCCGAAACAATCAGCTGAAAACCGGGATTCGTCTCTCTTGAATGAAAAATGGCGGAATCAAATAGACTACGGATCTCCTCAAAATCACGGATATTAACAACTGGATTTTGTACCGATAAAACACCAGAGCCGGCAAGCATGCCTGAAACTTCTCCTTCAAATCCAATCCAGTATTCTTTCCATCCGGTTTTTTTTAAAGGGCGATATCGGTGCCATGATCCAGGATGCAGCAAAATTACACTGCCGGGAATCAGATTTACTATACCTGCCTTATCAGATTCGAAAATACCCTGTCCGTCACTGATTAATAAAATCTGAAAGCTTGACAGCAGCCTTCCTTTATCCCATGTAAAGTAGTGTGCATTTGGATGCCCTGTTAGAGGATATTTTTCATTCTTCAATACTTCTGATACCCCGATGTTTTCGATGTAAATTCCCATCTGTGTATCCTCTTCCGAAAGCGGAAAGTATTTGTAATAATTAATCCGGTTTTTAATCATTTTTCCATACCCTAATTGATAAAACGTCTGTTTGAAGGATTAATTTAAAGTGCTTGATGTAAATAATTTGGATGTCTTAATTGAAGATATTGCTTATTTCTACATTATGGTTTCCATTATATTAATTTGTACATTCGAAAAATCAATAAACTGATTTGCGGATAAGGTGTAAAAGTAATAAGTTTTTTCAAAAAAATCTGCACAGGTAGCTTTGGTTATAAATAACTACTGTTGCAGCAGTCAATGAACAAACAATTCTTTTTATAAAAATTATCCTCTACTCTTGCTCTAACTCTTCTTTTCAAAATACCGCTTTTGTGGACCACTCATGCATTGAAAAGGTACAATTCAGCCGGCTTAGCCCACATCCGTTGGTTACATTCATTGGCCAAAAACTACACGAAGATTATCAGCAATATGTTTGCAAACTCTCCGTGAAAGTGGCTGAAAGATGCAGGTAATCGGTTTTTACCTCTATCAGCATACTTCCCTCTCCTCATTACAATTTGTAATACCGGTTCGATTCCTGTAAAACACTAATTCATCAGATATAAATTTTAAAAGTAATCCTCCTTGCAGATCATACTAAAAAAATTATTGCTTCTTCCCATCCTTCTCCATCAGCGCAGCCATTTTACTGTTACTGGCAAAAGCAAGTAAGAGGATGACAATTAAAATGGCCACGGTGTAATACACAAAGGTTGGAACCGGTACCGGATCACCGCCGGCATAAGAGTGCAGTCCTGAAAGATAGTAGTTCACCCCAAAATAGGTCATCATTACCGAAGCAAAGCCAATCACCGAAAGTGCATTGAACAGGAATTTGCCCATTGCACCGGGAATGAAATTGAGATGAATAATTATGGCATACACTAAAATGGTAATGAGTGACCATGTTTCTTTGGGATCCCAGCCCCAGTAGCGCCCCCAGGATTCGTTGGCCCAGATACCGCCCAAAAAGCTGCCCACCGTGAGCATGTAAAGGCCAACGGTCATGGTAACTTCGGATGTGAGCGAAATTTCTTTGATGGTAAGATTGAAAACCGGATAATTCTTCCGGGTAAAAAATATCATCAGCAACAGGTTGAAAAGCCCGAGAATCATACTCATACCCAAAAATCCATAACTGGTTGTAATAACTGCTACATGAATGGTGAGCCAAACGGATTTCAACACGGGAACCAGATTGGTAACTTCAGGATTCATCCAGTTGAGGTGCGCCACAAACAAGGTAAGCGATGCCAACACCGTAGTGGCAGCCAGTGCAATAGACGAGCGCCGCGAAAGCAGCAGCCCGCCAATCATGGTACCCCAGGCAATAAAAATCATCGACTCGTAACCGTTGCTCAAAGGAGCATGGCCCGAAATGTACCATCGGGCAATAATGCCAAGCGTTTGAAATACAAACATTACAGCGATAATCCCTACAATGATGTTGCTGATAACGCCAATTTTGATCTTGGGGTTGACCAGATTTATAAAAAGGAAAAACAGGAAAAATAGCCCAATCATTCCGTAATATTTGTACAACCGTTCGAAAATCTCATACTTGTTGTACAAGATTTCGATGTTGCGTTTTTGTGCAGTAGGCAGTATGTGGCCGGCAAATTTATTTTGGTAGGCCTTAACGGCCATTACTATTTCGTTGGCAAAAGCGTAATCACCTGTTTTGTGTGCTTCAAGTAGCGCTTCGGCGTACATTGTCATTGCGTTTTTAACGAAAGTGCTGTCGTCGGCAGCAATGCCTGCTATTTCATCGGATGGCGAAAACCATCTGTCGGCGGGGTCATCGGTTTTTGGGAAAAAACGCATGTAGTTCATGGTAAACACCAGGTAAAAAATATTTACTCTTTCATCAACACTCAGCACTGCTACATCGTATTTTGATTGTTCCATACCAGGTTTTCGGCTGGCGATATTTACGGCGTTTGACAGCTTGTAGGAATTTTGTGCATCGAAGTTGAAAAAGTCGCCGAAGGAGCCATATTTTCCAGCTACGCGTATGTCTTCGGCAAGTTGCTTATTGCCGAGTTTAATCAAAGGTATCTGTGTCCATAGTTCTGGTTGAGAAATGATGCCCAGAAACACCTGATCGGAGGTAAGGCCGCCAAAATTGGTTTTTCCGGTGAGCTTGCGTACAATTTTTCCGGTGAGGGTATTCATTGGTTCGATGCGTTGTCCCGGGCCTAACACGATAATCTCGCCAAAGCGTGCCGCATGTTCTTTGTCCACCACATTTACCGTAACGCCGTTGATGGTAACGGTTTCGCCGGCGGCATTTGCAGGATTGGCCCACAGCAGCGACAATAATATGATGAAAACGGAAAGCAGTTTCATTTTTTCAATCCTTGTTTCGGTAACTTTTTTCAGTGCCCACCTGAAACGCGAGCGGCTTGTAATGAGCGCATATATCATTCCCAGTGTCATAAGGAAATAACCAAAATAGGTTACCAGCGTTCCCACACGGTCGTGGTTCACCGAAAGGATCGTCCCCAGCTCGTCGGTGTCGTAAGAGGATTGGTAAAAGCGATAGCCGCGGTAGTTGAGTATATTATTCATAAAAATGCGGTAATCGAAAGTATTGTTGCGTTCGCTGTCAACAACTGTAACCTCGCTGGCATACGACGACGGGCTGTTTGAGCCGGGATAGCGGTCGAGGATAAACTCGTTGAGCCGAAGCGAAAATGGCAGTTTGAAACCTATGCGGCAAGCGCCGGAACAGAAAGCGCTGGTGGTTTCGGAAAGTATAAATCCCGGGATTCCCATAAAGCCGAATGCAGGCAGAGCAGATGAAATCATAAGGTATGATGACGGTGTGTTCGCATCCGGCATCGGTGTGTTTAATGGTGCCACCTTGTATGCGGCATCCTATTTCCCGGCCGACAGCATGTCGCAATATGCCGGCATGTATCTCGACATGGTAGAAATGTACATTAATGACCTGCCCATTGAAGCCAAAGTAATAATTTACGGCATGGGCACCTCCACCTCTCCCGGGGATATCCTCATTGAACAGGAATTTGTGCCTGTTGAAAATGCATGGAACCTCATTGATCTGACCTACCCAATATTGTTGGATGGCGACGACCTTTGGATAGCTTATAGTGCGGTGCATAACGGCGGCCAGGCGCCCTGTGGCGCGGATGTTGGACCGGCGGTTATCGGGCTCGGAGACTGGTACAGTGTAGATGGTGGCCCCTGGTCTATACTGGGTTTAGACCGCAACTGGAACCTTGCAGGCCATCTGACCTATGAACCGATTGTGGAATGGCTACATGCCAGTCCTCTTTCAGGCACACTAGGCCAGGACGAAACCACTACGATTGAATTATCCTTTGATTCGCAATATCTTGAAGAAGGTGTACATGAAGCGCAACTGATATTTACCAGCAACGACCCGTCAAACCCCCAGGTAATCATTCCTGTTGTGCTTGATGTGGGAGGCGGCAGCCTCAACCCACCTGAGAATTTATCTGCAGAAGTAACAAACAGTGATGTAACGCTGACCTGGGACGCTCCCAACAATACAATGCTAATGGGTTACAATATCTATCGTGATGAAGTAAAAATCAATCCGGCTCCTGTAACACAAACTACATATTTCGACCCGGGAGTTGCGCCGGGAACGCATTTGTACAGCGCCACTGCGCTCTATTCTTATGGCGAGTCAGCTAAATCAGATCCGGTTCAGGTTTTCATCGAAGGCGATGTTGGAAAAATCCACGGATTTGTGCGCGATGCGGTTACGAATCTGGCCATTGAAAAGGCCATAATTACAGCGACCAACACCGAAAACGGAGTAATTACATTTAATACGCCTTTTGGCGCCTATTATTCGCTGCTGCTCCCAGCTGGATATTACGATGTTACATGTAAATCTGACGGCTATGAGTCGTTTACGCTTGCTAATGTTTCGGTAATTGAGAATATGAACAAAGCCTACACTTTCTATCTTCAACCCTTAACAGATTTGCTAACCGGATTGGATGATGAACATAATTATCCGGTAAGCATCTATCCCAATCCGGCTCGTGATCAAATATTTGTAACAGGAGAGGATCTATTAAAGATCGAAATTGTTAGCCAAACCGGTAAAGTAATGCTGGGGTTTGAAGGACTCTCCGGAAAACAAACCGTTGATATCAGCCGGCTGCCAGTAGGTATTTACATTATCAGGGTCACAACTAAGAATTCCGTTATTACCGAAAAACTCATTATCCGCTAAATCAACAAGGTTTGTTGCTGTAGTTCGGATGAAACTGTTGAGTTGTTCATCTGCAATAGCTTTCCGTCAGTTTGCCAAAACAACTTGCGACATACCGACATTCCCGATAAATATGCCCCACTTTGTGTCGGCTTACGAAACGTGGAAATACTTGTAGAAATTGATACTCTCTGACTTCATGATCACCTGAATTTTTGGGTTTGTATTTTCGGCACAAAGGTGATATCCAAAAATTCGATTTCGCCATTTTTATCCATTTTTAAAAGTAGCGACTGGTAAGGCTCAAACCGAAGTTCAATCTGTCTGCTTATTCCGTTGAAGTTGAGTGTAACTGTCTGTGCAATGGTTGAATCCTGATGGGATTGCCCATAATTCAGCGGATATTTTAAACCTTTATAAAGAGGATTTGCCACGAAAATGATGGCTGATTCACCATCGGTCCGGCACCAGAACTCAGGCAGGTTTTCTCCTTCGAGCAAAGGCTTATGGGTGATAAGTTGACCAAAGTCCTCTGAAACATTGGGCAGGGACTTTAACTTGTTAGTTAAATGATGAAAAAGTTCGTTTTTAAGATGTCCTGCCTGGTCAGGTTTACACTTCAAACAAACCGGCAATCCCTGCCCGGCCAGAGCGAGGATGACTTCCAGCGTTTCGATATCCAAATACTGCACATCCACATACAGCGCATTGAAAGTGAGGTCATTTACTAACAGCTTTTTATCAACAATTGTTCCCCTTGAAAGAAAGTCAGCATTGATCCAGAGTGGGTGATATCCTGCCAACTCCGGACTGAAATACTCATACCGAAGTTCGTAAGCGCCCCAGGCCCACGGCAATTGAAGTTCCTCGGGCAGAATGCCGTCAACCCAACTGTCCTCAAGCGGCAGGTAAACCGCGATATCGGAGTAAGCGCGGTCAAACTGCATGGCTTTGGAGACTGTGGTGAGGTACTCATTAAAAGCCGGAAGTTCTGCTGTAAGGCTGCCTTTTATTCCAACATGCACTGAAGCATAAAAATAAATCGTATCCACCCCGATCGGATTAAACGGCGTGCCATGCCAGATGTGCTGGTTGACGCCGTTTGCGAACAAGGCGTCAGCTACCATTTTCAGATCGGCGGTTTGCTCTTCATGGAAGTGCTCGGCAGGCCAGCCATAAAGGCAAGTGAAACTTTCGGAAGAGACAAAAGGTTTGTTGGCAAGTGCTGCAGCCGAGGCCACTATTTTCGAGAAATTAGGTTCATAGAGCATCGCTTCGGATTCGGGAACGTCCATTGCAGCATAGGCGCGGATGATGTCGGTTGGCGAACCCATGCACTGCACCCGGCTGATTGCACCCAGTTCACGGCATTTTTCGTGAAACGGAATAAAGAACTCATTCAGCGTAAGGTGTGCCACAAGTTTCATGTAATCATAACGGGGTCCGGCATTTTCCGGCTCGTAAATACTATCCATAAAAGGCATAATGTCGTAGCCGAATTTTTCCAGAAACATTCGTTCAAAACCATCTGTCCAAAGATATTTGGTTTCCACTTCCCATGAATCGCAAAACAATGCCGACTGCGATCCTGCGAGCGCAGGCGCCAGAGCTTTCCCCATCACCTCGGCGTAGCGGTTAAAAGCGCTGCGATTAAGATGGTCAATCACATTGCCGGTGTCGGGATGTGTCCAGGAAAGGCGGAGCGGTTGCTTGAAGCTGCTGTCGCCCCAGATTTTGGTACGGTCATGGTCGCTCACAAAAGTACCTCCAAAAGGCCAAAGTGTTCCAAATGTAAAATCGCAGCCAAGCCTCAGGCTGTCGGCACAATGTTTGGCATAAATCACCATTTCCTGCCATTCCTCACCCAGCCATTCAAAGCGTTCGCCTTCAGGATCGCGGTTTACCGGATAAATGAATGAGATCTCTACCCCGCCAAACCCATGATCACGCAGCCATATCAACTGATTACGCAAATCGGCTTCTGTAAACTTCATCGCATGCCACCACCAGCGGGTATAGGGCTTACCTGAGGAATATGCTGTGAAATCACTTTCCTGCTTATTTTGTACTTCCTGATTGATGCAGGAATTAAAAATCAAAGGACTCACCAAAGTTGCAAAAAGAAAGATAAAGATGTTGTAGATTTTAGCCATATTAAAAATTCATTTATTCATAAAACAAACCGGAGGCATTTATTTAAAATGCATTTTTATCACTTTTAATAGTAATTTAAAATAGTGAACACCACTATTTTTATATCCATTCACATTGCACAGTTTTTATTGTTTTAAAACATCCAATTTTACCCTCTTGCGAAAGTGTTTCATGTTGAACAAGCTTCCTGCGTTCAGTAACCATAGCAGTCTGATCCATGAAATTAAATCAATAATAATGATGGCAGAATGTAGGAGAACAAAGGCACGTTTGAAGAGTTGATTTTGCCATTTGTTTAACCATTCCTGCCTGATGTGCAGGGCAAACATGTTAGCGGATTCGAGTAACGCAACATTCATCATCGGAAATAATGATAGCGCCGTTACAGAATGGATGCTTGTGTATTGGTTTTTAGTCATGAGACTCAGCATTTGAAAAACATCATTAGTTTGTTCCCTTTAAAGGTAATCTTTCAGTGCGGAATAATCGCCAAGAATGGGCATATTGCGGTTGTGCCGGTCGGTAAAAGTAGCCCATAAAGCGATAATTTGACCAAATATCTTGTTCAAAAAAATCAGCCAACTCCCGGGCAGAAATGCTGTAACCCACAATAATTGCTTCTAGCGATTTGCTGATTAACCTAACGGGATGGGGCAACAGAAAATGTTCAGCCGGTTTAACCGCAATCATCAGAATAGAAAAAACCATGAAATAATACTTCACTTCTTCCCTGTTGAGATAATTAACAGAAACTACCTGAAAATAAAGCAGAAAAAAGAAAAAGAAAATGACTAGCGAAAGAAACGCAGGGGCAAGTAACCTGATCTGTTTCATCCGGTAGCTGATGTATGGTCTGAATGAAACGGCAATAGCGATCCAAATGAAATTGATATAAAAAAGAAAACCCAAAAACTCAAACGTGAATTCATCAGATAGAAAACGATACTCAACCATCAAAGTGTAAATGAAACAGAGAATGAGAATGAGCAAATCGAGTAAAATCATTGTTGCTGTAACAATAGGGTTGAATCTGTTTTTCACCGGCAGCCAATTTGGTTAAAAATGCAGTTTTTAATCTGAATCCAAACAAAACTAATAAAAAATGATATGTTTGTAAGAATAATACATTCATAAAAAATGATATTTCTGTTAACCGGAATGCATCGTTCGGGGACTTCCATGTTTGCCAGGTTCATGCACGAATCAGGCATTACAATGGGGAAAGAGTTTTATTTGGATGAGACATCCAACAAGTATGGTCATTATGAGGATTTGGATTTCCTGAGCCTGCAACGCAATGAGTTGGCCAACCAATTTGGGGGCGATGACTGGCTGGTTTTTAAGCCCTTTGCGCACTCCGATGACTTTGCACGAAAAGCCGGTTTACTTTTTGCTAAAAAAGCAGAGGTAAATGGTGAGAATCATTGGGGTTGGAAAGACCCGCGAACAACAGTGTTTTTGAAATATTGGCACACCTTCAATCCTGAAATCAGGTTTATCTTCCTGGTGCGCAAGCCTGAGGCAGTGGTCAATTCGCTCTGCAGGCTACTCAAAACAAGGTGGTCAGTTACTCAAAAAGCAAAGTACCTCAAAACTTACATTCATTATAACCACGAAATCTTCACTTTTTGCCAGCAGCACGTTCACTCAAAATTCGTTGTTGTTGACCACGAGCAATTGATCGGAAATCCGGAGGTTGTCATTCCAAAGATCAACGCTGCGGTAGGTTTCAGCTTTGATCCAACACTCTTCCAAAAACTTTTCGATAAGCAGGTAATTTCGGATCAGCAATTTATCCCTTACCTTTTTCTTGGCCGGCTACTCAGGGATGCCCGTAGGTCGCATCAAAGTCTGATGGTAACTATTTAGCTGGCCAAATATAGGAATTTGTGATTCAATGATGAAGATTAGGGGTTTATTAACGGATATGCTGCGCCAATGTTTATAACTTCTTGATTTCGGCGTTTTTTAAGTCCTTGAGGTTTGTCTGTAGGGA
>JAIOZV010000052.1 GCA_021740425.1 Bacteroidales bacterium | reverse complement strand
ATGGCTTTCACCTGCCCGATGAAAAAGTGGAATATGGAAATGTGATCAATTTTAAAATGGCGGCACTTCAGAAAGCTCACCTTCACTTTTTAAAGTCGAACCTGCCCAACGAAAAATATCAAAAATTCATCGAGCAAAATGAATTTTGGCTTAATGATTATGCCCTGTTTATCGCCATCAAAGAATCCTTTGGCGGCATGCCCTGGTGGGACTGGAAAGATGAGTTTAAACTGAAAGATGAACTAACTATCAACACTTTCCTCAGTGAAAATCAAAATAAAGTAAACTTTCATAAGTTTGTCCAATATCTTTTTGCCAGACAATGGCAAAAAGTTAAAAATTATGCCAACCAAAAAGGAATTTCAATCGTTGGTGATATCCCGCTTTACGTAGCCCACGACAGTGCCGATGTGTGGAGCAATCATCAGGTTTTTCAATTCGACGAAAACCGTAACCCCATAAAAGTTGCCGGTGTTCCCCCCGATTATTTTAGCCGTACAGGACAACTTTGGGGAAACCCAATTTATAATTGGGATTACATGAAGAAAAATGGGTTTAAATGGTGGATCGGTCGCATCAAAGCCACAATAGAGCTTTACGACATTGTAAGGATTGATCACTTTCGCGGATTTGAAGCCTACTGGGCCGTGCCTTATGGCGCTGCCACCGCCATGAATGGAAACTGGTTTGAAGCACCCGGCGAAGCATTGTTTCAAACCGTGAAAAAGGAACTGGGCGTTTTACCCATCATTGCCGAAGACCTTGGTATTATAACGCCAGAGGTTGAAAAACTGAGAGATGACTTTGAATTTCCGGGCATGAAAATTCTACAGTTTGCTTTTCATTCGGATGAGGGCAGCGGATACCTGCCACACAACTACAAGCAGAACTTTATTGTTTACACCGGCACCCACGACAACGATACTTTGAGGGGCTGGTTTAACACACTTGAACAGGAGGTTAAACAGCGGGTACTTGACTACACCGATGCCAATAAGGAAAACATCATCAGAAAAATGATCAGGCTTGCATGGAGCTCAACTGCAAAAATGGCCGTAATCCCCTTACAGGATTTGCTCGAGCTGGGAAGTGAAGCCCGCATGAACATACCCGGAACACCGGGAGGTAACTGGCAATGGCGATTTAAAAAAGATCAACTCGATGATGAAAAGGCCTCATGGCTGAAAAAAATCACCAAAATCTACAACCGTTAGAACTTCTGATGTCCTTCAAAATTTCTATATACCAAACATTCCCGAGGCTGTTTGGCAATAAAAACAAACATTGCATCCCCAACGGAACAATGCATCAAAATGGCTGTGGGAAATTCAACGACTTTACTGACAGAGCGCTGACCGAAATACGGAATCTGGGCATTACCCACATTTGGTACACGGGCGTGATCGAACATGGAACAATGACAGATTATTCGAAGTTTGGCATCCAAAACGACCACCCGACTTTGATTAAAGGACGCGCAGGCTCACCTTATGCCATCAAGGATTATTATGATGTGGATCCTGATCTCGCTGAAAATGTCGGACAACGGATGAAAGAATTTGAAGCGCTGATTTATCGAACGCATCAGTCAGGGTTGAAAATAATCATCGACTTTGTTCCAAATCACCTTTTCAGGCAGTACCATTCCGATCAAAAACCTGAAGGAATCAAAAATTTTGGTGAGGATGACGATGCTAACAAACCATTCGACCCGCGCAATAATTTTTACTATCTCACCAATACTTCTTTCAAATTACCTGAGGACATAGCGTGGCTGAAAAAAATTGAGGACGAACTCCCGGCATTGGCCTACACAGAGATACCTGCAAAGGCTACCGGAAATGACAAATTTGAAGCTCAGCCTGATAAAAACGACTGGTACGAAACCATCAAACTGAATTATGGGGTGGATGTGATGAATCACAGGACGGGATATTTTTCTCCTCTTCCTGACACCTGGAATAAGATGCTTGATGTTTTGAATTTTTGGGCACGGAAAGGCGTGGATGCATTCAGGTGCGATATGGCTGAGATGGTTCCCGTAGAGTTTTGGGAATGGGCAATTCACCAAGTGAAAGAAAAATTTCCTCATATCATTTTCATTGCCGAAGTTTACAATCCTTTCGAATACCACAACTATGTAAAGCGCGGTGGTTTCGATTATTTGTATGATAAGGTGGGATTGTACGATACCCTCAAAAGCATTTTGCGGCATCAATCATCCACCACATCCATTTCGAGCTGCTGGCAGGTTTTGGAAGGTCTCGATGCACACATGCTCCGTTTTTTGGAAAACCATGATGAAGTAAGGTTTGCGTCCACTGAATTTGCCGGAAATCCTGAGGCAGCCATCCCGGCCATGACCGTTTCGGCAGGGCTTAACACCGGACCTGTTATGATCTACAACGGTCAGGAAGTTGGAGAAACGGCGAAGGGAGCAGCCGGTTTTAGCGGTGATGACGGAAGAACTACAATCTATGATTATTTTAATATGCCCGGGCATCAGAAATGGATGAACGAGGGAAAATTTGATGGTGAATTGCTTACTGAAAATCAAAAAAAACTACGAAGATTTTATCAGCAAATACTAAATATCAGCATTAAAAATGAAGCCATTGCCACAGGAAAATTTTACGACCTGATGTACGCACAGCCCTTCGACATTTTACCAAACAGAGATAAAATTTACACCTGGCTGCGATATACCGAAAATCAAAAACTGCTCTTTGTTACTCATTTTGACGGGAACCTAAAAAACCGGATTAAAATCAGAATACCTCATCATGCTTTCGGAGAAATGGGTCTTGAAAAAAACAACACCTTCAAAGTTCAAGGCTTATTGCGCGACAATTCTTCACGGGAAATAAAAAAGGAAACTCTTATCGTTGAAGGAATTGAGGTAACATTTGATGGATTTGATGCAGTGATATTTGAGTTGACCGGAATTTAAATCAGTTTGGCCAAACATTTTCAAAGTGCTCAGCATTTCCGAAAAACAATGCTGACAATGTGGGCATATTTTTGACGTTCCATTATAATTTTTAAACCAACACGAATAATCAAAAACCTTTTTCACCAAGCATTACTTCCTCCGCTCCTCTTGTGTGGGTGTCCATTGGTAAGCACCAAGGTCGGGCCGGTCAGTCCGGCTTATTCCGTTAATATCCAGGGGAACTGTATTGGCAACTTCAAAACTGCCGGCACCGATTACCGGTGACAAGCTATCAGGCTGCAAATTGTTTGTAGAAGGATCTAAAAACAATGGATCTTCATTCTTTAAAGTAAATTTAAAATTGGTATCCAGGGCAATATTTAATTCGGTTTTGATAAGGCAATGATCAAAAGTGTAACTAAAATCAGCCACACTGTCGTCAATTACCAGTTCTTCATTTTGATTTCCGTAAATAATACTGTTGGCGATATTTGCATAAAATGGATAAGCAATAACCTGATTGTTCTGGCCAATAAAATAATTGTTCAGATAAACTGATTCACTGGTTCTTATTCCATCCCGCCAATAATTTCCGATGGTGGTATGCCTGAAATCGTAACCGCCGCCGAGTGTAAGCGCCAGGGCATATTGACCGCAGTTGGCAATTACGCAATTTTGTCCTGCCACAAAATAATAGCGGGTCAAAATGCCGGCACCCGACATGTTCTCAATAATTGTGTTGTTTAAAAACAACTGATTACCCATAAATTCCTGCAAAGTTTCCAGTTGCAGCCCTATAAATCCGTTTCTGATTATGGCATAATTAATTTCATTGTCCACGGCTCCCTCGTTGATCCAGATTCTGTCCCACTGCCCGGGCAAGTCGCTGTAAAAACCTTCGAGGCGGTCGCCCTGAAAATAAACGGGCTCTTCCTGTGTCCCCATCACTTTAAGTGAGCCACCCTTGTAAATCCACAAACCTGAGCCGCTGTGAAAATGCACTTTTGTCCCTGCTTCGATGGTCAGGCTGCCGGTAGAATCCACCACGGCATAACCATAAACCACAATCGGCAGTTCATTTGTCCAGGTAGTATCCACGCCTTCGCCAGCAACAATACGATATTTGGGAAGATTTTCGGGATTCTTGTTCCACAAAATATACCCTGCATTTTGGCCCCAAGCCACGAGGTCGATGTCCTGAGGATTTCCATTGGTTTCGAAAAGTATGGAATCAGTCACGATAAACGGGCTGGCATCGTCATTTGGATTGATGGTTACTTTGGCAAAAAGAAAAATACTGTCGTTGCCCTGAATTTCAACATCATTAAAAACGATGCCACTTTCACCGTTCACATTGATCGAATATCTTGAGTTGGCACCTTTTGCAAGCCTGATTGTGGAAATATTCACCTTATTATCGGATGGGTTGTAAACCTTGATGAGTTCCGTAATGGATCCTATGGTTGAAAAAACAGTGTCGAAAATTAAAGTATCTGATGAAAAACTCAGTTTTATGGCGGGGTTGGTGTCGATATTATCATCTTTTTTACAGGATGAAAACACAATGACAAAACCGATGATTATAAATAAAATGGCGCTGACGAATCTCGATATCATGTAGTTTGTTTTTTTCGGCGGCAAATATAGACCGATTTTTAATGTATCATTTACGATTTTGAGTGGATTTTATTGCAATCAGGCAGCAATAAGAAATGGAGAAAAAAATTGATACTGTCAGCAAAGCCAGGATTACTAAAAAGCAATATTTTGATCTTATTCTTCAGGTTTCGTTATCGTTTGATCAGATGCTTTTTGAAATCATAAAGTTTCACCTGAAATATGATTACTTTATGTGCTTTGCAATGGTTTCGTAAAAAATAGTATTGTTGATGGGTTTGGTAATGTAATCGTCGCAACCGGCATCCTCGGCACGCAATTTATCGCCCGACATGGCATAGGCTGTAACTGCAATTATGGGTAAATCACTTCTGAGTGCTTTGATTTTCCTTGTGGCATCATAGCCGTTTAGCACCGGCATGTTAATGTCCATCAGCACAAGTTGAATATCTTTATCGGTGGAGATTATTAAAATTGCTTCTTCACCATTCAGTGCTCTGACTACCTTCATGTTTTTGCGTGTGAGCAATAATTTAAAGAGATGAAAATTTGTATCATCATCCTCAGCAACCAAAACATTTATCCCACTTGAGTTTTTCACTTCTGGTTTGTTGTATTTATTGCGGACATTTATAACTTTTGATGCGCTGCCTAAAAGTGGTAGGTTAAAATAAAATGTTGAGCCCATTCCAGGTTCTGATTTTAGCCATATTTCACCTCCCATCAAATGAATCAGTTTCCTTGATATCGAAAGTCCCAAACCGGTTCCTTCGTATTCACGGGTACTTGAATCATCCACCTGTCTAAAAATTTCAAAGATAATATCATGTTTGTCAACTGGAATACCTATACCACTATCTTTAACATAAAATAAAATATTATCCTTTTCCAGGGGCTCGTTTTGCTGATATGCCCCAATTTCGATGCTGCCTTGCCGGGTGAATTTTATGGCATTTTTTATCAAATGCGCAAATACTTTGTTAATTTTCCTGATATCTCCCGATAGTTTCAAATGTTTGATGGAATCTTCAAGGTTCAGTTTTACCTCCAGATGATCTTTTTGCATTACAATTTTTTCGCGACTGGCAAGATTGTAGAGCCCATCCATGAGTTCAGCCATGTAAAAACGTTCGAAAACCATCTTGGCTTCGCCGCTATCGATAAGACTGATATCGAGAATATCTTCGATGATAGAAAGCAGGTGGCGACCACTTTTTGAAATCATTCCTGTGAATTCAACCACTTGGTCAACGGGCATTGTTTCATCGATAATGTCGGCAAATCCAATGACTGTGTTTAAAGGTGTACGCAGTTCATGCGACATTGTGGCCATAAACGAACTTTTGAGCTTATCGCTTTGTTCAGCTCTTTTTAGTGCATCGAGTAGATTTTTTTCATATTTTTTCTGTTCTGTTACATCCTCAACAATTCCAATCCCATCAATAAAATTACCCGATTCATCACAAATCGATTTGAAAAATGCTTTAACCGGGGTAACCTTGCCGGAGGTAACAGATTTATAATGTCCTTCGTAATAACCCTTTCCACTTTGAATGGCATCAAGGACGGCACTTTTCAACTTTTCATCGTTAGTTTGTTTTAGAATATTGAAGCCGGTAAGTTTATCAAGACCCGATCCAATTATTTTTTCGAAGTTCTCGTTGCAATTAAGAATTACACTGTGTTTATCAAAATTAAAAACTCCGAGTGGAGTATTGAGAAATAGGGTTTTAAATTTTTCTTCATTTTGCTTTCTGTCAGCTTCGGCCTTACGGGCATCGGTGATGTTTCTTACGATAGTAAGTACCGAATCCTCGGATGCTCTCACCATTCTCACGTCAAAATAATTTGTTCCCTGAGCAGTTTCCAGGGAATAATTGTACATCTGCATTTCACCTGTATCGAAAGTTTTCTGAATATTTTCAATTGTAATCTGAGCAAGGTGAGCAGGTAATACATCTTCAATTTTTTTATGAAGAAAGGCCTCTGGTGGCAAAATAAGCCGGCTGTGGGAATCGGTGTGGTATTCCAGAAAATAGCCATCGCGATCAAGAACAAACAAAATATCGGGCAAGGCACTGAGCAAAGAACGAACCCTGGCTTCAGAGTTTTTCAAATTCTCCTGTATTTGCACCCTTTCGGTAATATCCCGGGAAACTGACAGTGCCAGAGGCCTGCCATCGATCACAATTTTTTGCACCAATACTTCAGTCCAGATGTAAGTACCATCTTTTCTTCGTTTTCGTTCGGTAAGTTCAATTTTATCATTTCTTACCAACTTTTCTTCTCTAACCTTGCTTAATTTACTTCTTTCACTTTCTTCAGAAATATCATTGAGCACGTTCATTTTAAGCAATTCATGGCGGCTGTAACCGGTTTGTCTTTCGGCAGCAGGGTTCACATTCAAAATATTTCCGGATTGGTCGCCGATACCAGTAATAAAAACTGCATCCGGAATTTCATTAAAAAGATCCTCAAATTTTCTTTCACTCTCTTCAAGGGCAAATTCTGCTTTTTTCAAATTGGAAATATCCATCACTGCCTCAACAATGCCGGTAATTTTGCCGTCATCGTTAAACATCGGACAGGAATAGATGCGATAGTCCCCTTCTTTGTAAAGCAAATCATCGGGGGATGAGTTCCTGATTATTGATTTTCCTGTATCCAAAACTTGTTTCCAGGGGCATTCGTCACAGGGTGTTTTTCCGCAATTAAATACTTCGTGGCATTTTTTCCCCAAATAAATTGCTGCTTTTTCCAGTTTTTGAATTTTGAGCAGGCGTTCGTTCATATTTAAAATTGTGAAATCGGGGCTTACCACTGCAATTCCAATAGGAATGGCATTAAAAACCGACTGCAGGGAATGTAACGCACCTGACAATTCTTCTCTGGCCTTCACTTCTCCTGTAACATCAATAAGCACAATTCTGCAATTATTTTTAATGATTACTGTATCAGGAACAAATACAATTTTTACATAAATTTTGGCAAGGCGAAAAATTTGTTGATGAACTTGCTTTTTTTCGATGGTAGCCAGCAAATCTGCTGTGAACCTTTCCTTTTCCGATTCATCAATGAAGTTGGTAAAAGAATTTCCAATCACCTCTTGCTTTGCACAGCCAATCATCTGCGATGAGCTTGAGTTCATTTCCTCAACCAGTCCGTTTTCATCCAATATTAAATACCCAACCGGCCCATTTTCGAAAAGGTCGTGGTATTGCTTCGAGGTTTTTTCGATGGCTTTTTGTGCCAAAGTCAGCGCTTTATTTTGTTCCAACAAAGCCCTGTCCTGACGGCTCATATCTTCCATCATTTTCAGCATTTTTATTTCAGCATTTTTACGCTCTGTGATATCACGTGCATTGCCTTGTAATCCGATGGGAATATTATTGTCATCATATATAAAATCTGCATTTACCTCCACCCACACTTCCCGACCGTCCTTATGCCTGCCAGTGAGTTCAATCTGAATGGATTTGAGTTCTTTGCGGTTTTTTTTGTGGAGCTCAAGGTTTTTTTGAAGCTCCTCTTTCATTTTTACAACAGACTCTTCATTGAATACCTCATTCATCGATTTCAATAAGCGTTCTTCACGGGGATAGCCGAATAGCTTCTCGGTTGACGGGCTGATGTAGGTAAGTTGCAAATTTAAATCACAGACCCAAATAACCTCAGCAGAATTTTCAGCCAGCTTTCTGAATTTTTCCTCGCTTGCTTTTAAGGCTTGTTTCGCCTTTTTTATCCTGACCGAACGCAGATGAACCAGTAATAAAATTATTAATAGCAATCCAATTATTGTAAGATGAAAAATTTGGAAACTAATTGGCTTTTCCAACAAAACACCTGAAATTACGTGATATGGTGTAGCGGATTTCACATTTTCGATAAAGCCTGTTACTGATAAATTTAGGTTGATGGTTGCATAAAACCCGGCCTGAACAGGCTTTGCAGAAATTAATAAAAAAATAAGTATGTAAAAAATTATCCTCATGTATTTTCCCCAGCGTAAGAATTCAACAAAAATTCTGTTGTGTTTTCACTAAACATCCTGCTAATTCGGTTTCATTATACTTAAGATCAAAAAAAACCGCAATTTCAATTAAATAAAAAAAGAAAAAAGCTAATCCCCCAGTTTTCAACCATTCAATAAAAGCAAAGATATTGATAATCCTTTTGAATTTCCTTTAGTGTAGGATAAAAAAAGTAAGAATCATGATTTACAAAGAATTCAAATTAACGAATTTTATAAAACTCCCCATTTCATAAGGCTTCGGAGCTCCTAAAATGATCTAATTTTGCCGCCGGTTTCAAGGATTATAATTTACAAATCGAAATTAAAAATAAACACAACATGTCGAGAGGAATGTTTAACGTGCCGGTTCCGGTTAATGAGCCGGTTTTATCTTATGCCCCGGGCAGCCCTGAACGCGCGAAAGTAAAAGCCATGCTTAACACCATGCGTTCGGAAATTAAAGATATACCAATGTATATTGGTGGAAAAGAAGTAAAAACCGATGAGAAGATCGAGATTAGGCCGCCCCATGATTTAAACCATCTGCTGGGCTATTATTACATGGGCAAAAAAGAGCATGTGGAACAAGCCATCGAAGCCGCCCTTGCTGCACGCAAAAAATGGCAGGCTATGCCCTGGCACGTCAGGGCAAGTATTTTCCTGAAAGCTGCCGATTTGGTTTCGGGTTCGTACCGCGCCAAAATAAATGCAGCAACCATGCTTGGCCAATCCAAGAATGTTTATCAGGCCGAAATTGATGCAGCCTGCGAAACTGCCGATTTCCTGCGGTTCAACGTACAATACATGTCACAGATATATCAGGATCAGCCCATTTCATCCAGGGGTGTTTGGAACAGGGTTGAACAGCGCCCCCTCGAAGGTTTTGTGTATGCGCTTACCCCATTTAACTTCACCTCGATTGCCGCTAATCTGCCCACAGCACCAGCCATGATGGGCAATGTTGTGGTATGGAAACCTTCGGGAACGCAGGTGTATTCAGCAGCTATAATTATGGACATTTTAAAGGAGGCCGGACTTCCTGACGGAGTAATTAACATGGTAAATGTATCGGGGCCTGTTGGCGGAAAAGTAATGGCCGAACACCCTGATTTTGTTGGTGTGCATTTTACCGGTTCAACACAGGTATTCAAAAAAGTTTGGAAAGCCATAGGCGATAATGTGATGATCCACAATACCTATCCAAAAATTGTTGGAGAAACCGGAGGTAAGGATTTCGTTATGGTTCACAAAAGTGCTCGTCCCGATCAGGTTGCAACTGCACTGTCGCGCGGCGCATTTGAATATCAGGGACAGAAATGCTCAGCAGCTTCACGGGCATACATTCCAAAATCATTGTGGCCCGAAATTAAAAAACTGGTAACTGCAGATTTAAAATCATTCAAAATGGGTCCCCCCGAAGATTTCAGGAATTTCATCAATGCTGTAATTGACGAAAATTCCTTTGATAAAATTACCGGATATATTGACCAGGCTAAAAAGGATGGGCTTGAAATTGTTGCCGGCGGAAACTATGACAAATCAGTGGGATATTTTATCGAGCCCACCATTCTCCTCACCAGCGACCCCAAATACATTACCATGGAGGAAGAAATTTTTGGCCCCGTTTTAACGGTTTATGTTTATGATGATAATAAATTTGAAGAGACCCTTCACTTACTCGACAGAACTTCGCCTTACGCATTGACGGGTGCAATATTCGCCCTCGACCGTGATGCCATCGAACTGGCCTCTGAAATACTACTGAATGCCGCCGGAAATTTCTATATCAACGATAAACCAACCGGTGCAGTGGTTGGCCAGCAACCTTTTGGCGGAGCAAGAGCTTCGGGAACCAACGACAAATCGGGATCATACCTGAATCTTTTGCGTTGGGTTTCAACACGTACAATCAAAGAAAACTTTGATCCACCTACTGATTACCGCTATCCGTTTATGGATGAAGCATAAGATATTGGCTGAGGGGAAAGTTTGAACCCCTAAAAAACAAAAGGTCTGGTAAATGTACTTTCCAGACCTTTTGTTTTTTATGAAAATAAAATCAGCTACTGTACTTTACCAGGCAAAACCTGCAGGTATTTGAAAAATCATTTACTTGCCGATGGCTCTGTACAAATATTCCCGATAATCCTTTTTTGCTGGCTCATAGTCGCTCATAAAGAGCGGGGAGGAAATTAAATAATCAGCCGATGAGCGATTTGAAGCCGTAGGAATGTTGTACAAAACAGCAATTCTTAACAAAGCCTTAACATCAACATCGTGGGGATGCTGCCCCATAGGATCCCAGAAAAAAATCAAAACATCAACCTCACCATCGGCAATCATTGCACCAAGTTGCTGATCTCCGCCAAGCGGGCCGGATTTGAGCCTTACCATTTCTGTAGCTTCATCGGTTTCACCGATGGCTGCACGATCCATTGTATCCTTGATCATCCGGCCTGTGGTGCCGGTACATATAAAACGATGGCCGGAAAGTTTTGCATGGTTCCATTTTACCCAGGCCACCATGTCGGCCTTCATATTGTCGTGTGCCACAAGGGCGATGTTTTGTTTTCTTTCCATATTTTTAGTTTTAAAAAACGCTGCGAAATTATACAATCCTGTTTTTCGCGAATAAATCATTTCCAGACTTAACAAAGAATTTATATCTCCGTATCAAATTGGAAAATTCAGGTAAAATTCACGCTCAATTTTAGTACAAAGGTATCGCATCATCGAATAATAATCCATTGAACCTAATCGACCTATTTATTTTAATGAGCAGGAACAGGATTGCCTGGCTTAGCAGGAAATCTTATGATCCCCTTTAATAAAGCATATCCTGTTAAGGTGCTGAATAAAACTGCACAAACTCAGGTTGAATCCCTGATTTCCAAACGGCTGTTCAAAAAAATAGTTTGGGGTTTGATGTTATGATTGTTGCTGCTAAAAATTCGCAGGAAAAGCCGCCTTGCTGCCTGCCTGCCAATTTCGAGCCCAAGCGGAGTAATGGAGGATAGCTGGGGATTATACATTTTACAAAAGATGGTTTCACAAAAACCGATCAATGCCACATCTTCGGGAACTCTGAGTTTGCGCCTGTAAATTTCCTGAACAATCCCCGACATGGTTAAATCGCTGATGGCAAAAATGCTGTCGGGAGGCTGCTTCAAGCCTAAAAGCCTGGAAGTTTGAGTAGCTGCATGTTCCGGTGTTTCGGCAGAAATCAGGTATTCATCATTAAAGGGAATCTTGTATTCGGCCAGCGCTTTTTTATACCCTTTCAGCCTGTTGACACTAATCAGCATTTCAGGATTCCCAATGCAAATGGCAATTTTACGCCTTCCTCTTTCTATTAAATGTTTCACTGCTTTGTAGGCACCTTCAGTATCATCAATCAAAACCATATCGGCCATTACATTGTCGGGCACACGATCGAAAAACACCATGGGTATTCCGGCATCCAAAATATTTTCAAAATGGCTATAATCTTTGGTTTGCCTGGAAACTGTAGCTAAAACACCTTCCACGTTATTTGCCAGTAAAATGTTGGTATTGTTGATTTCCTTTTGATACAATTCATTGGATTGCAAAATCATTAAGTGGTAGCCATATTCATTTACCACTTCTTCGATACCATTTACTACCGAGGGAAAAAAGAAACTGTAGATTTTTGGCAGTAATACCCCAATCACTTTGCTTTGTTTCAATCGCAGGGAAACTGCTACCTGGCTGGGGCGATAGTTCATACTCATTGCTACCGACTTCACGGCATCACGGGTTTCGAGACTGATATCGGGATGGTCTTTGAGCGCTCTGCTCACTGTGGATACAGAAACCCCCACCAGTTTGGCAATGTCCTTTATCGTAATGGCTTTTCCTTTCACAGCAGTATGTTTGAATTCTGATTAAAAGTTTATAGGGGTAAAAGTAAACAAAGTGATGTGAAGATTATTAACGGGTAAATTAAATAAAGTAGTTTTATTTAAAAAAAAGTTATTAACCGCAATCGATTGCGGTAACGATTGCGAATTCGTTTGCATTTAAAAACGCTGATTATCAGCACTTACAAATGTCGAATTAACATAATCTTAACATACTTTTGTTGGCGATAACTAACTAACATTTACCAAATTTAATTTTCAAAACATGAAAAAAGTAAAATTACTATTTGTCTTGATCGCTTCGTTTATCGCTATCGGAGCTTTTGCACAAAATACCGGAATTCTGAAGGGTACTGTTACGGATGCAGAAACAAACGAAACCCTGATTGGAACAACCATCATGGTAAAAGGAACGGTACAAGGCACCGTTACTGACCTGGATGGCAATTACATCCTGGAAAATGTGGAGACAGGAACCCGGATAATCGTGGTTTCTTTTGTGGGTTATACCACACAGGAAAAAGAGATCACCATTGAGGCCGGGCAAACAACCACCCTGAATATTGAGCTGTCTGCCGATGCTTTGGGTCTTGACGAAGTTGTTGTAACAGGTGTTGTCAACCAAAAATCTTCCATTGAGTCGAGTGTGGCACTCACATCACTTAAACCAAAATTTCTGCAGGAGTTTGGCGCACAAACTACTGCTGAAATTTTTAAAGCTATTCCCGGTATCAGGGTTGAAGCATCCGGTGGTGAAGGTAATGCCAACATTGCTGTTCGCGGCGTACCGGTAGCTTCGGGGGGCTCAAAATTCTTGCAACTACATGAGGACGGACTTCCTGTTTTGCAATTTGGAGATATTTCCTTTGGCAATGCCGATATTTTCCTTCGCAGCGATTTGAACGTTGCAAGGATTGAAGCGCTAAAAGGAGGATCAGCCTCCACGCTTGCCAGTAACTCTCCGGCAGGTATCATAAACTTTATCAGCCGCACCGGTGCAGTTGAAGGTGGTACTATTGCCACCACTATGGGTCTTGATTACCGCTCATTACGTACTGATTTCGAATATGGTGCACCCGTAGGTAATGGACTCAGTTTTCATATAGGTGGATTCTTCAGGGAGGGTGATGGCCCAAGAGACCCCGGATATACTGCCAACAAAGGAGGACAAATAAAAGCTAATCTCACAAAACAATTCGAAAAAGGCTATGCACGCGTTTATTTCAAATATCTGAACGATAAAGCTATCAGCTATTTGCCCATGCCTGTAAAAGTTACAGGAACAGGTGATGACCCTACTTACGAATCCATCGAAGGGTACGACCTGACAAAACACACACTCCAAAGCCCGGGATTTTTGCAACTCTCCGGTGTTGATGGCAATGGAAACCGCAGAACAAGCAACATTTCTGATGGCATGCACCCCGAGGTGGCTGCCGTTGGAACAGAATTTAACTTCGAGCTGGGCAACGGCTGGCGTATAAAGCAACGGGCAAGACTTGCCCGAATCAGCGGTACATTTAATTCTCCATTCCCTGCTCAGGTAGCTGCTGCTGATGCTATCGCCACCGACCTTGCAGGAGAAGGATACACCTTGAGTTTTGCCAATGGTGCCAACGCAGGCGCACCGCTAAGCGCTTCTGAAATCAGCAACTTAAACGGAAACGGCCTTCTGATGCGCATTCACACTTTTGATGTGGAAATGAACAATCTCAACAATTTCACCAACGATATTTTTCTTACTAAGGATTTAGGAAATGTAAAAGTTACCGCCGGTTATTACAAAGCCTATCAGAAAATTGCAATGACCTGGCTTTGGCAATCCTACCTCACCGATGTAAGTGGTGAAAACGGCCCCAGATTGATGAATGTTGCCAGTGCCGATAGTTCCTTTTATTCGGTTAATGGCTTAACTGCTTATGGCGTACCGTTTTGGGGAAATTGTTGTACACGTGGTTACGACATGGCTTATTCCATTGATGCACCTTATGCAAACGTAGAATATGATGTAAACGAAGACCTTGTGATTGATGCGAGTGTCCGCTACGATTTTGGCCGCGCAATAGGCAGTTACCAAAACAACTTCCAGGCTCCTGTTGATGTGGATGGCGATGGCAATATAAATCCGGTGGAACAAAGTGTTACCATGCTTGATAATGCAAACCCAAAGCCGGTAAATTACAACTTCGATTACGTTTCATATTCAGTTGGTGCCAATTATAAACTTGACGATCAAAAAGCTGTTTATGGCCGATATAGTAAAGGTGGCCGGGCCAATGCTGACAGGTTGCTCTATTCTCCATTTATCACCGCCGAAGGTGAAACCATCGAAGGTCTCGATGCCGATGAAATAAACCAGGCAGAGGTTGGTTTTAAATACCGCTCTAAAAAATACAGTGTAATCGCTACTGCTTTCTACACCGAAATCTCAGAGCAAAACGAAGAATTCGGAAAAGTAATCCAGAAAGATTTTAATACTTATGGTCTGGAACTCGAAGCCAACGCCAATTTCAAAAACTTCAATATTCTTGCCGGTGCTACATTTACAAAAGCAGAAATCAAGAAAAGTATAAACCCTGCAGAAGAAGGAAACGTGCCAAGAAGGGTTCCTATGCTGATGTACAATGTTAACCCTACCTATTCTTTTGCAAAAGGAAAAGCCAATGTAGGACTTAGTTTTGTGGGGACTACAAAAGTGTATGCTCAGGACGACAACAACATGATTCTTCCCGGATATCTCTACATGAATGCTTTCATTGGTTATGATATTGCTCCCGGACTTAACATCAGGCTGAATTCGAACAACCTGACCAATACCCTTGGATTTACCGAAATGGAAGGCGATGCATTTGTTGATGGCAACGTAAATTATATGAGAGCACGCCCAATAACAGGCCGTGCTACAACAGCAACTTTAACTTATACCTTCTAATAATTACAGTGTAAATGTTCTCATTTTGGGGAGGGAGAGTTCTTCTTTTCCTCCCCTGTTTTTAAAACTTATCATTATGCGAAACAAAGTTCAACTAATCACCTACGTCAACCGCCTTGGCTGCGAAAATATCGGGGAGCTTCGCGAACTCTTTCAGAATGAATTCAAAGATATCTTTGGTGGTATTCATATCCTGCCATTTTTTTATCCTTTCGATGGTGAAGATGCAGGGTTTGATCCCATCGACCACCTTAGTGTGGATCCCCGACTGGGAAATTGGGATGATATTGAACTATTGAGCCGGGAGGTGGATGTGATGGCCGATTTGATTGTAAACCATGTTTCTGCTCAATCACCACAATTTACCGATTATTTGCTAAACGGAGAAAAATCACCTTTTGCTGATTTGTTTTTAACCTATGGGAAAATATTCCCCGATGGAGCAAGTGAACAGGAGTTGTTGAATATTTACCGTCCCAGGCCGGGCTTACCCTTTACCACTTTTACTTTTAATAATGGAACTGCAAAACTGGTATGGACAACATTCACCGCAAATCAGGTAGATATTGATGTAAACAGTAAGCAAGGCCAGTCATACCTCGATGAAATTTTACAAATTTTCAGGAAATCAGGTATCAAAATGATCAGGCTGGATGCCGCCGGTTATGCACTCAAAGAACGGGGGACAAGCTGTTTTATGACTGATAAAACCTTCGCATTTATTGATCATCTTACACAAAAAGCACGCAAACTGGGTATTACGGTTTTAGTAGAAATCCACTCCCATCATCAAACACAAATTGAAATCGCTAAAAAAGTTGATTATGTGTATGATTTTGCCTTGCCGGTTTTGGTGTTGGATACACTTTTTAACCGGGATGCTTCAAACCTTAAAAAATGGCTGGAGATTAGTCCGCGAAATGCCTTTACTGTTTTGGATACCCACGATGGAATTGGTGTTGTGGACGTGGCCTCAGAAAAAGGAAAGCCCGGACTGATTGAAGATCAGCATTTGGATGAGATCGTGAACAAAATGCACAAAAATAGTGGTGGCGAAAGCCTGAAGGCAACAGGTGCAGCAGCATCAAACCTTGACCTGTATCAGGTAAACTGCACCTATTATGATGCCCTTGGCGGGAATGACAAAATGTACCTCATGGCCCGTGCCATCCAATTTTTTGCCCCGGGAATCCCGCAAATTTACTATACAGGATTTTTTGCCGGAAATAACGACATGGAACTTCTTTCAAAAACGCGGGTTGGCAGGGACATAAACCGTCATTTTTATACTAAGGAACAAATTACTACGGAACTTAAACGACCCGTGGTGAAGAAACTGATAGATCTGATAAAGTTCAGGAATACTCATCCTGCTTTTAACGGACAATTTTCACTGGTGCAGAGCCCGCCAAACAAGCTGGAAATATTATGGAAAAAAAATGATGCCTGGACCCGATTAAAAATCGACCTCGCAAATCAATCCGTAAATATCAGTTTCACTCCCCATGAAGGATTAGAAGAAATTACCATCAATTAAAAAACTATCAGGAAATAATACCAAAAGATGACAGCTACAAATACAATATCAGGCTCTAACGCAATAGTCATTAAAGCACTGACCTTTATCATGTTTATGATGTTTGCCATGACCACTGATGCGGTGGGGGTAATCATTCCGGAAATCATCAAAGAATTTAACCTGAGCATGACCGCAGCCGGGTTGTTCCATTACGGACCTATGACAGCCATGGCGCTGGCAGGAATTTTTCTTGGTTTCCTCGCTGATAAATTAGGAAGAAAAAACACCATTATTCTTGGACTGGCATCTTTTTCGGTGAGCTCATACCTTTTTTTGGCAGGCCATAATTTTGCGTTTTTCCTGACACTTCTTGTTTTTTCAGGAGCTGCCATTGGAGTATTCCGTACTGGCGCACTGGCTTTGATTGGAGATATTTCCCGTTCCAATACCGAACATACCTCCACCATGAATGCTGTGGAAGGATTTTTCGGAGTAGGTGCTATTATCGGGCCCTTCATTGTGGCCTACCTGCTCAAAGAAAATGTTGAGTGGAAATGGCTTTACGTAATCGCTGCAAGCATTTGCGTTTTGCTCATCATCATTGCCCTTGCTGTAAAATACCCACAAAGCAAAAAAAGCAGTGAGGAGCCGATCAACGTTGCCCGCACACTCAAAATGATAAAAGATCCTTTTGCCCTGGGGTTTTCTTTGGCAGCATTTTTCTATGTTACCGTTGAAGCTGCCATTTATGTTTGGATGCCAACCCTGCTCAGCAATTATGACGGATCACTGCTGTTTATAGCCACCTATGCACTTCCAATTTTCTTCATTCTGCGTGCAGCGGGGCGTTTTTTGGGAGCCTGGATGATGGCCAAACTCAGGTGGGATTTGGTGCTTGGCATTTCGGGGGCACTAATTTTTATCTGTTTTACGGGGAGCATACTTATCCCTTCCGCTGCAGTAGTTTTGCTACCATTAACAGGTCTATTTATGTCGGTAATTTATCCAACTATCAACTCTAAAGGCATCAGTTGTTTTTCAAAAGCAAAACACGGTTCCATCGCCGGAATCATCCTGTTTTTTACGGCAGCAGGTGCTGCCCTGGGGCCATTGGCAATGGGTGTGGTGAGCGATATGTTTGGAGCCGATGCTAAGATTGGCTTTATATTGGCCACCTTTTTTTCTGGAATTCTGCTTGTAGGTTTTGTATTGAATTTCATCTATAAACCTACCGAAATTCATCTTCAGCAACTCAATGCGTCAGAATATCAGAATGTAAATTAGGTTTTAAGCCAAAGAAATATGGATAAAAAATTCAGCATCACAGGCATTGGAGAAATATTATGGGATATGTTACCTGATGGGAAACAGGCTGGCGGAGCTCCCGGAAATTTTTGTTACCATTCTCAAAATTTTGGTGCAAAAGCGGCAATAATCAGTGCAGTGGGCAATGATGAAAACGGATCCGAAATCTCTGAGACCCTGCAATCAAAAGGGTTGAAGTTATTTTTGAATTATCCCGGCTATCCCACCGGCTATGTTTCAATTGCACTTAAAAATGGTTTGCCATCTTACATCATCCACGAAAATGTAGCATGGGATTATATTTCGCTGAACGAGGACGCCAAAGATTGGATAAAACAAACAGATGCAATATGCTTCGGCAGCCTGGCTCAACGTTCGGAAACATCACGCAAAGCTATCGGGCAGGCTATCGAAACTGCACCGGCACATGCCCTCAAAGTGCTGGACATTAATTTGCGTCAGCAGTATTATTCAAAAGATTTGCTGAAGGCATCCTTCAATCTTGCCAATGTTGTAAAACTCAACGATGAGGAACTGGAAATCATCAGCAACATTTTTGGTTTTGATGGAACTGAAAAAGAGAAATGCCATAAGCTTATGGATCGGTTTGAACTGAAACTCATGGCTCTTACTTTGGGCTCGAAAGGCAGTTGGCTTTTTACTGAAAATGAATCTTCATTCCAGCTTGTTCCAAAGGTTGAAGTGGTAGATACGGTAGGAGCCGGAGATTCTTTTACCGCTGCCATGGTGATGGGCTTGCTGCAGCAAAAACCACTGTCCGAACTTCATCGCCGGGCAAGCCAATATGCCGCAAAAGTCTGCACTTATAGTGGTGCAACCCCGTTGGTTTATTTTGATTGATCATTTTTATTCTCAGTTTCACTTGAATCGATGGCGTGAATGGGCTAGCTTATCTATGAATACTTTCCCCCTTTTTGTACTTTAGCAAATTCATTCTACAATACTAATTATGATAAAATGCTACTGGCTGTTACTAATCATTAACTTTTCTATAAACTCATTTGGCCAAAACATTTCCTTTTATGCTGAGGATTTGGATTTCTACCTCACCGATAGCACTTTTGAAGTGGATGGCCTGTATTATTTCAGAAATAATTCCACCCATGATATTAAACAAATGCTTTTTTATCCCTTTCCGGATATTGAAAAATATGGGGAAATCACTTTTATAAAAATTCAAATCGAGGGAGACACAACATCAATGTTAGCAACCCAATCAGCAAAAGGTTCGCTGTTTAAAGTTAAAATTCCGGCAAATGGTGAGGTCGCTTACAGAATTAATTACGGACAAAAATTAAAATCATGCGAGGCGAAATACATTATTACCACAACACAAGCCTGGCATGAGCCCTTTGAATTTGCAAATTATTCTCTTTCATTTCCTGAAACAATGAATGTTGATTCTGTTTCAATAAGTCCCGACTCAACTGCCATAGAAGCCGGGTTAAAAAAATACTTTTGGCAACGGAAGGATTTTATGCCCGACAGAGATTTTATTTTTTGGATTGGGAAAATTCAATAAAAAAAGCCGTAGCGTGCTTTGCGCAGGATACGGCTGAAAATTCATTGTCCGAATTCTATTCGGTAATTGTTACTTTTTCCATTTTATCACCCGGGCCAATCAGGTCGATTACTTCCAAACCTTCAACCACCTGTCCAAAGCAAGTGTGAACACCATCGAGGTGAGCGGTGTTGTTGCGGCTGTGGCAGATAAAAAACTGTGATCCGCCGGTGTCTTTTCCGGCATGAGCCATCGACATCACTCCGCGGTCGTGATATTGATTGTTGCCATCCACTTCGCACTTAATTTTGTATCCGGGGCCACCAACGCCGGTACCCTTCGGGCAGCCGCCCTGAATAACAAAATCAGGAATTACACGGTGAAAAGTTAAGCCGTCATAAAATCCGCTTTTAGCCAGCTTCACGAAATTTGCTACCGTTCCGGGTGCATCATTATCGTAGAATTCAATTTTCATCACACCATACTTGGTCTTGATTTCTCCTTTAGTCGTTTTGTATTTATTCATTTTGTTAAAAAATTTGTTTGAGCGGCAAAGATAATATTCAGGATTTAACACAGAAATAGTTTCCCATGATTGAGGCTGCCT
>JAIOZV010000051.1 GCA_021740425.1 Bacteroidales bacterium | reverse complement strand
TTAAACGCCTTCTCCAGCAGTCCATCCCCTTTAAGGGTAAGCCGATCAAAATAAGCAGGAACATCTTTCCCAACTATTTTATCCAATTAACTTCTTAATTTCCAATAATAGATTTTCGGTAGGTTCGATAAGTGGCAATACCTGGTTCTCTGTGAAATCGAACAAATCGCCATAATCGCCCTTGTGTCTCCAGTCAAACAATTTTGAGTATAACCTCCCATACTCCTTGCTGATTCTGCCTTCTTTGATAAATTTCAAGTTAAATTGGCTTCTTGTACCGGCATGTGTTAAACCCTCGCTGTTCTCGGTTAAAAGTAATGCCATTACTGCATAAAAAGCGGCGAAATATAGCCGGTTAACACTTGCATTCCATCGTTGATTTTGCGCCAATAATTTTGCATCAGCTAAACTCTCAAATGATTTTTCAAGCCGATAGAGAATATACTCATTTCTTTCTGATTCATTCATAACCGAATCCCTTCCTTATTCACAGATTTAAATAAAGGCGAATACTTTAATTTACTTATCCAATATTCTTTTGAATAAACGATTGGTGAAATTATTTGCCCTGATTCAAGTTCGATATCATATAAATTATTTCGAAACCTTTCTTCAGCTTCCATGGTTTTAATACTGTCTATTAGAACAAGAATATCCCAGTCTGATTCCGGTGTATTGTCTCCACGTGCTCTGGAGCCAAAAAGAGTGATTTCAGCGCTTGCATCCTCTTTTACAATTGAGTGCTTAATTTTCAATAATAATTCATCCTGTTCTGTCATAATTACCTGCAAATTTTAGTATGCAAATTTACAGAAAATCTCACTTCAAAACACTGATAGAGTTTCCCCATTAGGATGCCTTCGGCACAAAATCTGTTAGGGTTTTATTCCTATTTAAAAGCCTTCTCCAGCAGTCCGTCACCTTTCAGTGTAAGCCTGTCGAAATAAGCCGGAACAGTTTTTCCAACCAGTTTATCCACATACTTTATGGATAGATTTTGCCCGAGTATAACACATGAAAAATGATGATCAATAAAAAATATTTTAAAAGTTTTGATGATGTACGTGAAATTGAATTTTAACTTCCAGCCGTTACAAATTGAAAATTTGTATTTTCGTGAAGTATTTAATAAATAATAAAGTTGAAAATTTATCTTGATAATTGCACATTTAACCGCCCTTTTGATCGGTAGTAATCGATTAGGATAAGAATTGAATCGGAGGCCAAGCTTTACATTCAAAAGATGATAGCAACGAATAAACTCGAATTGATTTGGTCCTACATTCTTGACTTTGAGAATCAGCAAAATCCATTCATAGAAAGAAACAGAGCCATAGGTAAATGGAAAAAATATTCAAGTGTAGATATTGAAGCTTCAAATGCATTGATAGAACTCTCAAAATCAATAATTACAAGGGGCATAAAGGCCAAAGATGCACTACATATTGCTTCTGCAATAGTTGGAGAAGCAGAATATTTTATTACAACCGATGATGGAATATTAAAGAAATTAAACCGTTTTGATAATATTGTGATTTTAAGTCCAACAGATTTCATTAAAATTATTGATACAGAATGAACACAGATACAGAAATAAAAACAATTGGCATTGATGCTCTAATTGAAAAATTGGGAGAGGTAGATGCAGAGCGATTCATCAGTCTCATCATCCGTGAACCATTCGATTATACCATGTGGCAAAAG
Source organism: Bacteroidales bacterium (assembly GCA_021740425.1). GTDB lineage: Bacteria > Bacteroidota > Bacteroidia > Bacteroidales > 4484-276 > SABY01. The sequence goes on along the minus strand of JAIOZV010000051.1, from coordinate 18,634 downwards.
AACCTATGGGCTGATAAATCAATAGAAGAAATTAGCAAGCTTGCCATGGATAGCCGAAAAGAAAAATAGTAACTATTATGGGAATTTTAACTTTCTCTAAATTATGATAACTTCGTTTATAAATAAATTAAAACCCCGACAGCTTGTTGCCACCGGGGTTTATTATTTTCAAGCCTAAAACAGATTCTATTTAAACGCCTTCTCCAACAAGCCGTCACCTTTTAGCGTAAGCCTGTCGAAGTATGCAGGGACGGGTTTGCCAACCATTTTATCCACATACATTTTGGCGAGGTACTGGCCAAGCATAAAGCCCTGTCCGCGAAGGCCGATGAAGAGGCCGGCATCAGGGTCGAGGATCATGCGGGGTTCAACGTAATAGCCTGCCCAAACCGCCTGGAAGCCTACCGATGAAAGTTCGGGCAGCCAGTCAACAAAAACTTCAGAAACGATTTCAAGGAAGTCCTTGGAATTTACCTTCAGGTTTTTGTCGGTTTCGAGAGGTTCGATTTGCGGAGAGGCACAGCCGATGATTTGCCCGGTTTCGCCCAATTGCTGGCCGTAAACTGCCGTGAAACCCTTATATTTTCTGCGGTCGATCATCATGGGCAGCGGAATGCCATTTTTACCCATAAATGGCAATCGGCGGGTGATGAAGGCCTGATGTTTCACCGGGTATATCCCGGTTTCGATACCCAGTTTTTTAGCAAATTTATCGCCCTGCGGGCCCAAAGCATTGATGAAATATTCGGTTTCGTATTCGATATATTCTCTGTTATGGGTTTTTACAAGTACGATATATTTTTCGTTTTCTTTACGGACATCAATCAGTTCGCAGTCTTCTTCAATTTTGCCTCCGCTGTTAATTCCTAATTGACGAATCAGATCTACCACCTTGCCGGGTGTTGCCTGCCAGCAATTGTGGGTGATAAGTGCCGACTGGTAAGTTTTAAGCTCAGGATTGAAGAAGGGAGAAATGTGGTTTTTAAAATCTTTGGGCTCAATCATTTCCGCATCCGACCATGCCATTGAAGCTTCCAGCGCTTTCAACATCTGCTCATCGTGAGCAAAAGTAATGTAGTCGATGGGGCGGAAGTCGATATTATGAATATGGTGCAGCTCCTTAAAAATGTCAAGGTTTTTTTCTGCAATTTCTGAAAGTTCAGGCAGGCTGAAGTTAGGACGTCCACCTGCAATATTCCGCCAGGAAGCACCTCTGCCAAAGTTTATCAATACCGGCTTTAATCCCTCTTCGGCGAGGTAGCGGAACAATGCGCTGCCACCAATGCCACCACCTGCAACCAGCGATTTCACCACTATCTTTTTTGGTTTGTTTCCATCGATGTGGGTGATGATTCTTTCTTGTACTTTCTTTGGATAAACATCTCCCAACGACACCTGGTTCGAAAGCGGGCCGCGGGGTGTGGGTTCCCCGACAATGGAAATGCCCGTTCCGGCAAGTGTCTGCTTCAGGCGTTTAATGCAGCGTTTTCCCCTGCAAGCACCCATTCCCAGCCGGGTGGTATGTTTTACCTCATCCACCGAAATAAACTTGCGGTCGCCAATTACTTCCATGATCTCGTCCAGTTTCACATCATCGCAGTGGCATATATAAGTTTCGGCTTGTACCTCAATATGATTGGATTTCAGTTCAACCTTAGCGGGATAATTTGCCTTCACAATAAATCCCCGTACCCTTGTTAGTTCCTCACCATGAAGGGTTGTGGTTTTTACCCTGGCAATATTTGTTTTGTTTGCTTTGCGCAATATTTTCTCGATGATGCCTTCACCCAATTTTTGGCCGTTATTATCCACAAGAAAAACCTCTTCATTTTCGGAGGCTTCGTATTCGATGGGCAGAAACAGCCAGTCTTTTTTAAGGTTATATCCGAAAATGGCCAGTCCCGGACATTGGTAAACGCATTGCATACATCCGATGCACTTGTCGAAGTCGATTTGGGGGACAGTGCTTGTTGAAGTTTTGGTGATTGCGCCGTGGGGGCATGAAAATTCGCAGGGATTGCAGGCAAATCCATAAAGGCAGTCGATGATCACGAAAGGTTTCTCCTTCATGCGTTCAGTAGTGGGCTCAAAGGGTTTCTCGATTACCCTCACCGGATGCTGCTGCGAGTCGATATATTCTTTCGAAACACTTAGGAAGGCATCGTAATCGTAGCGGGCATTCATGTCTTCAAGAATTTCAAAAGCCACCTGTTTCCCGCGAAGTACTGCGCTTGTTCCCTCCCCGATACGGATGGCATCGCCGGCACCATAAACATTGCGGCCAAATATTTCCTTTCCTTTTATCAACAACTGATCATCCTGTACCAGGCCTGTGCAAATATTTATGGCATCAATGCCGTCAATTACCTGTTCGGTTCCGGGAATGGCTTTAAAGTTTTCACAATCTGCAATTACTGCACCTGTAATGCCTGTATTGTCGTGGTTGGGGATTGCTTTCAGCAAAATCTTTGAGGTCATCACCGGGATGCCCAGTCTGCGCACACGGTTTGCCTGTACCGGGAAACCGCCTTCGCGGGGCAATGCCTCCACAATGGCTTTTACAGTGGCTCCCGCCTGCATCAACTGGTAGGATGTGAGGTATCCGATATTTCCGGCGCCCACAGTGAGTACATTTTTACCCAAAAGGGTCAGCTCGCTGTTCATCATTTTCTGAACCACCGCCGCCGTGAAAACGCCCGGCAGGTCGTCGTTTTCAAAGGTTGGCAGAAATGGTACTGCGCCTGAAGCCACCACCAGGAAATCGGTGTCGATATAGTAAATTTCTTCGGTGCTGATATTTTTCACAGCCATGCGCTTTCCTTCCAGAATATCCCAAACGGTGGAATCCAGGAAAATGCCGCTGCGATCGTCTCCGGCAAGGGTTTTTGCAATGTCGAAACCACGCATGCCTCCAAATTTTTTCTCTTTCTCGAAAAAGAAAAACTGGTGTGTTTGCATCAGAAACTGCCCGCCGATTTTATCATTGTTATCCACCACAATGTTGTGGATGCCATTTTTGTTGAGTTCCTCACGGCATGCTAATCCGGCAGGGCCGGCACCCACAATCACCACCTGTGTTTTGTAAACTTTTACAGGTTCATTTTCATCCACCTGTTCTTGTGAGGGGGTGTAATCTTTCGGGATTTCACTCACCTCTTTCACATCGTTTACCTTGGTAATACAAATCCGCTTAATCCTGCCATCCACAAGCATTTCGCAGGCTCCGCATTTGCCAATCCCACATTCAAGGGAGCGGTTGCGATCGCGCAGGCTATGGCTGTGAACCGGAAAGCCCGCCTGGTGCAAAGCAGCGGCAATGGTAAATCCTTTTTCGCCTTCGATTTCTTTTCCGTTGTAAGTAAATTTTACCTTTTCTACCTGTGGAACTTCCAGAATGGGATGTGTGTTTATTTTCGACATTTCAGCAAATTTTAGTCTTTTAAAACTTCAATAATTTCAACTATTTATTGTGAACAAATTCACAGCAAAATTATAGGTTTTAATACATGGTTGCGAGGCATTGTGAAATTTATAAAGAGTATAAATTCAGGATGTTAGAAATAGTAAGTTGGAAATGCGAATACTTCATTTAGGCGGAACAGGAGGGCAAAAAAAACGCCCTTTCGAGGGCGCATTTATTTTAAAAGGTGTTTGGTGTAAATCACCATTTTGAAAGGTACTATTCAGCCAAGGCTTTTTCGAGGGCTGCGAGTACTTTTTTGTTTACTTTTTTTGGATTCTTGACTTTGTAGGCTGTCAGATCTTTGAATGCTTTTTCACCATATTCATATAACCCGGTGGGATTTTTATCAAAATCATAACTACCAATACAGAAATCCAACTTTTCTTTTAAATCGGCGAATTTAACTTCGTTAAGTTTTTCAATAGCTTCCGAAGCTTCTGCACATGCATTTCTCAATTTGTCGTTACTCATAGTTTTCTCAATTAAAGTTTAAATTTTAAGGTCACAAAAATATTACTATTTTAAGATATAAAAGGCATTTTTTGTTAAGATAAGTTTAAATTTTAGTATGTTAGCCTTCGAAGGATATAAAACCGGGTGCAGTTTATTTTATAAATATCCATCATTTATGAACCAAAAATTACCTCGGGCTTAACATTATGTTAATATTGAAAGCTTTTATTCTATTTGGAATTCATAAAAATTAATTCACTTTTAACATTTTTGTATAAGCCGGGATTGAAGTATTAGAATTTTCTACATATTTTTATGCCTTAAAAAAAAGCGACTAAGCTAAAACAGATGGCATCTTTGAATTTTAGTAAACTCAAGCAATAAATAATCTAAAGAAATCGAAATGGTGAAATCGGCAGTACTCTTCAGTTTAATTTTTTTACATAGTTATGGGATTTGGGCTCAGGAAAATTTTTACGACTTTGTTAAACCTGGTGAGTTGCAAGTGGGCTTTTTGGATACCCTTTTATTCGACACAGCTTATCATTATGAAGCCTTTGATTATAAAGGGATGAAACCGTATTTTGTACAGATTTGGCACCCAATAAATAAAATACCTCTACAAAATTATTTAACTTTTAATGACTTCTTTGAATCCGGTTGGAATGAAGATTTATCGACTATTCAAAACCAACTTATGATCAATTACAAAGAAGCAATAATCAGGGATTGTATTGAAGAAAACTTAGAATCTGGTGAATCTAATGATTATGGATCCTATTCCTATGATGACATTGTGGATTTGATTGGTGTGATTGAAACCAAAAGCAGTTTTGCCCCACTTGATGTACCTTCTCAATACCCGGTTATCCTTTATCATCACGGGGCACAAAGCAATTCATTTGAAAACTTTGTAATGGCTGAATATTTTGCATCAAGAGGTTTTATTTTTGTGGCTGCAAACTTTCATTTACCCTATGAAAATACGATTTTCGGTCTTAAACCATTTGAAAAACTGATAAAAAACGAAGACGAAGAAAGCCTGAGAACCCTGCTTGAATTTGCTCAAACCCTAAGCAATTCATCATTTATTTTCTTTATTGGGCATAGTTGGGGAGCTCAAATGGGTTTAAGAACCTTTGACCGGGACACAGCAATAAAAGGTTTGATTTCATTGGAAACGACCATAGAGTTCAAAACGGATTATGAAAAAATTAAGGAGATGTGGCCTGAAGTCTTTCAAAAAGTGATAACTGATAATACATACTATCCATTCCCTGTTTTATTTTGTGCTGCAACCGGACAGGAAAAGCCTTTCGAATTTTTTAATAACATCAATGCCCAACAAATTACCTTTGCTCCAACCAATGAAGAATTTGAACACAATGCCTATACTTCAACTTTTTATCTTAGATATTTCATCGACAGCAAGGTTACACAAACCGACAAGGAAATTTTAAAAAACAGATTGCCATTATATGCCAGGCATTTGGTATTAATAAATGAATTTATTGAAGGAATAATTAAAAATGAAAAGAAACAAGAGAAAGAAATAATATTTGTTAGATGAAAAAATACAGATCCACTCGCAGCTCCTGCCCAAAAGTGAAGGTTTCACGCAGTTGCAGGAATACACCAAGCTTTGTGTTTCTGCTAAACCCGGAGGTGTATTTGAGCTAAATTGCTCCTATTTCTCCACCCTCAGGGTAGCGGCAAACAATTAGAGATTAATTTATAAAACATAACAACAACGCGTACAGCATTTAAAATGATAGAAACAGAACGTCTGATAATACGACCATTAACCTACGAACAGTTGATGAAATATGCAAAATGCGATAACTCTTTGGAAACGGAATTGAATCTGAATGAAACGTCAAGGACAATCTCAGAGGAATTATACGAAGCATTGCAACAAACCATATTGCCAAATGTGGCCGACAAAAGCAAAAACTACTTGTTTTCAACTATCTGGACAGCCATTTCAAAAAATGATAATAAAATGGTTGGAGATATTTGTATATACGGAGAGCCAAATGAAGCAGGAGAAATAGAGATTGGCTATGGAACCTACGACGAATTTCGGGATAGAGGATTTATGACTGAAATTGTTGAAGGAATGATAGATTGGGCTAAAACCCGGACGAAAGTAAAATCTATAATTGCCTCGACCAACAAAGCAAATACAGCTTCTTTTAAAGTACTTGAAAAAAATAATTTCGTTAAAATTGGGGAGACTGAGACCTTGTTCAATTGGAAATTGGATATGAACTAAAAAAGACCAAAAGTTAACAATGTATTAAAATTATTGCAGGGGAAATAGTCAACCCAAGTCCTGATTGATACCGGCAATTTTGCAAAGCTTAACTATTTCAGTGGTTACTGATCAACTTTTAATCAATTGCCTTTAAGATTATTCAGAATATATCTCCACAAGATTTTTGAAAAAACAGGGTGAAAATCCCTGCCCCGGATATTAACGGTGCTTCGCACTTTAATAGTTGCCACAGCCCCGAAAAAACAGGGTAGGGGTAGCGATGATCTTCGGCCTCACTGTTGTTTTGGCGAAACGAGCCTGCCAGGCAGGTACATCCTTAATACTACAAACACATAAATATTTAGCTTCTTTCAACAGGCCATATTGTAAATTCAGAACTCCTGGTCCGACAGCTAAAAATCTGGTTTTTACATAATTGTTGATGCAAAACGCCTTGTCGCAGCCTTGACATAAATTTCTTTCGTGTATTTATCTGCGATGTGGGCTTCGTCGTTCGTGTAATTCGTGGTTAAAACAAAATGTCGTTTGGAGAAATCCAAAATTTGCAACAAGAAATTTATGACAGCCAGGAGGTCTAAGACTTAATCCAAAACTTCAGCTACCACAAAAGTGCTGCCTCCAATAAAAACTAAATCGGAGGCGCTGGCATCTGTCCGGGCTGCTTCAAGAGCTTTTTGAACCGATGGAAAAACGTTACCGGTAAGCCCGAACGGCAAAGCTTTTTCGGCGAGTTCGCCCGCAGGCAAACCGCGTGGAATATCTGCCTTGCAGAAATAATATGCAGCTTGTTTTGGCAGTAATTCAAGCATTCCATCAAGGCATTTATCGTTGACAACCCCAAGCACAAAGTGAAGTTTTTCGTAGGGTGTGGCATGGATGTTCTTCATCACTTCCGCAATGCCGTCGCGGTTGTGGCCACTGTCGGCGATAATAAGTGGTGTTGTGCCCAAAATTTGCCAGCGTCCTTTAAAGCCGGTGTTGCATCTAAGGTTTTCGAGGCCGTTTTTGAGGGATGTCATGGAAATTCCGATACCGGTATTTTGCAAAATACTTACAGCCTCCATGACCGTTGTGAGGTTTTTGTGCTGATATTTTCCTCCCTGTGTAAAGTTGAGATTCGTCCACAAATCCTTGCCATTAAAAACATCCAGGGTTGCATCTTTGGAAATTTCGACCTTCCATTTTTGGTCGGCAAAGGAAATAGGGGCATTTTTCATGGTGGCAGTATTTGTGAAAACAGCCTGCACTTCAGGCTGGGTTTCGCCAATCACAAGAGGGATTCCTGTTTTGATGATCCCGGCTTTTTCGGCTGCAATTTCAGGAAGGGAATTTCCCAAAAAATGCATGTGATCCATCCCTATGTTGGTGATAACCGAAACTATGGGCACAATTAAATTTGTAGAATCCAGCCGGCCTCCCATCCCAACTTCAACAACAGCTATATCCACTTTTTCTTCTGCGAAATACTGAAAAGCCATTCCTACGGTCATCTCAAAAAATGAGAGATCAATGGCCTCAAGTGTTGCTTTGTGTATTTCCACAAAATCAACTACCCGGTTTTCGGGAATCATCTCGCCGTTAATTCTTATCCGCTCTCTGAAATCTTTATAATGCGGTGAAGTGTAGAGGCCTGTTTTGTAGCCCGATTCCTGCAAAACGGAGGCAAGCATATTGGATGTGGAACCCTTGCCATTGGTTCCGGCCACATGCACCGATTTGAATTTATTATCGGGATGTCCCAGCATTTCGCACATACGGATGGTGTTGCTGAGGTCGGCTTTGTAGGCAGCTCCTCCAACCCGCTGATACATGGGCAGTCTGTTGAAGAGGTATTGTAAAGTTTCGGAATAGTTCATGATAATCACCTGAAAATAGCCGGCAAAAATAATCAATCGCAGGCTGGAAAAGATATCTGCTGTGATTGATTCATGTAAATTTGATACATCGCACCGGGTTCGATGCTGTCGAGGGTAAAAATCCCCATTTCGGGCCAGTAAATTCTAAAACCTCCGATTTCCTTGATGAGTTTTAGTTCACCATTCAGTAAATCAGAAATCTGCCCGGTAGTGTGGGAGCAAGCGCTGAATACCGGCAACAACGACCAGCCCTGGATCAGTTCAACAGGGCTGTTTACTTTTTGATATCCTTCAATGGTCAAACTTGCCTCTTCGTTCATAAAAACAATCAAACCCTGGCTGGTGTTCCAATTGCCTATTGTGTTAATATTTAGTCCCGGACTGTAAATTCCTTCTTCGTTGATAGCAAAAAAGAGCTGTCCGTTTACAGGATTCATGATTTGACTGATTTCGGGAAAAACAGGTCTGACCCAGGTTGAAATTCCACTCCAGCCCTGTCTCAGTATAATTTCCTGTGAATAAAATGGAGGCATTACATAAAGGAACTCGGTCATGGTAAGCGTATCAGTCAACATTTCGCTACGGGCAATCAGGGTTACATCGTAAAGCCCCGGCTCATTATAAATGGTGACCGGATTTTTTACAAAGGCAGTATCTCCGTTACCCATCCACCATTCCCATTGGTTTGGAAATCCTGTGGAAAGATCAATATACTGAACTTCCTGTCCTATTTTTGCTTCAAAGGGGTTTACTGTAAAATTGGCCAAAACAGGCTCGAGGATATTGATATAGTTTTCCCTGATCAGGGTATCTGAAAGGTATTGGTTAAATACCTGAAGGGTAATCGTGTAATTTCCCGGAAACTGATAGGAGGTTACAGGATTTTGACCGCTTTTGTTGGTGTTATTACCAAAGTCCCAAATCCAGGTATCGGGATTACCAGTGCTCAGATCAAAAAACTGAATCATCTCTCCGGGTTGTGCGTACAGGGTGTCGGCCATAAAATCGGCCACAAGCTCAGGTATCACTTTTATGTAATTGTGTTTTATCTCGATATCGATGCTGTCGTTTCGCGAAATCTGAAGCCGGATGGTGAAATCGGCAGCATATTTAAACTTATGAAATGGGTTTTGCAAAGATGAGGAAAAGCCGTCACCAAACAACCAAAACCACGATAAGGGTGAGCCCGCAGACTGATCGGTGAAATAAACTCTTGAATTAAGAATGACCACAGTGGTGTCAACTGTAAAGTCAGCGTTGAGGGTGTCCTTTACATGAATATAATTTTCACGGATCATCACATCCGTTTGTAAGGCATCAGAAATTTCAAGACTTACCGTATAGATGCCACTTTCGGGATAAGCATGCACAGGATTTTGTATCGTGCTTTGAGCTTCATCTCCAAAATTCCAAAGCCGTGCATCCGGGTTTCCAGTAGATAAATCAATGAACTGGATATCCTGTCCGGTCCAGCTCCACAGGGTATCTGCATAAAAATCTGCTGTCAGCGGTTCCAGTATTTCGATAAAATCAGTTTTGATTGTTGAATCCTGAAAATATGCGTTGGTCACCGATAATTTTACATTGTAAGTGCCGGGCTGGTTGTAAGAGTGTGCCGGGTTTTGCAGTGAACTTGAAGTTCCATCTCCAAAGTCCCAGAACCATAAGGTAGGATTCCCTGTGGAAAGGTCAGTAAATTGTATGATTTCATTAAGCGTTGCCAGATTTTTATCTGAGCTAAAATCAGCCGCAAGGTTTTCAAGAATCTGGATATAATTGGTTTTGGTTTCGATATCGCCGGCAGAGCCCTTTTGAACAAAGAGTGAAACAGAGTAGGAGCCGGGCTGCCCATAAGCATGATTTGGATTTTTTGCAAAACTTACGGTGTTATCCCCAAAGGCCCATAGCCAGCTTGTTGGACTGCCAAGTGATAAGTCAGTAAAATGAATGATTTCTGCCGGAAGTGCAAAAGTGGTATCTGCAATAAAATCAGCAACAAGCGGCTGTGAAACACTGATGTAATTTTCGCGTGTTAACGCATTGGAATATTGGCCGGAAACAATTTCGAGGTTTACCGTGTAAATGCCCGGGGTTTGATAAGTATGCTGCGGATTTTGTACATTGGAGGTGTTGCCATCACCAAAATCCCAGTTCCATGCACTGATCGCTCCGCCGGCATTCACCGATTGGTCAGTAAACTGAACAGTAAGCGGGGCATCGCCGCTGATGGGGCTGGCCGAAAAATGAACTTCAACCGGTGAAACAAACTTCACTTCAAATGCGCCATCCCAAACAATACCGGGGGCATCAAGTTCCAGCCCGCCGTCAGCATTGAAAAGCCGTTGTACCGAGTCGGGTTCGGCATCCTGATTGTACCAGTAAACATCAAAAACTCCGTGATTGGGAAAGTCAAGATGAATTTTCCCGTTACTTACCGGAAAAGGGGTTCCATACTGATTTAAATACTGCCAGTTGTATTTAATATTCTGCATCCAGCCAGCAGCATAATCATCATTTTTCAAAGCAAAGGTTCGCAATTGGGGAGCATAGTTAAAAAATTCGTAGTGTTTTATTTTTAAAATTCCCGAACCTGAATTTTCCACACGTATTTCATGTTCGCCTATCGTCACAGGCACCGAATATGTTGTGTTGGCACTCACGTTTTGGTCAAACACTGTTGCCCCGTCAATTTTTATTTTAATCTTCGAAAAAATTGCAACATTATCTGTTTTTACCCTAAACTCACCTGTACGGGTATAGTTAACCTTGAATGTTGGAGGGTTTCTCCTGGCACCATACAAACTTCCATACAAATATCGCCCGAGATATATTTCGACAGGATACATTAATCCGCTCGGCTCGTGGTGAAAATAATTTTCCGGCGCTTTTCCATTTTCGTTGTTGTAATCCGGCACCACCACAATATTGTCATTATCGGTGGCTGTGCAGAGGGGAACAAGAGCCTGGAGCTGTGAAACATCCACATCTGTCACATCCAGAAAACCCGACACGGCCTGCAAATGATCAAAAAGATTGTTGGGGTACAAATAGTTATCCCAATACCACGACATGGCAGATCCCATAGACCCCGAAAACACCGACGACCAAACCACATTGTGAAAGGCAATACCCTGTGGATCGAGCTCGTTCACCTGATCGGCATCATGGCTTAAAGCAAACTCACCGGTAATAAATGGTTTATTCCAGGTTTCCATGTAGCTTTTGGAGAAATTATAAATCTTCATTTCCAGGTCAGGAATAAGGCTGTAGATGTGCTGCTGGGTGAAACCGGTGTTATAGTTGCCCCAGTATTCGGGATTGTGCTGAGGAATGGCAAAGGCACTTGAAACTGGACGGTTATAAGCATCGATAGAATTCATGTAGGAGGTCATAATGTTGAGCCACGAAAGTGTCTGGCTTTGGAATGCATCGTAGAGCCCGGTGTTGTCAGCTTCCGAAAGCTGCTCCCACATGGCCACCTGTGGTGAATATCCCCAACGGGCATTGATGTAGCGAAGTTTCTGCTTGTATTTCAGGATGGCTGTTTCGTTTACAAAAAAATTCTGTGGTTCGTGACATGGGCCTCCGTTGTCCTGATTGTAAGGGTTTACGCCCCAGCCGGTCCAGGAATTTGTTTGCAAAACATCATGAATCATGGGATTGAGCATGCAATAAATGTCCTTTTCGATCAACTGCTCAAAAACCCAGTCCAAAACCCATGCACGGTTTTGCCTTTGTGTGTATTGCCCCACTCCTGTTTCTGACCATTCTATTTCAAAAATCCAAGGTGCCATGGTGAGTTTGGTGAAGTTTCCTCCATTTTCGTCCAAAGCGTTTATCCAGTCTTCGTATATTGCCCATCCGTCCCACCACCATTGCCAGGCAAGGTTGGTTCCCAGGCTGTGAAAAGTTTCTCCGTTGCTGTAAACAAGTTTATTCCCGTTTTTTTTAACAAATCCTTTTCTGTCGGAGGCTGTGCAGTTGAACTGCTGTGTTGTCGAAAAAACAGTTCCCGAGGCATCGGTAAGGCTTGCATAATATATCCACATACCGGTTTCATTGGGCGAAAAGCGGATTCTCCACCCGGGCGGGCCTGAGGCTACCAATACGTTGGGTGCTGTAATTTCATAATCCTGAAAATAAAATCCATCCATAAAATATTGTACGCCCGATGGTGAAATAAAAACCCCCTTTAAAGAAATCTGGCTATAATCGTATGGATTGCTATAGGTGGCCGAAAGGGTTATTGCAAGCTCAAGTTTTTCATATTTTGCAATGGAGGTTCCGTTTGGTGTAATGGTGTGAATTACAGGCGTGGCAAATATACACCACGGCAATAGCACAAGCGCAGCAAATGCCGGAATTGAAATACTATGTCGTAAATTTATCAGCATAAAGCAAGAAATACCTTAAAGTTCAGGCTCCTAAAAATCCACAATCAAAATTACTCTATTCCACGATATCGGCAATATTTTGTTTTGATCATTGATACAACAATCCATGGGCAGAATATGTTGGCGAGATGTGAAGATTCCCTTGCTATTCTTAAACAATCTCTCTTGTGAGGTTTGCATTTGTGCGCTAAACCCCGTATGAGCAGAAGAAATACCTGTTGCTATAAAAAAGCGTTTTTTATCTCCCTAAATAAGTCGCCGCATTAAAATGCCTGTAAAATAGGATGTTCCGATTTTGGTGTCTTTTTCAAGAAAAGCCATTTTTTTGAATCCTGAAGATTCGTAAAGTTTTATGGCTCCTGTGTGATCTTCACGAACCATCAGGTAAATAATTTCAACGATATTTTCGGTTTTTGCAGTTTGAATTGCTTCATTCAGCAAGGCTCTGCCTATGCCTTTTCCCCTGTGTTCTTCCACAATTCCCATGTTCAGGCCGGCAGTATGGCTGAGCCTTTGCGCAGGATTTACTTCAAGGGTTAAATAGCCGGCAGCCCGGTTATCGATTTTGGCAATCATGAAAAATGAGCCTGGTTGTTTCAGCATGTTGTTATAATAATCAGCAAAGGAATCAATGGTTGGAAATTTTCTGTCAAAATGATCACTCATAAAGGCCGAACTGAGATAAACATCCCTTACTAAGGTAAAAATTTCTGCTATCCTTAAATCTGCAAAATGATGTATGCCTGGCATTTTTCCCATATTGATTTATTTGTCTGATGGTGTGGGATTAATGATCATGTGGTTGTTATAAAACAAAGTGTCGGCACTGTATTTAAAAACATCAACCCCACCTGATGTGATCAAAAGATCATCTGCAAACAATCCGGCTTTCGAGTTTTCCTTTCCTTTCGTTGCAAAATATACATAGCTGTCAGGTGATTCAACACTATAATTGCCCTCAACAAGCGACCAGTCTCCGAATATTACCTCGCTGTGTTCAGGAAAAAAAGTGGTAGTTTGCCAGCTATTGGTTTTAGGATTCCACTCTTCAACAATAAACCGAAACCACAGGTTCAGGGCATCTTTCATCCCGTTGTACATCCATATACTGAAATGATAGGTTTCGCCGGATTTAAAAGTTCCTGGCTGAAATTCCGCAAAGGTGTTTTTCCCTTTTTTTTCTCCCACAAAAGCACCTTTTCCCCGAAAGTGAATTTCGGACATTCGATTTTCAAAATCCTGATAAAATAAGAATGAGGCTGAATCAGAAATCTGAAATGCATCACGCGAAAACAAATCTGATTTTTTTTCATGAAACAAATCAAAATATTTAACAGCCGAATTTGAAAACAAATCAACATATTCCAAAGCATACATCGAAAAGGTATTGAAGTTACCAAGGGGTTTTGCCTTATTCAAAAGTGTTTTTTCGTAAGGGCTCATATCCTTGTTTATTTTGAGCACCAAAAATGGTTTGCTGTTTGGGATATCTTGCTGAATGTACTTTGAGTAAAAATCCGGTGAAACAAGCTGAACAATATTTTTACTCGCTTCAACCGGTGTGCGGGTCAAATTAGCACAAACATTGGGGATGCCTGTGTGAAAGGAAAAAATAAGTGAAGTTTTAACGGCCTCTTCATCGCGGGGACGGGCATAACTTTCAGAACCATAATAATAAAATGGTAAAGTGATGACAGCCTGGTAATCCTGCGCATCGACAGTGGCGATGGCCTTTTGAAAATCACCTGAAAGCTGGTCTTTGCTGAATAAATTGTTCTTACCTGAAATCTGTCGGGAAACCTGTATATGATAGGGAATGGCTTCTGCGATATTCAGGAGAAACACCCCGCCAATCAACACAAAACCAGTCAAGTGCTTTTTGGAATTTTGGAAATAGGTCTGCAGGATTGTGGCAACAAAAGCCATAAAAACAAAATAAAAAGGCCAGGCAAATCTGCCTGTTGCCCTGAATTGTTTGATATACGGAAACCAATCGACCAAGGCGGGGAATTGCACGAAAGGGAAACCCATCGCGAAAAGCAGTACAACAAAGGCTGCCAGCAATGAAGTACTTATTGTTTTATTGCCAAACCAAAAACGTGAAAATTCTCCATACTTCTTTTTTATAAGGCCGAAAATCATCGAAAGGATCAAAGTCAAAAACACGACTGTACCCGAAAAGCCTACATAGCTCCAGGCTTCCCATTTCAGGTTGATGGCATTGCCTGAAATAAAATCGAATATAGGTCGCAAAGGCCGATGATGAGGAATAAACACATCATCGAACTCGGCATTGTAAAGAAAAAACCCGGAGGGATTATCTGTGCGGCCGGTAAAAGGGTCGGTTAGCACCGTAAATAAATAGTAAAAGATTAAAGGAAATAATCCTGTAAGTAATTCAGCAGCAAAAGTCCGGATGCGAAATTTTCCCCCATTTCCAAATAATGTTTTAAAAACAACGACCATCAGAAGAAAGAAAATCACGATAACCCCAAGATACGCATGAATGAAAAGCCAAAACATATTGTTCAACAGCAGCATTATAAAAAATCTGCCTGGCTTTGTACTGTTGTAAAACTTCAGCAGCAACAGCCATGAAAGTGGAATGGCTACGCTGTACGACAAGGCAAAATGCCCTTCAAGCCTGAAAATTTGGGGTGCAAGCAGTGTGATGGAAATGGCGAAAATCACCGAAAACCATTGTTCGATTTTTAGTTCACGCAAAAGCTGATAGCTGATAAAAAAGGTTAAAAAAATGGAAACGATCATCAACATATTGAGTATCCCGATGCAGTGATCAACGAATAAAGGGCTATAATTTCCAAGAAATTTAAAAGCGTTGGCCAGTGCAGGATGACAATCGGTGTACAGAAAATGTTCTCCATAGGGATAATTCATGCCCTCGAAACCCAGATAGGCAGAGTCGTGGCTGATATGATAGGCGTAAGTGTAGTAATTTTTGATCCCGTCGCCCGAATCGCTGAACAAATAACCGCCTGGGTTTAATAAAATTTTACCATAAAAAAATGAGATGAAAATTACCGAAAAAATCAAAAGACTGAAAAAGGGTAATTTGTTTCTGCAATAAAATTTCAGTATTCCCGCCATACTTTCCAATATTTTCTGTTATTCAATTCCGGTTTCATTTTTAAGCAACGATCTCACAATTTCATCCCATTCCTCCTTTAACGGCAGCCCCGGCATACGTTGTCCGGCATTGGTGTACCAAAATGAGGCATTGTTCAGATCCCCCTCTTTGCGGTGAAGGTAAGCATGTACCCGGGAGGCGCTTATGTTGTTCATTGTCTGCACAATTCTGTGGGCTTTGTCCCAATTCCCTTTGGCATCCCACCATAAAGCTTTTAGCTCCTTACCCATAGTTTCAGGAGGGTAGCCGGCATTTACCGAAATCTTGAATTCATCAAAATTCATGACATTCAATTTTTTAAATCAGATGTTTGTTGCAAAATTCGCAAATATTGAATTTCTTTGTAAATGTAATCTGTAAAATTAACATGCCAAATTATGATCACCATTTACCACAACTCGAGATGTAAAAAATCAAGAGCCGGACTGTCAAGGCTTGAAGAAAAAGGTGTGGATTTTGAAGTCAAAAACTACATGAAGGACGGCATTTCTGCTGAAGAACTCAAAGATATTCTGATAAAAATGAACGTCAGTCCCCACGAAATGATCAGAACCCGTGAGGCTGATTATAAAAACAAACTGAAGGGTAAAAACTTTACAGATGAAGAGTGGATTAAAATAATGATTGAGGAACCCAGGCTGATCAAGCGGCCTATAGTCGTAAAAAAATACAAAGCCGTTTGGGCCGACCCCCCCGAAAATATGGACATCCTTTTTGATTCATAATTTTATTTTCAAACTTTTCGTTATCAACATCAAACCATCAAAAGCATTAACTTTCTATAATTTAACCTCAAACTTCTAACCTCTAACCTCTAACTTCTAACCTCCAACTTCTATCTTCTAACCATAAATTTCCATCAAACATGTCATACCCATACAACCCTCCCGATTACTTTCAAATTGATGATTTACTTACAGATGAGCATAAGATTATCCGCTCGGCAATCCGCGATTACATCACCAGATCGGTAGTTCCCATTATCGATGAGGCTGCGCATAAAGCAGAATTTCCTGTAAAAATAGTAAAGGAATTGGGCGAGTTGGGAGTATTCGGGCCATTTATCCCCGAAGAATACGGAGGTGCCGGTTTGGATCATATTGCCTACGGCCTGATCATGACGGAACTTGAGCGCGGAGATTCGGGCATCCGGTCAACCGCATCGGTGCAAACATCCCTGGTAATGTATCCGATATTTTCTTTTGGATCGGAAGCACAAAAAAGAAAATATCTTCCCAAACTTGCCGAAGGTGAATTGATAGGATGTTTTGGCCTTACCGAACCCAATCACGGCTCCGACCCCGGAAGCATGGAAACACGCATCCGCGATAATGGAGATCACTATTTGCTTAATGGTTCAAAAATGTGGATCACCAACAGCTCCATTGCAGATATTGCCGTTGTGTGGGCCAAGGATGAATTGGGTAAAATCAGGGGTATGATTGTCGAAAAAGAGTGGAAAGGATTTTCGGCACCCGAAACCCATAGCAAATGGTCGTTGCGGGCATCAGTTACAGGAGAGTTGGTTTTTGATGATGTTAAAGTGCCCAAAGAAAATATATTACCTGAAATTACCGGATTGAAAGGCCCCCTGATGTGTTTGAATTCCGCACGCTTCGGTATTGCCTGGGGTGCCATCGGAGCTGCCATCGATTGTTACAATACTGCCTTGCAATACGCCCTCGAACGCAAGCAATTCGGCAAACCCATAGCCTCATTTCAGCTCCAGCAAAAAAAACTGGCAGAGATGTTAACAGAAATTACAAAGGCTCAGCTCATGGCCTGGCGCTTGGGAAAGCTTAAAAATGAGAACCGTGCAACACCGGCTCAAATTTCGATGGCCAAGCGCAATAATGTGGAGATGGCTCTTAAAATTGCCCGTGAAGCCCGGCAGGTGCTCGGTGCTATGGGAATCACCGGCGATTTCCCCATCATGCGTCACATGATGAACCTCGAATCGGTGGTAACCTATGAAGGAACCCATGATATCCATCTGCTCATTACAGGCCACGATATTACCGGGATTCATGCTTTTGAATAATAGAAAACCAGCTTTGAATACCGGTAGATTTTTTTATGCTGTTCACTGAAATATCGGTGGTGAGAAAGTATTAAACACAAAGAATTTAATAATTCATAATTTTGTGCCCTGAAAAATTTAACATAACTGCTTATCAGAATTCATTATGAAGCAACTCATCCGAAATATTTTAATCGCGCTCAGGATACCTGTAACCAAGAATATTCATTACGATATCCTCACCAAAAAACTAATGGCCAAAGTGCTCAAAAGCCAGTCAAATTGCATAGATATTGGCGGTTTTAAAGGTGAAATTATGAGCGAGATCCTGAAATTTTCTCCACGGGGCAGGCATTTTATTTTCGAACCCATTCCTGATTTATTCAAAAACATTGAAGCAAAGTTTAAAAACCTTGGCAATGTCACTGTATTGAACCTTGCCGTGAGCGATAAAAAAGGAACATCCACTTTTAAATTTGTCCCCGACTATCCCGCATACAGTGGTTTGAAACAAAGAGATTATCCTGACAATAACACAGAGGTTAAAGAAATTGAAGTTAAAACCGACCGCCTGGAAAATGTGATACCTGATAATATCAAAATTGATTTCATTAAAATTGATGTAGAAGGCGCTGAATTCCTGGTTTTGTCGGGTGCAGTAAAAATTCTTCATCAATCCAAACCTGTTGTAATTTTCGAATATGGCCTTGGCGCATCCGATTTTTATGGTACAGAGCCCGATATGATGTTTAACTTTTTCGAGGCTTCCGGTTATGGTATTTTTCTATTGGAAGATTACATGAAAAATAAGCCTCACCTTCAAAAAGATTCATTTGGCAAACAATATCACGAAAAGCTGAATTACTATTTTGCTGCTGCCCCGGTTTAAGATAGTTTGGTTATTCGTTATTCGTTATTTACTGAATCCTTAAACTCAGGGAAATCCCCGCCGATGGGGGATTATTCCTTATTGTGTGAATAATATCCGGGCAGTACTGATGGTTGCGAAATTGATAACATTT
>JAIOZV010000050.1 GCA_021740425.1 Bacteroidales bacterium | reverse complement strand
CTGTTCCGGTATGCCGTTCGCAAAAGGGCGCAATGTGGCTGAGTCCTTCCGCTTCCAGAATCTCCCTGCCAAGAAACCCATGGCAAACGTAAGGGTGCTTGCCAAAACAGCCGATGCCGGGCGCCTTGGTTTTTACGATGCCAATGTCGTGAAGCATGGCAGCAACCTCAAGCAATTCAATATCTGCATGAAGGTGTGGGTTTTTGGAGGCAATCAGCAATGACAGGTTTTTTACAGCACCTGAATGTGCCTTGAGAATTTCAAAAACCTTAGTTCCTTTTCCGGCGTACTTTTTCAGGATTTCAACAGAATCAATATGCAAGGCCATGAATATTTTTTTATTGAATAGACGTTTAAATGATTTTCCCTTTGGTTTAATTTTAAAGGGCTGTTTTAAAACAGATCGAAGATAAGTCGTACATAAGCGTAAATATCGGGTTTGAAATCAGAATATCCTTCCAGCTTGAGATTTTTATAGTAAACCGAAAAACCCGGGTCTATCGAAACTTGCTCGTTGAGGATAAATTTAAGGCCTCCGTTGAGAAAAATCCCAAAGCCGATTCCTCCCTGGTAAATTTCATAAGTGGTACCGTTTGAGTTGGGCACATAGCCTCCACTACTGTAATTGTTTACGAGGTTGTATTCGCGGCGACCGATCTGAATACGGCTTTCAAGCACCTTTGTGCTATTCATGTGCAGGCCGGTTTCGATGAAAATACTGGTAAACGTTCCGGTTCTGTAAAATTTGCTGATACCAATATCTATTGTGCTCCTGCGTTCTTTTCCCCTGATAAAACCTGTGCGAAAACCGGGTTCGCTGGTGTAGGTCACCGTATCGATGGTCATTTGAAAGGCTCCGCTGGTTTTCAGTTCCACATAGTTGGTCTGTGCAAAAACACCAGTAGTATTGTTGAAATTGTATTTTACATAAAAACCTGGCGAAATCGCTGCATCGTATTTCATCTCCACAGGATAATAAATCCACCAGGCTTTTTCGCCCTGCTGAACATCGTATTCGGCCAGCCATTGGTTGAAATTTGGGGTGTAATCGGGTGGGGGGAGCCAGTCGAAATTGTTGTAAATACGGTTGCTGTTTAGCTCTTGCACGATTTCTTCGTACCAGTATTTGTTGTTCAATACATATTCGATATTGTTTTCGTTGAATCGTTCACCGCTGTAATATTGTGCTGAATAATTATTGGCAAAATACATCCCGATGTTTATGCCGAACCTCCAGCCTGTAAGATCGTACTCCGACCAGTTACGCTCGTTTTCGGTGAATTGTGGTGTTCGGTTCTGGCTTTGGGCAAATGCCGCAAGAAGCATAAAAATCATTATCAGTATTTGTGACTTGAAAAAGTATTGTCGATGCATGGCTAAGCGATTTGTTGCAGTGCAAAAATAGATAAATATTGTAGTTGGGTTGGATGTATTGTTCTTCATTTCTTTTGAGCCTGCAAAAAAAAAATAATGTAGTTTAGTGGCTTATTTGAAAACCAGATTATGGATATTGAGCAATTGGAAAAATCTTTCATCAAACGTTTTGGGAAGAGCAATGAAAAAATCCAGTTTTATTTTGCCCCTGGCAGAGTAAACCTGATTGGCGAACATACTGATTATAACAATGGATATGTTTTGCCATGTGCCATTACCTTTGGTACATATTTGCTTGTTAGGGCTAATGATTCCAATGTTGTGAAAATGGTTTCAGAGAATTTTGACTATGGTGATGAAATCCCGATTGATAAATTATCCATACCGCAGAGCGGCAAATGGATGAATTACCCCTTAGGTGTATTCGATCAGTTTATTCAGAAAGGACTGAAACCTTCCGGCCTTGAAATGCTTTATTCAGGAGATATTCCCAACAGCTCGGGGCTTTCTTCCTCTGCTTCCATCGAAATGGTAACAGCCTTTGCCCTCAACGATTTGTTTTACATCGGGCTCGAACAAACAGACCTTGTGAAATTGTCCCAAAAAGCTGAAAACGAATTTGTAGGTGTAAATTGTGGCATTATGGATCAGTTTGCTGTGGGAATGGGGAAAAAGGGACATGCCATATTTCTTGATTGTGGAACCCTTGAATATGAGCTTGTACCCATTGATTTGAAAAATTATAAAATTATTATTGCCAATACAAATAAACAGCGCGGACTTGCCGATTCGAAGTACAATGAGCGAGTTGCTGAATGTAATAAAGCTGTGGGGTTTTTAGCAAAAATCAAAAAAGTTGAATCCCTGAGCGACTTTTCCTATCAGGAATTTGTAAATAATAAACACCACATTCCGGATATCAATATCAGAAAAAGAGCAAAACACATACTCTCGGAAAACCAAAGGGTTGTTGATGCAGTAAAGGTTTTAAAAAATGATGATCTGAGGGTTTTTGGAAAACTTATGAATGCCTCACACAATTCACTGAGGTACGATTACGAAGTTACGGGCTACGAGTTGGATACAATTGTGGAAGAGGCCCGTAAGGTTGAAGGGGTGTTGGGATCAAGAATGACAGGTGCAGGTTTTGGCGGTTGCGCTATTGCCCTTGTGGATGAAAATGCAGTAGAGCCCTTTATCCGTAAGGTTGGGGAAAATTACTATAAAAAAACAGGCTTAAAGGCCATATTTTATATTTCTGAAATTGGTGACGGAACAAAAAAATTAAATTCATCTGAAAACTAAAACATGATACAATTATGGGTAACGATAAAAAAAAACATGACAAAGACAAAAATGACAAAGACAAAAACGAGAAAGATAAAAACGAGAAGGAAAAAAATGGCATCGACAAAATAACTAATGATAAGAATGATGAAAAAAAATTACTAAATGAGTTTTATGAAAAGGAACTTCTAAAGTTGCAGATTGAACTGGTTAAATTGCAGGAATGGATAAAGTTTAAGGGATTGAAGGTGGTGGTTATTTTTGAAGGCAGGGATGCAGCCGGAAAAGGCGGCACCATTAAAAGAATTATCCAGAGCCTGAATCCCCGGATATGCAGGGTAGTTGCACTTGGAACACCCACCGAACGCGAAAAAACACAATGGTACTTCCAGCGTTATGTTCCGCATTTGCCTGCCGGTGGCGAAATGGTTCTTTTCGACCGCAGCTGGTACAACAGGGCAGGGGTGGAGCGTGTCATGAATTTTTGTACCGAGGATGAATATTGGGAATTTTTAAGATCATGCCCCAACTTCGAAAGGATGCTCATTCGTTCGGGAATCGTTTTGATCAAATACTGGTTTTCGGTGAGTGTTGAAGAACAGGAGCGGCGTTTTCAATCGCGAATCAATGATCCTACAAAGCGCTGGAAACTCAGCCCGATGGATTTGCACTCCCGCGAAAAGTGGGTGGAATATTCAAAGGCCAAGGACGAAATGTTTGCATACACCGACACTAAAAATTCGCCGTGGTTTGTGGTTCCTTCGGATGATAAAAAAAAGGCACGCCTGAATTGTATCAGCCATTTACTGAGCATGGTTCCTTACAAGGATTTAACCCCCGACAATTTTGAGCTTCCCGAAAGACCCGATGGAAAAGGCTATGTGCGTCCTCCAATGGAAGAGCAAACTTTTGTTCCTGAAAAATATTAGATCAAATCACTTCCAACGCTTGCCAGGCCATCTGATTTTTTTTTAATCAGAAGAAAAGCGGCTTCATCATTCAGGAGCGTGCCTGTGCGCTTTCTAAACTTCAAATATTTATTGAACAACCCTTTGTTGTCAATGTTAATGCACAATAGAAGTTTTTAACCAAATGAATCAGATATTATATTTTTGCAAATTTTTAATCAGAGGAATGACACATTTAATCACAGATACATTTACCAAACCTATTACAGTAATAGGTGTAAGGCACCTAACCGACTCGGCCTATGTTTTAAGGTTCGACAGAAACGACAGGCCCTTTAGTGCAGGACAGCACGTTATACTTGGTATTAAAAATGAAAACAATGCCCGTGAATATTCCGTTTATAGCGGTGAAAATGATGATTACTTTGAAGTTCTGATCAAGGAGGTAATTGAGGGTGATGTTTCCAAAAGATTGAAAAAGTTAAAACCCGGCAGCCAGCTTCAGATGGATGGTCCGCTTGGTTTTTTTACCCTTGAAACAGATCATATTCTTTCAAAAAGAGTTATACTTATTGCCACAGGTACAGGTATTGCTCCATTCAGAAGTTACGTGCGTTCATTTCCTGATCTGAATTACCACATCCTTCATGGTGTGCGTCATGGCAACGAAGCCTATGATCGGGAAAACTACGATCAGCAGCGATACACACTATGCACATCAGGCGACCAAAGCGGAAATTATCATGGAAGGCTTACTGATTATCTTCGCGAAACCGAAATCGACACTACCGCCCAATATTTCCTTTGCGGCAATGTGAAAATGATACATGAAGCATTTGATATTTTGAACATCAAGGGAGTTTCACAGGAAAATATGCACGCAGAAGTTTATTTTTGAAAATATTGAAGTGCCCCTTTTTATTTTGTAATGTATTGATTTTTACAGCCAGCGAAACCCATACCTTGCAACAAATTACTGAAACCAATGCTTTAATGCTAATTAAAACAATTTTCGATGAAATATCACCTGATTACTCTTGGATGCCAAATGAATATGTCGGACAGTGAGCGCGTAAGAACCGTGATCGAAACCCAGACAGGATATCAGTGGACCGACCACGAGGAAGAAGCCAATATGGTTGGAATTCTTGCATGTTCGGTACGACAAAAGGCCATCGACAAAGTGTACTCGCGTATTCAGAAGTGGAATAAATGGAAAAACAAAAAGAGCCTGATCACGTTCATTTCCGGTTGCATTTTGCCCAACGATATGGAGAAATTTCTCAAATTGTTCGATATCGTTTTCAGGATGAGTGAACTCGAAAAACTGCCGGAGATGGTCAGGCATTATGGTGTGGTAACACCCGCCTCCCTCTTCAACGATCTGGCCAGCATGCCGGGCAACGAAAGCATCGATCATTTCTGGAAAGTTAACCCTCATTACAGCTCGAATTATGAAGCTTTTGTACCGATTCAAAATGGCTGCGATAAATTCTGTACTTTCTGCGCTGTGCCCTACACAAGGGGCAGGGAGGTTTCAAGGCCTTCCGGCGAAATTATCGGTGAGGTGGAAAGGCTTGTCGGCGAAGGCTATAAATCGATAACATTGCTGGGGCAAAATGTTAATTCATACGGACTGGACAAAAAGGGAACTGAAATTGGATTTCCTGAACTTTTGAAACAGATCGGTGAATTGGGAGATAAATCAGGTAAAGAGTTTTGGGTGTATTTTACCTCGCCCCATCCCCGCGATATGACCGATGAAGTGATCGAAGTTGTTGCATCATACAAATGTTTGGCAAAGCAAATTCACCTTCCTGTTCAATCGGGCGACGATAAAGTTTTGATTCGGATGAACCGCAAGCATACTGTCGAAAAGTACCGTCATATCATGGATACTATCCGGCGATTGCTTCCCGAAGCAACGGTTTTTACTGATATAATTGTTGGTTTTACAGGTGAAACAGAAGAAGCCTTTGAAAACACACGAAAAATCATGGATGAGTTTAAATACAATATGGCCTACATTGCACAATATTCGGTGAGGCCGGGGGCAACAAGTTCGCGTTGGGCCGATGATGTGCCAAGGGAAGTTAAAAATGAACGATTCCATAAGCTTAGTCACGACCTGCGAAAACATACTGCGGTACACAACCGAAATATGATTGGGAAAACCTTCAGGGTTTTGGTTACCGGTTCTGATCGCAAGGATGGTTACCTTTCTGCGCTTACCGAAGGAAAAATAGTTTGCAGGTTTGCTTCTGCAAATACAGGACTTATTGGGGGGTTTGCTGATATTAAAATTACCTCATCAACCGATTTTTCTGTGGAGGGAGATTTGATACCGGTTGTTGAAAAGGCACTGAATTTTTAGTTATCCAATTGGCCTGAATATAGCTCTTACCGAACCCATAAATTAAATGCGTTTATTTGTTGTGATTTTTAATTTCTGATTTCGATGACGAAAATTTATTCACTTTTTATTTTCATTTTGTTAAATGCGTTTTCTTTCGGGCAAGATGTTTATTTTCCTCCGGAATTTGAAAAACAGGAAGGGATTCTACTAACCTGGGATTACAACGATAGCCGCAATCCTGTAACTGCAGCCATTGCCAAAGCTGTTCAGCCATCAGCCAGGGTTTGGGTGATTTATTATCCCGGACAAGCGCCCATGGATACCACCGAAATCAGGTCTTATCTCAGGGATCATGGTGTTCCCGATGAAAATGTTTTCCTGATTCCGGCATGGACCGAAACCCTCTGGATTAGAGATTATGGGCCTTTCGTGGGTTACAATCTCAACGAAGTACCGGTTCAGCGATTGATACTTGATGCAGGCTATTCAAATTATAACCGCCCCAACGATGATGCTATCCCAACTCAAATTGGCAATTTAATGGGAATTCCGGTGAATGATTTGCCTTTGGAATTTGAAGGGGGCAACATACTAACAGATGGTTTGGGAAGAGGATGGGGCAGCACAAGAATTTTTTCCCAAAATCCCGGTTTATCACAACAGGAAGTAAAAGAAACAATGGAGCAGTACCTGGGGCTGGATGATATGATGTTTCTCGAGGCACTTGTAAATAGTGGAGGAGGTATCTGGTGCCATGTGGACATGTTTATGAAAATCCTCGACAGCGAAACCATACTTGTGTCGCAATACCCTGAATTCGTGCCCGATTATCAGCTCATTGAGTCCTTTGTGGACACACTTTCAAAAATGACCAATGCCAACGGGCGCCCCTATCGGATAAAGAGGATTCCCGCACCACCCAAAGCCAATGGAACCTGGGCTACCCAACAAAACGATGAAATGCGCACATATACCAATAGCATTATCATAAATGATGTGATTGTAATTCCATCATACAATCTCCCCGAATACGACAGTGCTGCCAAACAGGTTTACAGGGAATGTATGCCTGGTTATCGCCTCGAAATGGTTGATGCTACGCCACTAACGCCGATGTATGGCGCTCTTCATTGTATTTCGAAGGAAGTTGCAAAACCCGTTTACCTTCGCATTAATCACAAGAAAATTGAAGGCTTGCAGTCTTTTGTAAATTCTTTTGTGCTTGAAGCTGAAATTTTTGCAGATGGTAGCCCGGATTCTGCATTTGTATTTTATAAATTAAACAATCAGCCCGATTTTACAAAATCAGCTTTTTTAAATTTTGAAAATACTTATTTTGCAACGATTCAAGGGATTAACCCAGCTGATACCCTCCAATATTATCTTGTGGCATGGTCGCATAATAGTAATGTAAGCTTTCCGCCACAAGGTGTCGGAGGGGCTTTTCAATTTTGGTTTGATGCCTCGCTTGCTATTGGTGAACATGATAACACGATCGGGGATCTCAGCATTTTCCCCAATCCATCGCGTGGAAATTTAAGCATATCTTCAAGCGGGGTAAAATATCCCCTTGCTTTTACAGTTCAGAATATCCTTGGCGAAGTTGTTTATGTGGGTAGAATGAATTCAGCGCTTCAAGTTTTGGATCTTTCAAAAAATCTAATGAAGGGTGTTTATTTCCTTACTTTTGAGGATAATCAAACAAAAACAGAATGTTTTAAATTGCTGATTCAATAATAAAATGAAAGTCAATATTGAGAATGATTCAGCAAAATCGAATCCATTTTCCAAATGCAATTCATAACAGGAATTTAGAAATAACAGTATTTAGACTTTAAACATATCCCGCAATGTTGGGGAAAATACTCAATACTTTTGGTACCAGACTTATTTCAGCAATTCTAAACCTGCTGATAGCTGTTGTTATTTCGCAGTTTCTTGGCCCCGGAGGTAAAGGAGAACAAAGTCTTATTATTGTAACGATTTCCTACATTTTGGTTTTTTCAAATCTGATGGGAGGCGGAGCCATCGTATTCCTTACCCCGAGATTTCATTATGCTACTATTCTGATTCCTGCCTACATTTGGAGTACCCTGACCGCGGCAATTTTTTTTGCTGCGCTGTACTTTTTCGAATTGCTCAATTCCCAATATATACTTCATATTTGTTTACTTTCGGTTCTCAACGCCTTCACTTCTGTCAATTCGTCTATTCTTATAGGTAAAGAGAAGATAAAAGCTTCCAATCTGATAGCTCTGGTTCAGCCGGTAATTATCATGATCAGTCTGAGTGTTTTTTTCTTTGTTTTCAAAATTTCTTCCCTTGAAACCTACCTGGTATCTTTGTATTTGGCTTTTGTGATTTCATTTCTAATCAGCATTTTTTACCTTTCCCGATTTGCAGGTTTGTTCAGGTTTGGAAGTTCGGACGAGTATTTTGTAATTGTCAGGCAAATGTTGCATTACGGTATCCTGAACCAGCTTGCACATATTTTTCAATTGTTAAGTTTCAGGATGAGTTTTTTCTGGCTTCAACAATTGTACTCAGAGGCTGAGGTTGGAATTTACTCTAATGGGACCTCACTGGTTGAGTCGATCTGGCTTATCAGCCGAAGCATAAGTATGGTTCAATATGCAAGGATTTCGAACAGCAGCGATATCAGGTATTCACAGAAGTTAACCATTAATCTGACTTATGCTGCAATGGTTGCCAGTTTGCTGCTGATTATGATAATGATCCTTCTCCCCCCTCAGTTGTTCACCTTTATTTTCGGGGCTGGTTTTGCTGACGTTGGAAGGGTTATTCAAAGCCTGGCTCCGGGTGTTTTGTTTTTTAACATAGCTTTAATCATGGGGCATTATTTTTCAGGAATCGGAAAATATCATGTTAATACCATTGCTTCCTTTGCCGGGCTGGTAGTTTCGGTAATTTTATTTAGCGTTATGATTCCCTCTATGGGGATTTTTGGTGCAGGATGGGCAACAAGCATTTCATATACCATAACCTCCTTAATTGTTCTGATTTATTTTTTCAATGAATCAAGGTTAAACAAGTCGGAAATTCTTCCAACGATGAATGAAATCCGGGAGGTATTTGGACAAATCTTTACACAGTTACACCTAAAAAAATAATAAGGATAAAAATCAAAAAAAAAAGAGCAACTTGCTCAGGGTTGCTCTTTTTTTATCATTAAAAAACTCTTATTTGATCAATTTAATTTCAACGCGTCTGTTTTTCAAACGGCCTTCTTTTGAATCATTGGGAGCAATTGGGTTTTTCTCACCAAAGCCACCTGACTCAAGCCTGCGGGCATCAATACCATTCCCGGTAAAATAATCTTTTACGGCATTGGCTCTGTCCTTGGATAATGTCAGGTTAAAATCATCAGGGCCGGTATTGTCGGTATATCCATAAATGGTAAATTTCGTTTCAGCATACTTATTCATGATATCCAATACATTTTTCAGGCTGGTGAAAGATTCAGGTGTCAGCTCAGCACTTGATGATTTAAATTGAATCTGTTCGGCGTTGAAGTTAAGTTTTTCTTCAATTTCTTTAATTTCCTCAACAGGCACAATTACCGGTGCCGGGCAGCCTCTGTTGTTTTTTGTCCCAAATTCTTCAGGACAATTATCACGATTATCAGGAACACCATCGCCGTCACTATCCGGACAACCATTGAATTCAGCCAAGCCTGCAATATTTGGACATTCGTCATTTTTGTCTGTAATTCCATCACCATCAGAATCCGGACAACCATTGAATTCAGCTAAGCCCGCTACATTTGGACATTCATCAATTTTGTCTGCAATTCCATCGCTGTCAGTATCCGGGCATCCGTTGAGTTCAGCAGATCCGGCAGCTCTGGGGCATTCATCGTCTTTATCCTGAATTCCGTCTCCGTCAGTATCAGGGCAGCCCTGAAATTCTAACAATCCAGCAATTTCAGGGCACAGGTCTTTTTTATCACTAATTCCGTCGCCATCCATATCCTTTTTCTTTCCAACGCGATACACCAGGCCAATGGAATAGTGCATATAATCGTTAAAATCCCAATTATAATCATAAGCACCCTGGAAATTGACTCCCAATGGTTCGATGAACCAAATATTAAAGCCAAGACCCATTGAACTGGAAAGATAAGTTAACTCATCGATGGCAGAGCCATTCATGCCCAAAAACAGGTAAGGATCAAACCAACTGCTCTCTTTGAGCAGGTAGTCGTTGGCCAGTTTGTACTCCAGTTGAACCCCGAATTTGTAAAATTTGTCTGTGTTGATTGTCCTTTCAAGTGGGATTAAGTTCATTTTGAGAGGCTCTGTTTGCACGGTAGCAAAAAGTGCCGATGCGTTAAAGGATTTATTGATGTTTCTTCCAATTCGAAGCATCCCCGGAATTGTTTTGCCCATCCAGTCTGCATCAGAAAATTGGTCGCCAATGCTTTGCTCAATAGCATGGAAGTCAACATAATTTGTACTTACCCCAATCAGCCATGGATTGTTGGTGTTTTGGGATTGTGAGCTGAGCCCGATGAGTACAAATACAATTAAAATGATAACATTTTTATTCATACGTCTTAAGTGTTTGGTTAAAATAATTTTTAAAAAAAATTTCTCGTTGTTTTCAAACATAAATTTTTATATTTGGTTCAATTCATTCAGAAAAAATATTGGCAAATGTTGTAATGATGGATTAATAGAATCACATTTGATAAGTTTAAAATCAATACAAATTTTTTATATCGCCTCAATTCAGTGTGTTTTAATAACAATCAAAATGAAATTAAAGGAAGAGTACCTGCCGCAAAGCTGGACCGACTTGCAGGAAATATTGTTTCATGATTCCTACAACAAGAAAATCGACAGAATCAGATCTCCTTACGTTTATCGGGGTTTGTCCTATTTCAATTATGAAATGAAAACATCATTGATACGGCTTGGCGGGAATTTTAAAACCCTTGAATTTCATTTGCTGAGAAATTTTAAAAAATATTCACACAGGCCTGAAATTTTAAGCAATACCGAATGGGACTGGCTGGCATTGGCACAACATCATGGTCTCCCGACACGATTGCTCGACTGGACTTATTCGCCCTACGTTGCGCTGCATTTTGCCACTGCCGAATTGGATACTTATGATAACGATGGAATTATCTGGGCATTGAAATACGAGGTGCTGACCGATTATTTACCCGAAAAACTAAGTAAAGAATTGTGCAGAGTGGGATCCAACAGTTTTACAAGTTCAATGCTTAACAATGTTTATAAAAGCCTTGAAGAATTGTCGGAGGAAAGTTCGGAATTTACTGTGGCTTTTGAGAGCCCCTCGCTTGATACCAGAATTGTAAATCAGTTTGCAATTTTCACTTTTATGTCGCATGCCGAAAGCCTTTTGGACGACTGGCTTCTGGATAAACCTGACCTCTACTTCCGAATAAGGATTCCGGCGGCCATGAAATGGGAAATCAGGGATAAGCTCGATCAGGTTAACATTAACGAGCGGGTACTGTTTCCGGGTTTTGATGGTTTGTCGAAATGGCTGAAGCGACATTATACCCCCAAAAATTAAAAAAAAAACTCCCTGTCAATCTGCGTTGACGGGGAGTTTTGCTTGTGTTTTTATTAAAAACTAAATTTCCTCAGTAAGTTCTATAAATCGTTTGTATGGAATGGCCAACATGCTTTTGGCCTGAATGGCGCCATTTGCCTGACTGATCATCGATACTTTTGCAGCGGTTTCGGGATCGGGGGCTTCGTAAATATCAATAAAATCAAATTCACCTAAAATGGCATAATGAGAAAGGAATTTCACTTCAGGGCATTTTTTTCTAACTTGTTCTAACCAGCTTCGTCCTTGTCTTTCCCGGTTTTTCATTTCGTATGAAAGGTCAGTTGAGAGTTTTGTGAACAAAATGTAGATTTGCATAAGTACCTCCTTTTTTATGGTTTTTATTTCAAAACCCGAAGGTATAAAAAATCGGGGATTTATAATCCAATGGCCGGATTTTTTTTATTTCCGGTGTAGTGTACCTCACTACTCCGCGCTTCCGGTTCTCAGCATTCTTCCCTCTTTTATTTCAAAAAGTTTTGCAATTTCCTTTTTGGTGTTACCATCTACAACAAGAATGAGATAGTCGCCCTTATCAATCATTACCTCGTCTCCCGGATTTTTTATCAGGCTGTACCCACTGTTTGTTTTTTTTGAGATTCCCAACAAAATAGCATTATGGTCTTTTTTCAGTGAAACAAAAGCATCCAGGCAGTTTGTACCTAACAAGGGATTTTTTTCTCCTACCTTAAACTCAACCATATCGCAGGAGTCTTTTGCAAATGAAGTAGTTATGAGATCTTCTGTATATTTTGCCACATCCGGTTCAAATACAAAACTTGCAATCAACTTGGAGCTAATATCTTTTTCAGGAATTACATAAGTAGCGCCAGCCGTGTAAAAGGTTTCCTTTAATTCAGCATTTGAAAGGTAAACCACAACGCTTACATGATTGTAATTTTTGCGCATATTGATAAGGTAAACGAGTGCTTTGGAATCATCGCTGAGGTTGATAAAAAGTGAAACCGATTGCTTGATGTTGGTTTTTTCGAGTGATTCAATACTGTGTAGTTCGCCAAAATTTACAAATACATTCTCTGCGTATAGTTCGTTGATGATATCCACATCATCGCGGTTGTCGGTAATGATTGCCATTTTTTGGTTTGCCCTGATTATTTCATCGGCGATCAATTTTCCGAAATTGTTCCAACCGACAAGAATTACATGATTTTCGAAATCTGTTCCAAAGAATCCAAGTTTTTTCTTTTCCATATATGCTTGTATTTTACTGCTTATTTGTCCGATTACATAACTTAAAACGCCCAGGCTGAAAAGTATCAGTATGAGGCTAACTATTTTTCCGGCTTTTGTTATTGGGTAGGAATCACCGTAACCCACGGTTGTTAGCGTAACGATGGAATACCAAAATGCATCGAAAAGTGTTTTAATGGAGCTGCCTTCAGCATCCTTCTCAATATTGAGGATTGTTAAAAGCAACAATATGAAGAGTAAAAGCGCCCCTGAAATTTTTAGCAGATTGTTAATGTTTTTTTTGGTCATCATGTAGCTTGTTAATCTAAAATCACCATGTTTTGGATGCCATCAATAAATATTTCATTTTTAATGCGGTTGCAACTGCTGATCTCCACATAGGTTTTGTTTTCCTCAGGGAATGAGTGAACTGCAAGGTGGCTTTCGGCTAAAATCCACACAGCAGTAAAACCATTGGGTTCAAAGGCGTGCTCCACTTTGTCGAGTACTGTAAAACCTGATGAATCCAAAAGTTTCTCCATCAAGCCTGTCACTTTATCCGGAGCCGTTTCCGAAATCCAACCATGAAAATTAAATATTTCAGCTTTCATTTTTCCTATTATTAAGAAACCTTTTTTAGGTAACCATTCACAAAATTATAAAAATTCAAACTTTTCAATATAGATCCCATGAGCCCTTCAAAAAGTACCTGTACAACACAGGGTCATGGATTTTATTGATTTTTATGGAATCATTCGGATCGATAAAAAAATCCTTTCCAAACGAGGTAATCAAATACATTGCTTCATTGTTCATCCATCGGGTTTCAACCCTGTCGAAGCTGGCCAAAAAGAGTTCGGATTTAATCTGCTCGTCTGGTATGGAATCATTCACCCCAAGCACCCAGCCCCATTCGCCCATTGTAAGTATTTGGTTGTGGAGCGGTATGGCAGAAAAGCCGGCAGCTTCGATTGTTTTTAAAATGCACCTGAAGCTTTCGGCGGCATAATACGGACTTCCGGCCTGGGTTATCAACACGCCGTGCAGCCTGAGTTGCTTGCGGCACATGGTGTAAAATTCCCGGGAATACAGTCTCGAAAGCTCAACATTGCGCGGATCCGGTAAATCGATGATGATGAGATCGAAATACTGTCGTGTATCTTCAAGGAATTTATACCCATCGAGGTTGATGATTTTGAGCTTGGGATGAAACAAAGCACTGTCGTTGGCTTCAACAAGCACAGGATGGGTTTTGGCCAGGTCGGTCATGGCAGGATCAAGGTCAACCAGCGTAATGTTTTTAACCCCGGGGTACTTTAATATTTCTCTTGCCGCACAACCATCACCACCGCCAAGAATCAATATTTGCGCCGGTGTTTTGCTGAGAGCCATGGCAGGATGCACCAAAACCTCGTGATATAAAGCTTCGTCATAAGTTGATAGTTGCAGATTCCCGTTAAGGTACAACCAATGGTCGTTGCGCCATTCAGTGATCACTATTTTTTGGTAGCGTGTTTGAGCCGAATAAATCACCTTGTCCTTGTACTTGTTTTGTTCACCAAAAAAAATTATCTGCCTGGCATTGAAAGTTCCGGTTAAAATGATCGCAAGAACTAAAGCTGCAACAATATTGATCCTGATTCTTGTTTTGGTTTTGAGAATGGTTGGAAACAAATTAAGCATGGCAATGGCAACGGCAAGGTTGACAAAGCCGAGTAAAAACGGGCTATAGGTGAGGCCGAGATAGGGGAGTCCCACAAATGCAAAAAAAAGCCCTCCAAGCAAGCTTCCGTAATAATCTTTTTCCAAAATGCTGGAAATGTTAACACGCAATTCCTCAAAGCTCTCGTTGAGCCTCACAGCCAAAGGAAGTTCCATTCCGATCAGCAAACCTGTAACCATCGACATAAAGTAAATCATCACCCCTGCATAAATGCTGAATGCTGCGGTTGAATAGGCCAGCAGTGCCGAAAAAGAAACAAACAGCGATAGGGTGAATTCGATAAAAATGAAGGTGGTAAAAATATTTTTTTTGATGTATTGTGTGATGCGGCTTCCAACGCCCATAAAAAACAGCATGAGCGAGATTATCAGTGCCCACTGCACAATGGAATCACCAAGAAAATAACTGGCGAGGGTGGCCAGTATGTACTCGGCTACAATGCCTGAAAGCCCTGTCGCAAACAGGGCTACTTTGAGTATGAAAGCTTTGTTTTTCAAAAAGAGAAATTGGCTGATATTACAGGCACCATGTAATCAGAACCGCTCCGCCAATATAGGCAAAGGCTTCGATGATGGCAGCACCGATATTGGGGTTTTCCTGATTGATGATTTCATCTGTGAGTTTTTCGCCGGGAAGCAGGATTTTATCGGCAATAAATCTTACCACTGGTAATAATATAAATCCAATCACCACTTCAATGGCAACCTTGGTAAAATTGTCCTGCCAACTGATGAAGTCGCCGGAAGTGGCATTGCTGATTAAAATGGCCATCGCAATTAATGCCCCTGCAGATCCTATTCCTACGGCCACATTATCTTTTTCGATGTGGTCATGAATATTATAAGGAGTGATCAGGTTGTAGAACCGGGCAGCAATAATCATAACCACTTGTCCTGTAATCCAAAAAACAATTGCAGTAATTACGCCTGAAATGATGTATCCTCCCGTGACATCAGGGAAAAAATTTTTCCCCTCACCAATCATTGCACCCATAATAATGAGCCCTGAAGCTATAAAATTCGCTGCCACAAGAATTCCTGTTCCTGCATTTTGATCCTCGATGATTTCCTTTGTGGTGCTGAATTTTGCAAGAATCACTTTATCCATAATAAATTCGGAGAGCAGAAGTAGAATAATTGCAACAAAGCCGAATACAAAAATATCGATCACGTCAATTAATATTCCGTATGACGGGCCGATAATTACACTGCCGATGGCCAGCAGCAAGCCAATGTAGAAACCAACGTTTGACAGCGCAAAGGCCAGATTGTCTTTTTTAACAAGTTCGGCTGTAACATCAATTTTTCTGTTTGAAAAGCCATAAGCCACCTTTCCGATGAAAAAAAGGACGAAGGCACTGATAATGTAAATCAGGGTGTCGAGGGCTAAGGCAAGACCGGGGTGAGCAATATATTCTTCCATAGTTTTGTTGTTTAATTTGTGCTGGCTGAAAAATTAATCTTATTTCCCAAATCCACCGCTCCTTGAGCGACTGCTTGAGCTGCTTGAATACCTTGAGGATGAACGGCTGACTTTAGATTTTGAAGCAGTAGAACTTCTTTGAACCCTTGAGCGTACATCGCTGCGGAATGAACTTGGTTTTTTACTCCATGAGGTTGATTTTCCGGTATTACTCTTCATGTACGAATCGGTGCCGTAATAGTTATTTGGGCCTCTGTAAGTTCTTCCGCCGGGGGCATAGTTTCGGCTGTAATCATTCCAGTAACTGTATCTTGCCGGTGAAGAAAACATGTGGAACATCGAATTCATAAAAGCAAACTGTCCGTAAAATTCCCAAAAAGAGCTTCCGTTACGTTCAGTCCAGCGGCCATAATTTGGGTTTCCAACATATTGTGAATAACCCGCAGGTGCCACAGTTTTATTTACAATGCCATCTTTTTTATTGGCAAGTTCCATTCCCAGGTTATCAATGTTTTCGTTGAAAAAATTGTCGGAAACCGGATAGAATTTTGTAACCCTTGCATCGATGGTGGAGTCGGGCAGTGGAAGCAAAACCTGATATTGATGCTGGTACTTGTTGCCTTCATAGTTTTGATCGTAAAGGAGAATTGTAAGATCAGGCGATTCGCGGTATTCCTTAATAACGGTATCGAGGCCTTCCTCCGTGTAACCGCCTCCGCTGCTGCATCCTCCTGCCATCATCACCAGTATGGCAAGGATGGAGGTGATTTTAATAGGAAAGTAAAAAATGTTTTTCATATCAATGTGTTTTTGAATTTTTGTATGGTTAATTTCATACGATGACTTTTGAGTCATCGTATGAATTAATTTGGCATAAAAGTTAATTTAACCTGCGGGCGTAATACCTGAAATTTCATATTCTTTGATTACCTTACCGTATGCAGCTTCAAATTCCCTGTCGTCCCATTGTTCAATCGTTAGTACGCGGTCTTCTTCTTCATTGTAATAGGCCCAACTGATAAATTCCAGCCAGTCCTTTTCTGAGTTTTCTTCCATAAAATAACCAGGAGATTCGCTGTCGCGATAGTAATCCACACCTTTGTAAACTACTTTTTTGGGTGGGATTTTATTTTTAATAATTTCGCCTTCAATATCTCCATCGATAGAGGATACTTTGATCTTTTTTTGCAGGGTGAGTTCAAGGATATCATCTTCGTCCACACTCAAAAACATTGTATCGGCTCCTGAAGTAATTTTGAATTCTTTACTGAAATAATTATCTCCCCAATCGTAGGTGTATTCTTCTACCACTTCCCATGATTTCAGATCGAATTCAAAAATGAAACCCATTTTCAAATCTGTAACCCTGATATTGAGTGGATCATAATCAGGTTCTTTTTTCTTTTTAAAGAAATTAAACTTCATTATTTACCCTTTCAGTTGAAGGCGTTCTTTTAAAGCCGCAAGTTCGCCGCCTGCTGCTGCTGATGGGGCATCCAGCAATGCTTTTTCTATTTCATCATCAATGCTGGTATTTTCACCGGCCATTTCCCCATAGGCTTCTGCGAGAGATTCCTGCTGTGCTACTTTGTCCTTCATTTTTTCAAGCATGGATATTGTTCCGCTCGCATCCACATTGGCCAGGGATTTATTAAGTTTTTGAGTGGCACTGCTTACGCGATATCTTGCCTTGAGCATTTTGAGCTCGTTTTCATATTTGGCAATATTGGATTTTAGTTTGTCCACATTTCCGCCAAGCTGGCTGATTTGATTTTGAAGTTGCTGATATTGTGCATTTGCAGTTTCAGCACCTCTTTGAGCTTCTTGTTTTCGGTTGATGGCTTCTGTTGCCAGGCGGTCAGCTTCTTGAGGGGAGATTTTCCCGGCTTCGGCGCTTTTCAAAAGCTGTATGGCTTTATTTTCGTAGGATATGGCTCTGTTTTCGTACTCGCTAAGTTCGCGTTTGGTACGGATGGCAACGGCTTTTACTTCAGCAATGGCCATCATGCTTCTTTCGAGATCCTTTTTCAGGTCGCGTATTCCCTGTTCGGTGAGTTTTATCGGATTTTCAAGTTTATCAACCACTGAATGGGCTTCCGATTGCCCTACTTTAAATAATCTGTTAAATAGTCCCATGATTATTGCATTTTTGAGATTTCAATGATACGGTTACCATATTCGGCCAACAATAATTCCAACGATTCCAGCGAACCATCCAGTTCGTTCAAATCCAAATTTTCGAGCTGAAGTGTGTCGCGGAAAATGAGGGTATTGTCATCAGCAAGGGCAAAGGCTCCATGGATGATTTCCCTGTTTTTTTGAAGTAATTCGATATAAAGTGCTTCATTACCTTTTTTGATTTTAAAAAGCGGATATTCGAT
Source organism: Bacteroidales bacterium (assembly GCA_021740425.1). Classification (GTDB taxonomy): domain Bacteria; phylum Bacteroidota; class Bacteroidia; order Bacteroidales; family 4484-276; genus SABY01. The sequence continues at coordinate 2,516 of JAIOZV010000050.1, read as the reverse complement.
AATTAAAATCGGCTCTTCGCAATCAATTATCAAATTGCTGATTCCGGAGTCTTCCTTGTTCACAACCAAAAGTTCCTCTTTCAGGTCTTCCGATAGAACGTTGTATTCGAGCTCCAAAAGGTATTCTTTAACTTTGTTAAATGAACTCATAATTTTCGTGTTTTAAATTTTGGGCTAATGTATTAAATATCTGTTAAAAACAATATTCGGTTAAGAAATGAAATTATTACAATATCTGTGATGGTTTAACAAGCACTATCAATTTTCGATTTTACCGAAAGTAATTTCATCGGCAAGTTCATTGCCGGATTCCTTGTCGTAAGGAAACACACTTCTCAAAAATTCTCCGGTACGGCCAATTCCATGAATCAATCCACTTGAAAATTCATTTTCGCGAAAATAATCCAACATTTCCAATTTCAGAGTATCCCAAAATCGTTCTGTATCTTTTTCAAGAATGCCGTAATCGGGAATGACGGCGAATTTCCGGTTTCTTAATGCTACATAAAACAGGATAGCATTTCTTTTGGTGGTTTTGTGCATATTTAATTCGAGAAACACATCTGAAGCACGGCGTAGTACATCTCCCGGGCATGTTTCTTCTACATGCACTCTGATTTCTGAGGAGGTATCAAGTTCTGCATTTAAAATAGCCTGCTTAATATCGGTAATGTCTTGTTCTGTGATGTACTGGTTGGTAATTTCCTGGGGGGGGTAAAACATTTGCAAATAGGTTTTCTTATAAATGAATATTATGTGAAAAACAGGGGCGTTGCCTGTTATGAACACAAACAACGCCCCGATTTCATATTTATTTAAAATGTTTCATTACAAAATATCAACACTGCGTTTAATAAAGCTTGTCAGGTCTTTTCCCTTGAGCAGGTTTTGCGAAAGCAGCGCCAGATCTGTAATTTGTTTAACCAGATTTTTGTTGCTTTCTTCATTTTCGTCCTGAGCCATTTTATACACCAGTGGATGGTTTGAATTAACAACCAGATTATAGCTGTCGGGGAAGTTGCCGAAACCCATCATTCCGCCGCCGCCGCCTACAGCCGACATATCTTTCATCCTGCGCATAAACTCAGGTTGTGTGATCATTACCGGAAGATCTGTTTCGCTTAGGTTGTCGAAAATAATGGTGAATCTTGTTTTATCGATAGCCTCCTCGAAGAGTGGTTTGATTTTTTCTTTTTGCTTGTCATCGAGTTTTGAGGGGAGTTTATCATCACTCTTTTTTATTAAATTGTCGATGGTGTCAGCGTCCACGCGGGCAAATGAGGTGTTCTCAAATTTTTGCTCCAGGGTATTGATAAAATGATTGTCGAGTACACCATCCATTACCAGAACATCGTAGCCTTTGGCCAATGCTGCTTCGATGTAGCTGTGCTGATCCTCTTTATCAGAGGTGTAGAGATAAACTACCTTTTTGTCTTTATCCTGCTGATTTTCCTTTACTTTTTCAGCATATTCATCAAGAGTGAAATATTTATTTTCGGTATTTTTCAGTAAGCTGAACTTCTTGCCACGCTCATAGAATTTTTCCTCCGAAATCATTCCATACTCAATAAATACCTTGATGTCGTCCCATTTTTTCTCGAATTGTTCACGATCGTTTTTAAAAATATCCTCGAGTTTATCAGCCACTTTTTTCATGATGTGATTCGAAATCTGTTTCACACGCCTGTCGCTTTGGAGGTAGCTGCGTGAAACATTGAGCGGAATATCGGGCGAATCGATCACCCCATGGAGTAATGTAAGAAAATCAGGAACTATGCCTTCAACCGAATCGGTTACAAATACCTGGTTTGAGTACAATTGGATTTTGTCGCGCTGCACTTCGAGGTTCTTTTTCACCTTGGGGAAATACAAAATTCCTGTAAGGTTGAAAGGATAATCCACGTTGAGATGAATGTGGAAAAGGGGTTCCTCAAAATTCATCGGATACAATTCACGGTAAAAGCTTTTGTAATCTTCGTCCTTCAGGTCGGCAGGCATGCGTTTCCAAAGCGGGCTCGTGTTGTTGATGATATCGGGTTTTTCAATTTCGGTGTATTTATCGTTGCCGTCTTTATCTTTTTCGCCTTCAACTTTCACACTTTCCTTTTTCAACCCAAACTGGATGGGCACGGGCAGGAAGCGGCAATATTTTTTCAGTAATTCCCTGATTTTATAATCTTCAAGAAATTCTTTTTCTTCTTTACTGATGTGCAAAACAATTTCAGTTCCGCGATCTTTTTTTACGGTTTCTTCGAGGGTATAGTTGGGGCTGCCATCGCAGGTCCATTTCACAGGCTTGGTTGATCCGCCCTTTTTATATGTTTTGGTTATCACTTCAACTTTATCAGAAACCATAAAGGAAGAATAGAATCCCAGACCAAAATGGCCGATAATAGCATTTTGTTCAGCTTCTGATTTGGTTTTAAATTTTTTCACAAATTCTTCCGCACTCGAAAATGCAATCTGGTTGATGTATTTATCCACCTCTTCGGCGGTCATCCCAATACCACGGTCTC
>JAIOZV010000049.1 GCA_021740425.1 Bacteroidales bacterium | reverse complement strand
TTCAATTGTACTTTTTTTATAGTTCGCTTCATAATACAGTCTTTCATTTTCATATTCTCACCAATATAGATTCTTTTAAAAAGCGGAAAAATGGTTGTCATTACTATGTAGGAAATGATTTAGCGAATTTCAGATTTCCGGATGAAGAATTGTTGATGATCGGGAGCCCATTCACTAGTCGTGAATTTGAGATTATAATGATGATAGAGCAAGGATTGAATACTGAACAAATTGCGGAAAAATTATCACTGAGCGTTTATACGGTAAATACGCATCGTGGAAATATCCTGAAAAAGACAGAATTTAAAACTATCTCCGATCTGATTGTTGACCTCCATAAGCGCGGATTTCTCGGATAGATTAATGGCATGCTAACTAATCGGGATGGCTTACGCCAATAATCCTGTCCAATTACCGGTCATAGATTTTCTTATTTGTTTAATAACTCCTGTAAACACTTAATTCTTTGATGACAAGTGCTGAATATTTTAGAAATTCCTTATCATTGCATCACCAAATTCTAACCACAATTAGCTATGAAAACAAAACTTTTCTTTTCTATTCTTACCGTGGCCATTTGCTTTGCGTCATGCAAGCAATCCCAAGAGGATTTTGCTACCTCTTCCGACGGCCTGCAAATCAGTTACACCGACCAGGGAAGTGGCGACATTGCACTGGTATTCGTTCACGGCTGGTCTTGCGATAAAAGCTACTGGAAATACCAGGTCCCGGAGTTTAGCACAAACTACCGGGTAATCACTGTGGATTATGGCGGACATGGCAACTCGGGTACGGACCGCGAAAACTTTACCATCAACTCATTTGGTGATGATGTGGTGGCCGTGGTTGATAAACTGGATTTGGATCAGGTGATCCTCATCGGCCATTCCATGGGTGGCGAGGTGATTATTGATGCAGCATCCAAAATGCCGGAAAGGGTCATCGGTTTGGTGGGTGTTGATACTTACCAGCAATTCCGGGATACAACCTTTACCCGCGAAATATTCGAAAGTTATACGAATCCTTTTTACCAGGATTTCAAAACAAGCACCGATGGATTTGTCAGAGCCATGTTTCCCGAAAATGCAGATACCGCGCTGGTAAACCGGGTTGCCCGGGATATGTCATCGGCAGACAGCCGGGTAGCCATGCAGGCATTCGAAAGCATGTATAAATTCGGGAAAGAGGAAATCGAGGAAAAACTTGCCGGGATGGACATACCTGTCTATTCGGTGAACGCAGACTTCTGGCCCACCAACGAAGCCTATAACCGCTCGGTTGTCCCTGAATTTAAAGTGCGATATATGCCGGGTTACGGCCACTTCATCATGCTGGAAAACCCTGAACTGTTTAACCGTCTCTTGCAGGAAACCATAGATGAAATTATCAAAGACAAGGATTAAAAACTATCTTGTTATGCCTTGAAATCCATCTGTGCTTTCGTGGTTTTACTTTTCTCTGTCGCTCACAAATAAAGACTTAACCGCAGGAACACCAGTTTCAATATCGTGCAAAACTGCTGCAACAATATCACAGTTACAAGTCAGTCCGGCAAATAAAAACACATTCATTTATGGAAAAACCCGCAGGGCATTTTCTTGACCTTTCATATAACGGAGGGGCAGTATGAAAACAGTTTATCAAAAAGTAATACACTGCCAAACCAATAAAAAAAACCGCAAGACCCTGCCCTGCGGTTTTATATCAATAGGTAAACTAAATCCTGTTACTGGATAATTACGGATTCGACAAACGATCCGCTTTCGGTTTGAACCTTAAAAAGGTATAATCCCGGTTCGAAACCATTTGTGCTCAGATTCATGAGTTTTGAAGAACCTTCAACTTTATAAACCAACTGGCCAACATGATTGAAAATGCTTACCTGTTCGATTTCAGCGTTTGCATTAATGTTCACCCTTCCGCTGGCCGGATTTGGGAAAACGGTTAATTCGGACCGGGGTGTGATCTCTTCATAGCCCACAATTTCATAAGCCATTTTGCTGTAGCCCTGATAGATTTCCTTGGTGTCCATGTTCTGGATGAAAACTACGATTTCACAATTTCCGATGTTATAGTCATCTTCAATGGTCACGGCAGTTTCCCAGGTAATGCTGGTTTGCGTCGAAAAATCAACGGGCATACCCATGCCATTGGGATAAACGTTTCGGGCTACAAAATTCTGGTTTTCGTTACCGGGAGATTCCAGGTCGGTTTCGGTAAGTACTACAAAAACAGCCAGGTTTTCGGAGTTGTTACCATTTTTAATTTCAACGGTTGATTCCACATTTAGATTTGTGCCATCAACGTTGTGGATGTCGAAAGTAACTTCGAAGTTGGAAGGGTAGGGTACGCGTTCGTCCATAACCGGAACATAATAAGGATAGCTGCTCGGCTGGTAACCGCCGACAACACTTTGCCATCCGTCAAACCATACGGTAGGATATCCGGTAATGCTGTAATATCCGTCACGAACCATACCTTCGGGAAATTCAAATTCATCATTGTTGTGCCATGCAATTATTGCAAGGTTATCAATGTATTCGGGATGCAGTTGGTCCAAACCCAAAGCTGCATACGGGCAGAAGCCTCACCACGTGCCGGTAAAGAACTCGGCAACTACTTTTTGGCGGGGCTGGTCGGAGAATGCAATCGTCATCGACTTGCAGTCATCACCAGGAATCTCGTCCCCATCAAGGTCAGTACAAATTTCGATATCGTAGGCACCAACTTCTGTTGTCCAGGTATCAAATTCTACCTGTACACTTGCTCCCATGCCGAGGTTTTCAACCTGAACGGTTGAAGTGTAACTTCCGGTAAGATCGGTCATGATAACCGGGAAACTTATGGTTTCCATGCCCATGTTTACTACAGTAGCTACCGGTGTTATATCGCCGGCGAGCATGACCGAAGCCATGTCGATAGAAGCCAGCATGGCATTGTAGCTGATGGGCTCACCGGTAATTTCGATGTGATAATCCTCCCATTCGCCATAAGTTAAGCTGGCGCAGGGATCAGGTGAAGAGGGGTCGATCCAGTTTGCCCCGATCCTCATTCTGTGAATTCCTGGAAATGCATTGCCGGGAATCGTAATTTCAACTTCATGCATGGTACCTGCACTGGGCAGGTTGAAGTCGGTGAGTACACGTTCCATTTCAGAGAATGTGGTGTCGTTGTTAAAATCGATCCACATGCTCACCATCTGGTCGGAGTAACCGGTTTTAAATGATGCCGTATATGAAAGCCCGATTTCGGCAGAGCCCTGCATGTCGGTAAAATCACCATACCCGTTTGGGCTGCAACCACTGGCCGGGTTTTCAATTCCGGCAAACATAAAATCTGTAAACCCATCGCCAAAGCTGCAGTTGGCTGCGGGAATACAGTATTCGGCTTTGGTTGCATCGGAGAGATTAGGTAAGTCCTGCCCGGTTTCCGCTTTGTGTTGTGCCACCATTTCGAGCCGTTCCTGCAACCCGGAACTTCCCGGCGGCGCGTTCACCTGTGCCATCATTGTGCCGCACACAAAAACAGCCAGCATGAATGTGAGTAAAGTAATGTACTTCATAACATTTTTGATTTAGTTAATACTTATTGAATTTGAACCTTTCTAAAGGTTTTTCTTTTCAAAACTTTTTTTTTGTTAAGCCCATCAACTTCTTAAATTAATTTCAAAAGTATATTTATTTTTATTCATTTCAAAAATGAATGATTATAAATTATGGAATGCATAAAAAAACCCGGAAAATACATTCCGGGTTTTGCCTGCCGGGGGTAGGGCAGGCTTGTGTAATCCTCCGATTATTGAAGAATGAGCTTATAAAAAGAGTTTTCGTTCTGATATTCCACTGAAATAAGATAAACGCCTGCCGGGCAATGGTCCAAAACAATATGCAGATTGGTGGTTCCTGTTTCTTCGAGGGTATATTTCACCACACCCTGCATATCCGAAATTATTACCCTTGCTCCTGCCGGCAATCCGGAAATGCTGAATTTGCCTGACGAAGGATTAGGATAGATATTCACGGCATGGTCGAAACTGTTTTCCGAAATTCCGGTGGCTTCTTTAAAATCGGTGATGGCAGAAAGGCCGTTTTCGGTGAAAGCGCCGTCGGATTGGGGGAGGCTGTTGTCGAAGGTCGGGTTCAAACCTGTCCGTACGGACAGGGTTTCTTCAAAACCGGTTTTGAAGAAAAGTATCTCCCCTTCAAAGAACCCATCTTTTTCTGCTGTTGTTGGGTCATCGCCAAAGATGGTGATGTAATTGATATCGTTGGCGATTTGGGTAGCTCCAAAGCAGTTTCCGTTTTGATCGTAAGCGGCGATGATGCTCCCGGGCTCAAAATCCTTGACCGCTTCGGGCTGTATGGCGATGGTGTGGGTGGAGGGGGTGGAGGCTATTTCGAATCCTGCCGGAATTTGCTGTTCCTTCACACCTGACGAGGTTTGGCCTTTTAAGCTTCCGCAATCAGGAAACTCAATATCGGCGGCATTGCTCATCATCACATAGTATGCCCTTCCCGGCTGCAATGTGCCGATGGTATTGATCCCCATTGCGGGCCAGAACACGCCATACCCGGCCACATCTTTCACCATCACTACATCATCCACAACCGCATCAAGAAGCATTTCCAAATCCACTTCACATTCGGAGATTACCGGTAGCAAACTCCATCCCGCAGGAATGGTCATGGTCTTGGAAGGATATGCGCTGCCGTAAATTTCAAGATCAACGGCTGCGGAAGTTTTGATTTTGTAGGCGGAAAAATCACCCCACATGCCGATGGTGTTAATGCCGTATTCGGGATAATAAATATCTTCCTCGGTGAGGGCGATGATCAGCTCATCAGAAATTCCTGAGAACACATCTTCGATAAATGGTGGTGTTGGAAGCGCATAACTCGACATTCCGGACCAGCCGGCTGGTAGTGAAATGATATGCTCCACGAATGGCTGCTGCGTAACCGGAATGATGATCTCGATGGAACCATCTTCGGTTTCTACCGTAATTTCGCCGGTACGAACTGCACCGGTATTGTTCATTTGCACCGAAACCTCTGCCACCTGGTTGCCTGAAGGAAATTCATAATTCAGCCCCAGCCAGTCCATATCATCGGAGATAATCCAGTTGGTGTTTGAATATACATTGAGCATGGCGATGCCGTTGGGAGCCAGGAAGTCGAAAAATCCCGGATCAGCAGTAAGTTCGGGAAGATTACCATCTTGTGTTACTGTTACCACAACTGCAACTTTTCCGTCAGTAGTAACAGTGATTTCACCTACCCGTTCCATCCCGGTGTTGTTTTGAGTAAAGGATGCGTTGAGGGCTCCGTTACCAGTACCGTAAGGCGGATAAATACTCAGCCATTCAAGGGTTTCGGAAGTGCTCCATGTGGTGTTGGAAACAATGCTGAATGTTGTGCTTCCGGCTGTGGCTCCTACATTTTGGTTGGATGGTGTAACCGTTAAAACGGGAACGGCTCCGGCCTGGTTCAATGTAACGATTACATCGGATAACCCTTCGGAAGATACGGTAATGGTGGCCGACCGGGCTGAGGTAGAGGTGTTTTCATCGAAAGTTGCCGTAATCCAGCCGTTGCCCGATGACGACAACGGATTAACCGACAACCATTCAGCGGTTTCAGATACTGTCCAATCTACATTGGAAATCACATTGAAGTTGGTTGTGCCGGCAGGAGCATCAACATTCTTTATTAACGGGGTAACTGTCAACCCGGGCACATACCAGTGAATGCGGTTGTAGGGATCGTTTTCGAAGGGCTGGCCGGAAAAATTTCCCGAGTAATTGGTGAAAGTAAACTCGCCCTGGTCGTTGGTTTTGGTCACATTGAAGGCAGCCCCGTCAGTGCTGTTTTCAAAAACCGCCCCGATAATGTCAGCGGAATAGGTGTTGTTCAGGGTAAGCAGGGTGCCGCCTTCCGCTCCATTCCTGAAGGTGCAGCCGTAAAATCCCTGATCCAAAAAGTTGGCTCCTTCGCTCATGTAAATCCCGTTTGCCGACATGTGTTCGAAAATGGTATGTTCGGCTTCAATCGTGCCAAAACTTTCGACTGTAAAGTGATAACGGTCGCCGGCGCTCTCGGCGGTTACCAGGTTCATTTCGCCTTCGGTTCCGTTGCTTGTAAAATAGCCATAAAACTTAACCAGCACAGCGGAATTGTTATCGAGCCGCAGTGTGCTCCCGCTGTTAAGAACCAGCTCACCATAATCGATTTCCACGTTACCCATGCAGGTTGTCTCTGTTCCTTCAAGGGTAAACGTATTGTTCACAAACAAATCACCATGAATATCCAAATCCGTTCCGCACGAATAGATGCCATTGATGTACAAATCGTTGAAATATCCGCCCGTGGAGGAAAGTGTTTTACCCATGCCATACAGCTCAACATTTCCACCGTCGCACAAAAATCCCGGGTTTATGTTCTTAAAATTTTCGTTGGTTCTGATGGTTCCCCCGGTCATGTTCATCACTAGTAATGTGCTGGAAATATCCACCCCGTTATCGATAAAATCAAGGATTCCCCCGGTCATGTTCAGGAAGAGGGCGCCGGTCATGGCAAGTTTGCAGTCCCATGCGCCGCCGCGGAGGTTGAAGGTCCCGTCGGTGATGGTCAGATTACCTTCCATTGCGGTATTTTGACCGATGTCCTGTGTGAAATCAATCAGACCACCATTAAGGTTGATGGTTCCTTCAAGAATGTAGTCGGCAAGATCGACGGCCGTAAAACTGCCGCCCTGCACGGTAAGCGTGCCGGAGGTCCAGTCGTAGCTCTGGCATTCCACGGTTGATCCGGAAGGAATGATCAATGCGCCGGACGGTTTATCCAGTTCGATGGTGCCAAACATGGCTGTTGAATGGTTTTCAAAGTCTTGATCATCTGCACCCATAAAAGTCATGGTCTGATCTGGCGCAATACTGTCGCTTACCCCTGCTTCAAATATGCAATTGCCGAATACATTGATTCGTCCGTTTTCATTGTACCGAAGGAACGCATCGGATGTCCACCTGATTTCATTCCCGGAACCGGTTCCGGTATTTAAAACATCCGTAGGTTCATCCATCATGAGGCCTCCTGTTTCTACCAGTGTATTTTCATCCACAGTGGCTGTATAGCCGTCAAAAGTCAGATATCCCTTTAAAATATTTAAATTATTTAAGATGTGAATGTCCGAATCAAGATGTGCGCCTCCACCACTGCCAGCATAATTGATGTTCAGATTAATAAAATGGTTTCCATTTGCACAATTAACAGGACCAAAGCCATTGTTGAGGGTTTGAATCTCGACAGTTCCACCGACAGGTTCGAATGTTCCGGAGTTGGGGGCAATGAAACCAACTGACCTGATCATACCACCTGAAATATTACCAATACCTGAAGGCTGAAACCGGATATTACCATCAATCCGGAACAGCCCGTCGGACATTGTAAGTGCACCAAATATATCATTATATGAATTGCTGCTGTTCTCCACAATAAACTCTCCTCCTTCAATGATCAGTTCACCGGTTGTGGCAATTTCGAAATGGCCGTCCACAAAACAGCCTCCATATTCCAGATTTAATGTGCCGTTCAGGGTAAAATCGGAATAAGTTGTAAGGGTGATCAAATTTTCCAAAGTAACCGAAGTGCCAGGTGTAATGTCAGTTGTACCCTGAACAATAAGACTTTCCCAATGCGACCAATTAGCATCCGGCATCCAGGTGCAGTTGCCACTCACTTTTCTTGGGTATGAGGTCTTTCCGTTTTCCAGGGGATTGCTGATTTGATTCTCGTTGTTTACCAAAGCTGTTTCATTTTCAGAGGCTCGTTCAGGTAATACAGCACTTTTATGATATGCTGCAACATTGTTACTTTTTGATACATCCCAGTCTTCCCATATCAGGTGGCCAAATTCGGCATCCGGATCGTAATTGACAATGCCAAACCACACATGCACGGTGTTCTCTGCTTCAAGCATTGCATCGGTACCTTCCTCAAAAGTCCAAAAATCACAAAATATATCACCATTATTGATTATATCAGTTGAGCCAGGATACCAGGAGATAACATAACACTTCAGGCTTGCTGAGGGTTCTGTCATAATCAAACGACCATAAATATCCACCCTGTTATCAACGGTTGCTTCATAAGTACTCAACCACAAATTGCCGGATGTTATGGTTAAGTTGTTTTGTACAGTAATGTCGCTATGGAGGATTGCGCCGCTGTTTGCATTTGCATTGATGTTAAGATCATTAAAATAATTTCCTTCTGAGCATTGAATCCAGTTTAAAGCAGCATCATTAAAACCATTCAGTTCAACTGTACCCCCTGTGGGTTGAAAATTTACGGCTTCCTTAGCAAGAAAACCTCTGCATTTGAAGGTTCCGCCGGAGATATTGGTGATGGCTGTTGAACAAATATAGATACTTTCTTCAGCCTGATAAAGCCCATCGGTCATTGTTAATTCACCAAAAATATGGTTGGCATTGGTAATGCTGCTTCCATCATTTATAAAATTTCCTCCATTAATAGCAAGCGAGCCGGTAAGCATCAGGTCGAACATACCATGGATCAACACCTCCCCTGAGCCGACAAGCAGATTGCCGCTGAGTTCCATATCCGAATTGTTCGTCAACTGGCCGCCTCCCGAACTGGACAGGTACATGGTGGCGCCATCCTGAATGTCCAGTTCACCGTCCACCACCAGGCTTTTGCCCTGGATCTGAAATGTTGCACCGGAAGGAACAGTCATCGCGCCCGCAACATGCAGGGGCTGGGTGCTGGTGCTGTGCATCCACACAGGACTGCTTGTATTATCGATCGATAAATTTCCGATATGGGAGTCGGCATCGTTGCTATACAAAAACTGAACATTCGTGCCATTTAAATGAACCGTATTTCCCACACCAAGTTGAACATTGATGTCAGGGGCGAAATCCCAGTTGCCTTTCACCCAAAAGTTTCCATGGTTAATATCGGCTGTTGCTCCCGGCCGCCATTGCATGTCCCAGTTTACGGTGAAGTCATTGGCCGCATTATTCATAATGAGGGAGCCGTAAACCAAAGCCGAGCCATTGGCTGTAAAGTCATAAGCACCCAGATCGAAAGTGCCGTTGTCGATATACAGATGTGCTTGGCATAGAATATTGCTGACGGCTGTGGCTGTATTTCCTCTTGAGCCGTCATAATATGTGCCGTTCCTGTCGGTGAATGGTTTTACACCCACGTCTTTTCCGCCATCCACTTTGTCGATAACCAGATCCCAGAATCTTCCCCCGTTGGAGCATCTCACATTTGCATTTGTAGGGCCGTACATCTCAAAACCGCCTGCATTGGGTGTGAAATCCACCCGGTCGTTGTACAAATAGCCGGCGCATTTAATTCTTCCACCGGTGATATTGTCGTTCAGGGCATAGCTCGTGTTGTAAATCTGGATTCCCTGCTCTTTAATATCCAGCACACCATCGCTCATGGTAATGGAAGCATCTTCATTATAGGGCCAGTAGGATGCGATTGATCCGCCGTACACGTTGAATTCGCCGCCGTAAATATAAAGGTCGCCTTTCAGGTCGATATAGCCCCCCGGATTGTGGAGGTTGATCACTCCTCCCGGATTCAGGTAAAAAATGCCCTGGATGGCATTGTCCAGCAGGTCGTTGGCCGTGAAAGAACCGGAAAGCACATCCACAGCACCGGCGATCCAGTCATATACAGCACACTCCACGTGGGTGCCGTTCATCCGAAATGCGCCACCACTTTTATTAACTTCAAGGGTGTGAAAAGTTTCATCAGAGCAATACTGATGGCCGCTGCCGTTGAACGTTACTTTCTGATCCCGCTCCCAAAAACCGTATGAACCCACATTATTATCCCAGTCTCCGCCGACAAGTAAATCCATGTCAACCACATCCAGGCGGCCGGAGTTGATGGTAACGTCATTTTTTATTTCAAAGCTTGTGGTATTGATTGTACCCAAATCCAGGTCGTAAGCTCCGGTATTAACAATGAGATTGTTGAAATAATCGCCGGGTTGCGGATAAAATGCGCAGTTTGATGTATTTCCCGTGAATTCAATCGTACCATTGTCCAATGCTGTATTTATGGAAGCATTACCATTTTGAAAGTAATATCCGATTTGAATGGTTTGCCCTGATGGGCTGGTAAAATCATAATTGCTTCCACCCAGGGTAAAATAGCCTTTTATTTTGCAGGGGGCTGTGGATTGGGCACTTAGTCCGAAGATACCTCCTGATTTAACTGGATACACATTGTTGAAATAACAATCGGCATCTTTGCTCCTAATGTATTGGTTATCTGTTCCCAGAAATTTCACCCTGCCGTTGTCGAGCTGAACGTTGGCCCCGGCTGCAAACTCCCAGGTGCCATATACGATAATTTCGCAATCGCCGGTTGTCTGGGCCTCTGAGCCGCTGTGCCAGGTGATGTTATCACATTCAATTTCAGCAACACCATCCAGCAGTCTGAGCTCGCCGTAAACATTCACATCACCAATCACATCAAGAGTTTGGTCGTAGATCCTGACCTCGGCATTGCTTTGAATGGTAAGCGATTTGATTTCTTCATCATAGAAATCAACCGAAGGATAGCGCGGCATCCCGTTGGGGATAACCACATCTTCGGCTGAGGTGGGAATATGGCCGAGGGACCAGTTGTTGTCGTTGTGCCAGTAGCTGTTAAAACTGCCATCCCAGTAATTGGTGGCTTTCTGTGCTGAAACAGTAATCACTGTTAATAGCAATAGAATCGTAAATAATTTTTTCATAAACATTAAGTATTAAATTAATTATCTGATAATGAATTCATCGAAATATGAGAGTTCTGTTGTTTCATTTTTATGAATAATACTTTTTCCGGCTCCGGCTGGCTGAATATGTTTTATGGCTTGAAAAAAGCCGTTTATATCCGCCTCTTCACCTTCGGCCTCAACCACGATTTCTTCATTTTTTTCTTCCACCGATCCCTTAATCCGGTGTTGCGATGCCAGCATCATCATCCGGAGTTTATAACCCTTATGTTGCAAATCGCCTGAAATAATAATATTGAAATGTTTGATCATAACCTTGCAGATTTTGAGCTACAAAGATCGGCTGGGAAGCATGGGAAAGTCAAGTTTTGCATATAGACAAAACATGAACACGCTTGCTTTTGATAAATTTTAAATGATTGCTTTACAGTCAATTAAGAATGGTTCATGTTTTGTCTATAATGAACGTTGGTGTTTTTTTAGCAATAACCCGCGGATGAGGAAATTATCATAGATCAAATAACCTATGTTCAATTTGTTAATTCAACATTGGCAGAAAAATAAAATGATGTGAAAATTGGAGTAGCTATAATGCCGAAGGCTTCAACTGAAACTTTTGGGTTTTGGGTAGTGCAAAATTTCCCGGGCTAAAAATTCCCTAAATATCCCACCAGGTTTTCTTCATTTTCCAGGTCTAATTTTTTTCGCAGGCGATAGCGTTTGGTAGTTACCGATTCGGTGCTGATGTTGAGCATCTGGGCAATTTCCTTGGTGGAGAGGTTCATGCGCAGGTAAGCGCATAGCTTCAGTTCGTTGGGAGTGAGCTTTGGGAAATTTTTTAATAAGCGTTCAAAAAAACCCTTGTGAACCGACTCAAAATGCAGCTTAAATTGCTCCCATTGTTCATCGAGGTCGGTGTTTTGATCTACCTCATGAATCAATTTTTTCAGGTTTTTGGTTTTGTCGAAATTATCTTGCTTCATCCAATCGGCAGCCATTTTTCTGATGTTTCCCAAAACCTCGTTTTTGTTTAGGATGTGAATGGTTGATGTTGACAGCTCTCGGTTTTTCTGTTGCAGTTTTTCTGTTTGCAGCCTGTTGATCTGTGCTTCGGCAAAAAGAACATCCTGCAGGTGCTGGTTTTCTTTTTCTTTTTTTTCAATGGCCAGGGCATGCAACTCCCTTTCTTTTTCGTGAAGTTTGCTGTTTTGAATCAACGACTTGCGTTTCATCGAAAACAGTACCATAAAAGATAAGGCAAGCAGCAATGATGCAATGCCTGTCAGGATGAAGATGGTTTTTTGTTTTCGCTGAATATTTGCTTCCTGCCTCAGCAATTCGTTTTCCTTTTCTTTTTTCTCGTTTTCGTAGCGTGCTTCAAATTTGGCAAATTGCCGGTGTTTTTCCTCGTTAAATATCGAATCTTTAATTTGGGCAAAAAGCTGATAATATTTTAATGCCTGCTGAAAATTGCCTTGCTGACCTTGAATATCTGAAATATTTTTTAATGCCCGCATTTCTTCGGCTCTGATTTGATGTTTACGTGCCAGCCCGGCTGCCGTATCAAAATATTCCAGAGCCTCGTTATGCCGATCCTGTTTTTGCATAAGAGTACCCAGGTGGTTCAGGGTAATAATTTTGGAGCTTACATTTTTAGTGAAGTTAAAAATCTGGTTGGCTTTGGCAAGACTTTCAAGTGATTTTTTATAGTCGCCCATTTTCAGGTATATCAGTCCGATGTGGCTGTGCCTAACTCCAATTTTTTCGGTGTTGCCCAATCTTTCATCTATTTGCAGGGCACGGTTTACATAATCGAGAGCTTTATCGGTTTCTCCTTTGGCTTCGTAAGCCTGCCCGATGTTGCTTAAGCGTATGGCCTGCATGGATTCGTTGCCGGCAGCAAGCGCCCTGTCGAGCCCTTCCAAATAATATTCGATGGCCTTATCATATTTTTGCCAGGTATAATATACTTTACCAATATTGTTAAAATCGATGGAAATGTATTCATCGTTGCCTCGTTCAAGATCAATTTTCAGCGCTTGATCAAAATAAGTGATGGCCTTGCTATAATCTCCCTTCGAAAAATAGGACTGCCCGATATTGTTGAGGTTTGCAGCCACTTCATCGAGGTCGTTTCTTTGCTGTGCAATCCCGAGAGCCTGCTGATAATAGGATATGGCTTTTTCAAACAATGCAAGTTCGTTGTAGCAGTAGCCCACATCGTTCAATCGGTTTTGATATCCTTGTGATAATGGGCCGTTCAATTCTTTTTCGGTCTGGGCACAGGCCTGATAATATTTGATGGCATTCAGAAAATTATTCCTGTAATACCAGGCATCTGCAATAATGTGCTGGGCACGGGATGTTTGTTCATGGTCATTCAGCTTTTCAGCGAGGTCAAGTGCTTGCATAGCAATATTGGTTGCTTCTTCCAATTCTGTTTCCAACAAGGCTTCTGCATAATCGTTTAAGGCTACAATTTTTTGAGATCCTGTGGCTGTTTGTGCCAGCAACAGAAGGCTGTCAGTTTTTTCTACACAAAAGGAGAACGTAGGGAAAGTGGTTAAACAGGCTACCAGGAAAAGGAAAATCGAGTTCTTACCAAACATTATTCATTTTTATTTTCAGACAAATTTAACCAATAGTTCTGAAAATGAAAGTACAATCTTTTGAGAAAATAAGCGACTTAAAAATGCCAGTTGAACCAAGTTCTGAAAAACAAATATAATCCGCCACAGCACCAGCAGAAAATTCAGTCCAGGCCTGAAGGAACTGAAATGGTTTTAAAAATTATGCTCCTGATCGAAATCAGTAATTTTTTAGGCAGCTATTATTTGTAAACACACTTGTAAGCAGTTTGCTCCATCACTTTCACTTTGAATTTGGAATCCTTTTCAACAATAAATGTTTCGTAAGGTTTATACGTTTTCCATTCCGTTTGATGAGGGAGGAGTACAAGCATCGCTCCGGAAATCACTGTCATGTATTCCACTGTCGAAGTTCCAAATTCAAATTCTCCCGGAGCCATCACACCTGCCGTTACTGCGCCCTCTTTGTTTTCAAAAGCCAGAGATTTTACTTTTCCATCAAAATATTCATTTACTTTAAACATTGCTTTTCGATTTGGTTGAATTAAAAAATAAACAGCGCGAATGTAATGTAATGGCTGATTTATTGGAAGATTGGTAATAATTTGTCATTGTGATCAGCAATGCTGTTTCAGGCATAATATTGTTAACAATTGAAACCCTGAGTTGCAAAAAAACTTACAGCCGTTAAATCCTGACATGTTCCTGACATGACAAAAACCGCTATTTTCGCATCTTACAAATTGAACGAACAAGTGGAATTGTTGTTGGATATACATTAAGTCAAAATGAAACTATTATGAAAATTATTTCCTGGAACGTAAACGGAATCAGGGCTGTTGCACAAAAAGACTTTTTCAGGGATTTTGAGATCATGGCTCCTGATATGCTCTGTTTGCAGGAAACCAAAGCCCAGGACGATCAGGTGGCTGAAGCCTTATTCGGGATCAGTGATTATAAAATTTTTTCTAATTCAGCAGAAAAGAAAGGTTATTCAGGCACTGCAATTTTGTCAAGAACAGAACCCATCAGCGTTTCAAGAAATATAGGAATTGTTGAACATGATAGCGAAGGCCGTGTTTTGTGTCTTGAGTATGAAGCATTTTATCTCATTGATGTTTATGTGCCCAACTCAGGCAATGACCTGAAAAGGTTAGGCTATCGTCAGGAATGGGATCTGGCATTTTACAATTATCTGAAAAACCTCGAAAAAGTGAAACCGGTGATTGTGTGTGGCGATTTTAATGTGGCGCACAAGCCCATCGATCTTGCCCGCCCCAAGCCCAACTACAACAAAAGTGCTGGTTATATGCAGGAAGAAATTGATGGCATGGATCGCTTTACGCAAGGCGGATTGGCAGATACTTTCAGGCATTTCTATCCTGACAAAGAAGCTGCATACTCATGGTGGAGTTACCGCGCTGGTGCCCGCGCCAAAAATGTAGGCTGGAGAATCGATTATTTTTTGGTAAGCCAATCCTTTATACCCAATGTTAAAAGTGCGGCCATTCTCAACGAAGTGATGGGCTCCGACCACTGCCCTGTTGCGATTGAGTTGTGGTAATCTGTTTTATAAAAATCAGGCTTTAGCTTTTTTTACCAAGCAACGACAGGATGCCATTGATGAAAGTCAGGGGATGTGCGGGATTTCCGGGAACATACAAATCCACCGGGTATTTTTTCAAAAAGTCGCGGTTTATCGCAGGACTTCCTTCAAAAATTCCACCGCTTATAGCATCTGTTCCAACAAGAATAATAAGCTTTGGGTCGGGTGTTGCATCATAGCAAATTTGGGTGGCTTCGGCCATATTTTCTGAAATTGGCCCGGTAATCACAATGCCATCAGCATGTCGGGGTGAAGCTACAAATTCGATCCCGTATCTTCCCATATCAAAATTCACATTTCCGGAGGCATTCAATTCCATTTCACCGCTATTATCACCTGCTGCCGATATTTGACGCAGCTTGAGTGAGTTTTTAAAAACTTTCCTGATTTCCTTTCTCACCAAATCAGGGTTAAGTTTCACAGGGGTGTTATCACCAAAACCAATAATCAGCTTCTTCCTGTCATTGGTGGCTATTTTGTAATCGTTGGTGAAGTTAATTTTATTGGGAATCAAAAAATGACATTCTTTACAGAAAACACATTTCCCAAGATCGATACCAAAGGGCTTGGCCACAATTGCATTTGTAGGGCAAAGGGCTAAAAGTTTGTCAATTTCCTTTTCATCCGGAAGATTGCTGATAATCGGCCTTCCCCTGAAAAGTGGGGCAAGCTCAACATTACCGGGATTGGGGACAAATTGTTTGCCGTGTTGCCTGAATATTTTAAATTCTTTAATCATGATTTTTTCGTTTATAAATCGTTGCCGCAGTATGAAAGGTTAAAGCTTTTATTACAAACCGGGAAGTCAGAAATTTCCTGGTTTCTTACTGCCAGAGCCAGAGCCATCCAATTGTGAAATGACGGGTCTTTGATTTTATAATGAATAATTTCTCCATCCTTGCCTGTTATTGCCGAATGGCAAATTTCTCCCCTCCAGCCTTCACAGAGAGAAATTGCAAACGATTCGGGCTGAAGTTTATAATTGTATTGTGGCCGGGGGAGAATTTCCATGCTGTCCATTAGAATTTCAGCCCATGTTTTAATTAACTCGATGGATTGCTTTACTTCAAGTTTACGAAGCAGGCTTCGGGCAAGCACATCGCCACTTGTTAACATGGTGGGATCAAACGAATGGTTTTTAAAATACTGGAAGGGATGGCTTTTCCGGATGTCACGGTTGATGCCGGTTATCCGTGCAGCCATTCCAACGGCTCCTGTCAGCCTTGCTTGTTCCTGTGTGAAAACTCCGATGCCGTCGAACCTTGACAGCACACTGGGTAATGAAAAAATCCTGTCGGCCATGTCGGCAAATCTTTGCCCGGAATCTTTGAGCGTTGACATCATGGCAGCAATAAAATCTGCATCAGAAGGGTAGTTTGTACCGCCCGGCCTGATCAGCCCTTTCCCGAAACGATTGCCGCACCAAAGCTGGGTTGTATTGATAATGGTGGTTCGAAGTGCTTCATTTACAACCTGCCCAAACTGATAAGCAACATCTGTACACAAAGCACCAGTGTCGCCAATATGAACAGCAATTCTTTCCAATTCCAGTGCAATGCTTCGTTCGATTTGCAAGCGTTGGGGCACATCAATTCCAGCCAAAGATTCAACGAGGCCGGTATGTGCCAGGCCATGAGCCACAGCAGAATCGCCGGCAATGCTTTCGGCCAGAATCATACGTTGAAGCGGATTGTTTTTATCTAACATCAATTTTTCGATGCCTCGGTGCTGATAGCCCAAATGGATTTCGAGGTGAATTACGTTTTCGCCATTGCATATAAACCTGAAATGTCCCGGTTCAATTACTCCGGCGTGAATTGGCCCAACACCTACCTCATGCAATTCTTCACTTTCGATCTGGAAAAAAGGATAATTGTTCATTGTACTGTTTCTGTTGAAACGGGCGAAAGGAAACCTCACAGGTTTCAGCCAGGGATGGTGTAGAAATTGTACGCCATAATTTTCGTGAATCTCTCTTTCATACACATGCATGGCGAAGATTTCGGAAGAAAGGGATTCCAGAACAACACCGCTTGTTTTTTGATCGTGTGAAAAAGCATGGACTTTTGAGGTCAGGTCATTGGCAATGCAGCATAAAAATTTAAGTTTTTTCTCAAAGGGAATGGCATAATAGGCCACACAATGGCAATTTTGGTCAGCCAGCAAATCTTTTACCTGATGTGAAAATTCAGGATATTCTAAAACAGGAATATCTTTTAGCAGGACAGGTGCCCCGTTATTTTGTATTTCGATAGTATGCTTGTGGGTCATTACAAATTATTTTGGAAGTCCTGCAATACTTTGGTTGATTAAATCCACTAAAACCTGGGGCTGGTAAAAACAAAAAAAGATTACTATTCCAAGGAAAATAAACTGGCTGAGAGTTTCCACAGGTTTAACGGTGTAATTTATAATCTCTTCGCCAAGTCTTTTCGGCTTCGAAAAAATCATTTTGAGAATGCGGTTGCTCAGGGCGAAAATAATAAAAGCCAATAATCCAAGGGATAAAATCAAAACGAACCAGTTGCCACTATAAACAAGAGATTTGAAGATAAGAAGTTCAGCAACAAAAATGCCGGATGGCGGGATAGCCGTGATGCAAACCAGGCCTATAAGAAATACCATTCCACCGGCGGGGTATATTTTCATGTAATTTCCGCTTTCTTCCACAAGGTGAGTATTCAGGATGCGATACATTTGGCCGGTTTGAAAAAACAAGCTCGCTTTAACAAAAGCATGTAATACTAACAATAATATTGCTGCATAATATCCTACGCCTCCAATGCCAAGTGAAATTGCAACAAGTCCTGTAAATTCAAGGCTTGAATAGGCAAGCATCCGCGAACTATATTGCATTTTAAGTTCATAACCTGCTGCTACAAGCAAGGATAGCAGTCCTACAATAATTAAGATGTGGTTCATCCAGCTAAAAATGGGTGTTCCAGAAAGGGCAGTATAAACCCTGAAAATGGAAATAAAACCCATATTGACCAATCCTGTTGAAATCAAAGCCCCGATTGGTGATGGCGCTTCTGAGTTAGCATCAATACCTACTGTATGCATGGGAAACAACTCCATTTTTGTGCTGTAACCTACAAGTACAAATAAAAATGCGATTTTCAGGTAAAGGGGATTTGCTCCGGCAGCAGCTTTGCCGATACTGTCGAACGATAAATCCTGAATCCCCACCCCGGTCATGGTCATGCTTAGAAATAAAATTCCAAGGTAAGCAATGGCAATACCCGTCGAACACAGGAAAATGTATTTCCAGGTTGCTTCGAGGGCTGTGGCGGTTTTTTTATGATAAATCAGCATTGAGCCTGTGAGTGTCGTAGCCTCCACAAAAATCCATACAGCTGTTACATCGTTGGCAAAATAGGCACCGGTAATAGATGCAATCAACCCTATAAGTGCAGAATGATAAAAAAAGAACCTTTCGGTGCTTCGGCTGCTAAAATACCTGAATCCGTGGTAAACCACTGCAATACTAATCAAGGTAAGTACGGTGAGAAAGATTGTACCCAGCGCATCGAAAGTAAAATAGATAAGCTCGGTATTGCCTGCATTTTCAAATACATAAAATGTAAATGTAAGCTGTACAAGCAAAAATATCCCCAGTAGAATTTTGGTGATGCTTTTCTTTTTTATGAATAAGGCACCCAAACTTAATATTAATGCAGAAATAAAATAAACCAGTATCATATACTAATGCTTAAGGGTGGTTAAAGTGTCGGCCATCAAGTCCCTGTGTTGGCTGCCGATTTTGTTAATAAAAATGCCAAGAATAAGCACACTGGCAAAAATATCCAGGAGTATGCCAATATTTATCAGCATAGGCATTTCCTTACCCGCGGCCAGCGAAAACAAAAACACAGCATTTTCAATAACAAGGAATCCGATCATGTGCGAGAAGATCAGCTTATGGGTAATTATTATAAGGAGTCCTGTAAAAAGTGTAAACATGGCAATGGTAAGAAATACCGTGTCGAGAAATTGATCGCTGAGCGCATTGGCTAAAACAATACTCAAAAACAATCCAATGATTGTAAAAAGCAATAAATAAAAACCAGGCAGCGCTTTGGAATGAACTTTATAAATTTTAATATGAGTAATAATCCTGTGAAGAATAACCGGAACAATTACAGCCTTAAAAACGATGGTTTCGCTAACAATAAAGATCAGGTTTGCCGTGTGAACCTCCTTGAGTTCAATAAATGCAATTCCAAATAAAATCAGACCTTGCACCGCGATCAGGTTCGAAAAAGACCGGAACCGTTCGGAATTGCTCAGATAAATGAGTGTAAGGGCGAATGTTACAATCAGAAAATTCTGCATGATCCTAACTGATTAATTTGTTTGTCAAAATAAGAACAACCACAAACGCCACCAAAGCAATGGCCGAGAGTGTAAGGATATATTGTGCGTTTTTCACCATTTTATTTCTGGCTCTGAATGATTCAAGAAGACCAATAAATCCGGCAAAAAGCACTTGGATGCCGATGAAAAGCAAAATCTGTAAGCCATAATTCCAGTCCAGAGGCACCAAAAAACTTCCGATCAAAGCTCCGTAAATGGCAAATTTCAGGTATGATCCAATATGAATCAGAGCCTTATCAAATCCTGAATTATCCAAAATTATCACCTCATGGATCATTGTGAGTTCGAGGTGCGTTTTGGGGTCATCAAGCGGAATGCGGCTGTTTTCGATCATCGCGATCTGCACCAGCACATAAACACTGATTATGCTGAATATTAAAAAATAGTTATTGTCGGCGAGGTGGAAATGAGCAAAAATATCAGAAAATGAAGTAAAACCGGTGAGCATACCGTAGGTTGCAATGAGGATGAAAAAGGCCGGCTCCACAAGCATCGAGTAAAGCGCTTCACGGTTGGCACCCATACCTTCAAAACCACTTCCGGTATCCAGTGCTGAAATTATCATTAAAAATTTTCCAAGTGCCAGCATATAGGCAAAAAACACGAAATCTCCTTCAAATGCAATCACCGAAGAATGGCTGGCAACTGGAACGAGTAAGGCGGATACCATAATGGAAGCCAATGAAATGGCAGGAGCAACCTGGAAAATTATACTTGTAGTTTGACTGAAAACGCTGCCTTTTTTAAACAAAACCCGCAAGTCCTTTAGGGGTTGGAAAATGCCAGGCCCCTTGCGGCCAGAAGCAATACTTTTAATCCGGAGTATGATTCCCGGGAAAAAAGCTGCAGCCAAAAAAATCAACAGAATACCTGCAATTTTCATATCACATTTATTAAGGTTAACAGGTAAACAATCAGCATAAAAATAAATGCATACAAAATATAGTGCTGAATTTGTCCGGTTTGCATAATGGCAATCTTCTTCAGAATGCCCTGCAAAAAGGTGATCGGATTATCAATCAGGTAGCGTTTAAAAAGATCATAGTTGTGTGTAAGAAATTTCCTTTTGACAGGAAAAATATCGCCTTCCTCAATTTTTTTAAACACCTTTTTATTCCCGATTATGGGATCGGCAATCAATGCGAAATTATCTGCATAGGAAGTTGCAGTGTATTGTTGTTTTGAGTTTCCTGCCGTATAACCACAGCCCCAGGTAGGCCCATAACTAATGGGTTTTGTTTTCAGATGAATCTTTCTGAAAACAAGTATCAAAACTGTTAAAACCACAAAAATCCCGGCCAACAAACTGATTTGCTGCAAGTTTATGATGGATGTATGAGCGACAGTGAGATTTCCCCCAAGTTTAAAACTTTCGGTGATCAGGCCAAAAACCGGCTTGACGAACAAGGGAGAACCCACACCGATCAATACAATCAACAAAACAATGATTCCCTGTGGAATCAACATCCCGGGCACTGATTCACTGGCACTTTCCGCGGCCTTGCTTCTTGGCTGTCCAAGAAAAACCACGCCAAATGCTTTTGTAAAACAAAAAATAGCCAGTCCGCCAATGAGGGTTAGTCC
>JAIOZV010000048.1 GCA_021740425.1 Bacteroidales bacterium | reverse complement strand
GTGATTCATTTTTCAGCGTTTACATCCCCTTATGCGCAGTCCGTTGGATGATTTCATTTTGCAGGTCTTCGCCCAAATCGTTGAAATAATCGCTGTAGCCTGCAACGCGTACAATCAGATCACGATATTTTTCGGGATGGTTTTGCGCATCCCGTAAGGTTTTTGCCGAAACAACATTGAACTGAAGGTGGTGGCCATCCATCCTGAAGTAGGTCCTCACAAGCTGTGAAACCTTTATAATACTGTCGTCATCCTCAAAAAATTCAGGGGAGAATTTTTGGTTGAGCAGCGTTCCCCCGGTTCGGATGTGATCGATTTTTGAAGCAGATTTCAGCACCCCGGTAGGGCCATTTTTGTCGGCACCCTGCACCGGCGAAATTCCCTCAGACAATGGCTCCCCGACTTTCCGCCCATCGGGGAGTGCCCCGATAACGCTTCCAAAATACACGTGGCTTGTGGTGGGCAACAGGTTGATTCTGAATTTTCCACCTTTAACGGTGGGTCTCCCATTTACTGAATCGTAAAATATTTCAAAAATTCTTTTGGTCTGATCATCAGCATAATCATCGTCGTTGCCATATTTCGGAGTTTCATAAATCAGCTTGTACCTCAAATCTTCAAATCCTTCAAAGTTATGGTTCAAGGCATCAATGAATTCATCCATCGTACGATTTTGCTTATCGAACACATGATATTTTAAAGCGGTGAGGCTGTCGGTGAGGCTGCCCAGCCCCACGCCCTGAATGTAACTGGTGTTATAGCGTGCACCGCCGGCATTGTAATCTTTTCCGTTGTCCACACAATCGTCAATTATCAGCGATAGAAAGGGCGCAGGCAGATTATTAGCAAAGATTTTTTCGATGATATTGTTTCCTTTTATTTTAATATCAGCAAAATAATTCTCTTGTTTTTTGTAGGCCTCCATCAATTCATCGAAGGTTTTAAAATCTTCAGGATTGCCCGTTTTAAGGCCTATCAATTTCCCTGTTCGCGGATCTACACCATTATGCAGTGTAACTTCCAATATCTTTGCAAGGTTGAAGTATCCGGTTAAAATGTACGCTTCGGTGCCGAAAGCGCCAGATTCTACGCATCCGCTTGCACCTCCATTCCGGGCATCTTCCACAGATTTTCCCTGGCGGACGAGCTCCTGAATTATGGCATCGGTATTGAAAATGGAGGGTTGTCCAAACCCGGTTTTTGTAATTTTCACGGCTCTTTGTAAAAACCGGTCAGGGTTTTTCTTGCTAACCTGAACCATCGAACTGGGCTGAAGGATGCGCATTTCCTCGATCACATCCAACAAAATGTAGCTGAGCTCATTTACCGCATCTGAACCATCGGCTTTCACACCACCCAGATTAATAAGTGCAAAATCGGTGTAGGTGTTGCTTTCCAGTGCCGTTACTCCAACTTTGGGAGGAGCCGGGTGGTTGTTGAATTTTATCCAGAAAGACTGGAGCAATTCTACAGCCTGATCTTTGGATAAGGATCCGGCGGAAATTTCCTTTTGGAAAAATGGCAGCAGGTGTTGATCCAGTCTGCCGGGGTTGAAGCTGTCCCAGGGGTTAAGCTCTGTGATTACTCCCAGGTGTACAAACCAATAATATTGCAACGCTTCGTGGAACGTTTCGGGCTTGTTGGCGGGCACTTTCCTGCAAATTGCAGCCATTTCAAGCAGTTCCTTTTTTCTTG
Source organism: Bacteroidales bacterium (assembly GCA_021740425.1). GTDB lineage: Bacteria > Bacteroidota > Bacteroidia > Bacteroidales > 4484-276 > SABY01. Next base: position 19,619 of record JAIOZV010000048.1, on the reverse strand, counting down.
TATCATCAGCTTCAAGTTTTGCAAGCTCCTCTAATTTTTCAGCATGACGTTCGGCATACATAATTATAGCTTCAGCCGCGATGTGCATGGCTTTCAGCTCCTCCCGCTTGTCGAGGGCGTAAGGATCATTGTAAAAATCCAGTTTTTCCATGGCAACTTTAATGTCCCATTGGATATCTTTCATGCCTTTTTTATAGATTTTGCCTCCGGCAACAGTATGTCCGGGGGCCCGCTGCTCCTGGAACTCGGTGAAGATCCCTGCTGCGTAAGCATCCAGCCATGAATCATCCATGTTTGCCATGATCTTTTCACGATTACTTTTACCACTCCAAAACGGGATAATCACATCGCGATAAGCAGCGCGGGTTTCTTCATCGGATTTAAAAGAAACCTTAAGCCTTGAATCAAGAATTTCCAAGTCCTGCAAAGAGTGCAAACTGACTTCCGGATATGTGGGTGTGGCTTTGGGTGCAGGCCCACGTTCACCAACAATTAATTCTCCATCAATAATGCAAATGTGTTTGTTTTTCAGGATGTATTCAAAAGCCATTGCCCGTTTTACAGGGACGGAAACGCTTTGAGCTACATCGCTTTTGTAAAATTCGGTTACTAAAAGTGCCCGTTCTGAGGAGATGCTGTTCACTGCATTCAGGCTGTTATTTCTGAGGTTTTGTATTCTTTCTGTCATTTGTGTTATCGGTAATAGTTAATTCGTTATTCGTTAATAGTATATTGTAATTGGTAATTGGTAAATAGTTACTGATGACTGCGGACCATAACCTACCCACCCGCCTTTGGCAAGTAAATTGCCGGCTTTCCTATCCGCCGATTTTAACAGTGAAACCATTTTCTTCAAAAAGTTTCTTTGCCGGAAAAAGCTCTTTTTTATCAAGAGTTTTTAAACCGGCAAGCTTGTTTTCTTTTAATAATCTGCTGTATTTACCGTTGGCCAGGGCATGATAAGGCAAAAAGTGAACTTCCTGAACACCGTCGATGGACTTAATGATTTCGATAAATTTTTGAAATTGCTCAGCCTGGTCATTGATGCCGGGGATCACCGGAATCCTGATAACAACCTGCTTATTCATGCCAAGCAGAATTTGTAAGTTTTTTAAAATCAGATCAAGTTTGGCATTTGTGAATTTAAAATGCTCGATAGGATCGGGATGTTTCAGGTCGTACAGAAAAAGATCAGTAAACAAGGCTGCATTTTTTATAACTTCTGAATTCACATATCCGCATGTGTCAAGGCTTGTATGAAATCCTTTTGCCTTACAAGCCCGCAGAATTTCAATTGCAAAATCCTTCTGCATCAAAGGTTCTCCGCCACTCAGTGTTACACCTCCTCCTGATTCTTCAAAAAACACAGCATCCTTTTCTACCATTTCCATTACTTCATTCACAGTTATGAGTTTCCCTATTTCTTCGCTCTTCTCGTAAGAATAGCCATCCAGCAATATTTGCTTAACATCCATCTCGGATTTTACATCCTGACTTTCCGGATTGTGGCACCACCAGCAATTTAGCGGGCAGCCTTTAAGGAAAATAGTGGTTCGGATTCCGGGGCCATCGTGAACTGCAAAACGTTTGATGTCGAAAACAAGACCTTTCATTGATTTTATTGTTTTCTCCTGAAAATCAGGAATAATTCAAATTTGTTGTTTGTATAAAATTAAAAATAGTGGAATAAAAAACAGGGGGAGGATCAGAATCAATATATCCAGCACTCGTAAAGTCCTTTGCCGAAGTTGTGATAAAGCATTAAATGCAAATTTGTACGCTCCATTTTAAATAGCTTAAGACTGCAAAAATAATACTGAATTTTTGATATTGCATCAAAACACTTTCAATTTTAAATAAATCCAAATAGATTTTTTTGGATTGCTCTGAATTTTCCAAACCGAAGGCATTTAAAATTATCTGAACACAAATATTAAACATTGAAAATGTTTGATCTTTGAAAACCAAAATTATCATTATCAATGCTTTAGTTTAATTTTTAATGCAAAAAAATCAAAGTTTAATTTAAAATGCCGGGGCTATTTATCAAATTTCTTACTGAGCCTTTATTTATTCGATGCATTTCAGGATAAGATTAAAAAAATGACCCATTCAGTAATGGGGATTGATCAGGAATTTTTTAGGATTATCAGTAATTGAGATGGTTTGATGAGGTGGTAGGGGTGGGTAACGAAAAAAATTGTTGTGATGTTAGTAGTAGCCATTGTTTAATAAATTGGAAAAATTATATTCACAATTGTGAGAGTAATTACAAATGTAACTAATGGGAATTAATGGACAAATGTAAATTATTTACAAGTCTAAATGTGAATTAGTGAATAGAAATGTGAATCGGGGTGCAATTGTTGGTAATTTTTATTCATGCATCACTAAACAACAATAACCCAGCTTTTTAATAAAAATATTTAAAGTTTTATTGCAATTTCAACCTTAGGCACAATATCATTAGGAAATAATCTTTAAAATGATCTTAAAACATTGTAGAACAACATTTAAACCGATTAACTTAAACAAATACTTCCAATATTTACAAAACTATTGCTTGTTTAGAATTGTGAATTCACCTATCTTTGGCGAATCCTAACAGCAGGATTCACATTTGTAATTTAATTCGATAGAAGTATGGAAAATTTAAAAGATAGAATAGAATTGTTAATTTCTACAAAGGGAATGACGAATGCAGTATTTGCTGAAAAAATAGGTGTACAGCCCTCCAATATTTCGCATGTTCTTTCGGGACGTAACAAGCCAAGTCTTGACCTTGTAAATAAAGTTTTAAAGAATTTTAAAGAGATACGAACGGAGTGGCTGGTGAATGGTTCAGGATCGATGACAAAGGATTACAGCTTGTTTGATGTGGAACAGGAAGAGAGTCCGGCTGTTGTTGAGCGTAACATTGAACAACCTGCAACCAGACCCATGATCGAAAAAGAGCAAATAATGAAACCTACAGGACTAAAAAGCGGAGAAAATGAACGTGAAGGGATTGATATAAAAGAAGATAGGGGAGATTTTGAACAGACCAGGGAATGGATCAGAAAATCAGAAAATAAAAATCCTCATAAAAAGCATCCAAAATCCATTGAGCGGATTGTGGTGTTTTATGAGGATAAAACGTTTAAGGAATACTATCCTGAGGACTAAAATCTTTCGAGTTTAGAAAAGAAGAAATTACCTTCAATCTCAGCATTTTCATCACTGTCAGAGCCATGAACAGCATTCATCTGCACATTGGTTCCAAACAAATTTCGTACGGTACCCCTTTCAGCCTCATCAGGATTGGTAGCTCCGATCAACTTCCGGTAATCTTCCACTGCATTGTTTTTTTCAAGTATGGCAGCAATGATTGGACCTGAAGACATAAAATCAACTAGTCCGGCAAAAAATGGTCTTTCCTTGTGAATTTCATAAAAGGCTTCTGCCTGTTCTCTTGTCAGTTTCATTTTTTTCATGGCAACTATCCTGAACCCGCCTTCGTTAATTTTAGCTAAAATAGCCCCCGTGAAACCCTTTTCAACAGCATTGGGCTTAATCATTGTAAATGTCTTGTTTCCTGTCATTTTATTAGGTTTTGATATTTCCGCAAAATTAACAATAACACTATTTTCAACTTCCATTTAACGTTTTTTATTATAGTTTTGTAGCCCTTATAAAAGGGAATAATTCTTTATCAATCAACAATTTAAATTTTGACAAATTCAGATTTTAGCTCCATAGGAAATTTATTACGTGGTCAGGGAAACATCATCATTACCTCTCATTACAATCCTGATGGTGATGCTGTTGGTTCTGCAATGGCTATGTACCATACAATCAAGCAGATAAATCCAAATGTAACAGTTGTTTTGCCCAATCGCTTTCCCGATTTTTTGAAATGGATTAAAAATGCCGCAGATGTAGTGATTTTTGATCAATACGATCAGCAGAACATGGCCGGTTTGTTTAACAAGGCTTCGGTTATTTTTTGCCTCGATTACAATGCACCTTCGCGGGTAGAAAGTATGGCAGATACCATGATGGCCGCACCAGCTACAAAAATCCTGATCGACCATCACCCAAATCCTGATACTGCTGCATTTAATTACTTATTATCCAAAATTTCTGCCTCATCCACCGCGGAACTTGTTTATGAGTTTTTGGAAGAATCAGGACTAACATCTTACATCAATAAAGCTGCTGCCGAATGTATTTATACAGGAATAATTACCGATACTGGGTCATTTAGCTTTAGCTGCAACAATCCAAAAACCTACCGCATCATGGCTGCACTTATTGAAATAGGTGTTGATGCTGAAAAACTACACAGACTTATTTATGATAATTTTTCGGAGAGCCGATTAAGATTACTCGGTTATGCTTTCGACAAAAAACTTCTGATTCTCTCCGAATACCGGACAGCCATCATTTCACTTTCAAAACAGGAATTGAACGATTTTCAATATAAAACCGGGGACACCGAGGGCATTGTAAATTATCCGCTCTCTATTAAAGAAATCAACGTTTCGATTTTAATGACCGAACGTGATGACCTGATCCGATTAAGTTTCAGATCGAAAGGCGATTTTGCTGTGAACCGGATTGCTGCTGAATACTTTGAAGGTGGCGGTCACAAAAATGCCGCTGGAGGTAATTCCTACCTTTCAATTAATGATACCATTGAAAAGATTAAATCAATTTTACCGTTTTATCAAAATGAACTCAATGGCGATTTCAAATAATTGGAAATTATTCCGTTTTTTAAGTTTCTTAATTTTAAGCCTCCTGATAATTTTCAGTTTCACTTTTTGCTCCAACCACAAACCTGAACAAAAAAGGGAACCATCTGAAAAGGATCTGCAAGAGCCCCTGATGAGAGCAAACAAAAAAGCTGTTAAGACCGAGGATCAGCAAATTCGTGATTTTATTGCACGCAATCATTGGCAGGTAATCGAAACAGGATCAGGATTGAGATACCGGATTTATGAAGAAGGAGATGGTGAAAAGGCTGTGAAAGGAAAGATTGCAGTGATTGAATATGAAGTCGGGTTGCTCAATGGTGAAACAATTTATTCTACTGACGATTTGGGGCCGAAAGAGTTTTTAATCGGAAAGGGGGGCGTTGAATCGGGTATTGAAGAGGGTATATTATTGATGAAGGCAGGCGATCGTGCAAAATTTATTATACCTTCGCACCTCGCTTTTGGCCTGCTTGGAGATCAGAACAAAATAGGCTCAAAAACGACACTTGTTTATGATGTTAAATTGCTTATGCTGAAATAATTGATCTACCTGAATGTACTTAAATTTTAGAACAATCCTGCCTTTTTTAATCGGTACGCTATTTATCATTCTTATCGGATGCAATACCTCTCAGGAATTTATCGAAACTGATACTGGGTTAAAATACAAATTTTATATCGAAAATTCCACCAACCAAAAAGTCCAATTGTATGATGTGGTTGAAATTTACATGAATTACCGATCGAAAGACAGCGTGCTATATTCAGGCGGCAGCAGCAAGATTCCCTTTCAGATTGTTCCGGTTTACCCTGGCGATTTAATGGAAGGTATTCTGATGATGCACCTCAACGACAGTGCAACTTTTGTATTGAATACCCGGGATTTCTTTTTTAAAATGATGCAGTATAATGAAATCCCCGAGCATGCTGCAAAAAGCGACCTACTGTTTTTTGATGTAAAAATTGTATCAATTAGCCCGGAAACACCCTCTATTAAAGCCCGACGACTGGAGCATGAAAAAAGAAAAGATACAGAAGCAGATAGAATTGCTCAATACCTGAAAAATAACAATATTGACATTGAACCCACCAAAAGTGGACTCCTGATTATCTCCCTCATCGAAGGCACAGGCAAGTTGGCAAAAAAAGGTGATGATGTTAAGGTTCACTTTTCAAGTTACTTTTTGGATGGAACAAGCTACATTTCATCCTATGAAAAAAACTACCCTGTAACATTCACTGTGGGTGAAGGAACAGTGATTGCAGGCATGGACGAGGCATTGGAAACCATGCGCGAAGGCGACAAGGTGAAATTGATCGTCCCCTCATCACTGGCCTACGGCATGGTACAAAGGGACAATATTAAACCTTACACACCCATGATTTTTGAGATTGAATTGATAGAAGTTAAATAAATAGGATTTTTAAACTAAACAACGAATAAAATGATTAAAAGAAAAATGAGCCTGATAATGGTTCTGGCAAGTGTTATGTTTTTGATGTCGTGCGACATGCTTTCAGAAAAAAAAGCGGAATTTCAAACCACCGAAAGTGGCCTGAAATACAAAATTTTGTACAGCAGCAAGGATACTATTGCTCCAAAAACTGATGATATTTTGTCATTGGTTATGACTTACGGAACTACAGATTCCGTTTTGTTCAATACGAACTCAATTCCTCAGGGAGCAATGAAACTTATGATGCAGGAACCCGGTTACCCGGGCGATTTCTACGAAATGATGGGCCTAATGCACCTGGGCGACAGTGTGGTTTTTTATCAGGATGCAGAATCTTTTTTTACAAAAACGGCAGGTTCACCCATGTGCCCGCCCGAAATGATGGGTCAGCAATTAACTTTCAATGTGAAATTGTCGAAGATACAAACAGAGAAGGAACTTCAGGATGAAATGACTGCTGATATGGAAAAACGCAGGCTTGAGGAAGCCGAAATCATTAACAAATATGTTGAAGAAAATAACATTACGGTTCAGGCTACCGAAAGCGGGCTTTATGTTATTGTTACGGAAGAAGGCAAAGGATCAAAACCACTTCAGGGCGATAAAGTTAAGGTACATTATACAGGCACTTTGCTTGATGGAACAAAGTTCGATTCATCATTGGATCGTGGCCAGCCTTTCGAATTTAATATTGGCAGAGGAGTTATAAGAGGCTGGAGCGAAGGTATTGCCATGCTTAATGTTGGCAGCAAAGCCCGCCTGATTATACCTTCAAATCTGGGCTACGGTGAAAGAGGCTCAGGTGCCAAAATTCCCCCCTTTTCACCTTTGATTTTTGATGTTGAACTAATTGAAATTGTGAAGTGATGAGATTGCATATTTTCAGAGCATTATTTTTAACATCAATTTTTCTCCTAGCTCTTTCATGTTCTTTATTGAAACCTGGATCAAAATTTCAGACCAGCGAAAGTGGTTTGAAGTATAAATTCGTCGAAAAGTACAAGGGCAGAATGGCACCTGAAAACGGAAAACTAATATCATTTCGCATGACTTATGGCACAGAAGATACAGTGCTTTTTAACAGTAATAAATTACCACAAAAAGTCATGGTTCTTCCTATGCAAAGTTCAGCCTTTCCTGGTGATTTTTATGAGATGATCGAAATGATGCACCTCGGCGACAGCGCCATTTTTTACATCGATGCAGAGCCGTTTTTTACCACCACTGCAGGATATGATCATGTGCCTGATTTTGCTAAGAGTTTGGATAAATTGTTGTTTCATTTAAAAATTATGAAAATCCAAACCGAGGAAGATATCGAGAAAGAAATGGAAGCCTTGCAAATTGAAATGCGTGATGGTGAGGCTGATAGAATTTTAAATTATGTCAACAAAAACAATATTGCCACACCACCAACGGAAACCGGATTGTATGTTATTACAGAAGAGGAAGGCAATGGTCCAAAACCTCAAAAAGGGGATAAGGTAAAAGTTCATTATACCGGATATTTGCTTGATGGCACCAAGTTCGATTCGTCAGTTGACCGCGGCCAGCCCTTTGAATTTCCGCTTGGCACGGGGCGTGTAATCAAAGGTTGGGATGAAGGCATTGCCTCACTAAATGTCGGGAGCAAAGCAAAACTTATTATTCCTTCAAGCTTGGGATATGGTGACCGTGGAGCCGGGGAGATTATCAAGCCCTATTCAACACTCATTTTTGATGTTGAATTACTTGATATCGTAAAATAGTTTACCCCAATAAATAAAATAAACCGGAGGGCCGGAAGTGCAGTTAAGCTGCTCTTTTGGCCCTTTCCCATTTTACCGACTGATTACCTTTCATGTATCTGAAAAATCCCAGGTAAACAGCATAATTCATGATGAAAAAGTAATAAGGGATAAACAGTATTTTAACTTTGATTTCCCTGTTTTCAAGATACCACCCCAGCATTGCTGCAACATAAAAAGCAATCTGCCCCCAGAAAGTCCAGGTGTAAATACTTGAAAACTCGAAGAAACCAATATTTGCCGAAAGAATAGCATTGAATATCAAAATGAGCAACAGGCCAATGGGAGCAAGCGTCCAGCGCAATACTCTGTGTGAAATATATTGGAAAGAAAGGGTTCCGTATTTAAAAAAGTTGAGCAATTCTTTTAGCCTCACAATGGATTGAATTCCACCTGCTGCAATTCTGATTTTGCGTTTCAACTCTTCTTTAACACTGGCCGAAGAGGTTTCGATGGCGTAGGCTTCGGGATCGTACTGAATAGTGTAGCCTTTTTTCGCTACGCGCAACGAAACAATGAAATCGTCAAGCAGGGTATCCCCTTCAACGTGCTGATAAAGATCGGTGCGGATGGCAAACAATTCACCTGCTGCACCAACCACGGAGTAGAGCTCGGCATCCCATTTTTTAAGTGTGGATTCGTATTTCCAGTAAATGCCCTCAGTACCTGCGGCACTGTCGGTGTCCTTTTGATAGATACGTTTTTCGCCTGAAACACAACCAACTTTGGGGTCGCTAAACATGTTTACAATCCTTCGTATCGATTCTTTGCCAAGCATGGTGTTTCCATCGGAGAAAATTACAATGGGTGTTTTTACAAATTCAAGCCCCCGGTTCATGGCAGCAATTTTACCTGCACGTTCAGGTTTGTGATATACCTCTACTCCTTCATATTTTTTTAGCAGATCGGGAGTCCCATCGTCAGAGCCATCAGTTACCCAAACATGTTTAACTTTTTCCTGCGGATATTCCAGTGAGAATGAGTTTTTCACCTTGGCATCCACATAATCCTTTTCGTTGTATGCGGCGCAAAACAGCGTTACCTCCGGCTCGTAATCAGGATCGATAACTTTTTTACTCCGACCAAAAATCCGCTTCATTTTAACAAGAAAGTACAATAAAATACCATAGCCGAGGTATGCATAGAAAATGATAAACAGAAAAACCCAAAAGAGAATAGCAATTGTTGTCATAATTATAAATTTTTAAAATGCATAAAGATAAAACAGAAATGCTCATGCAATTAGCTGAAAAAATGAGTGTTAAACTTTTTCCCACAATCCATTTTCGTGGTTGTATTTTTTAACAATTTTTGCCGGATTCCCAACAGCAACACTAAATGGAGGAATGTCTTTAGTAACTACACTTCCGGCACCAATCTGTGAGCGTTTTCCAATGCGAACTCCTGCCACAACAACTGAATTTGCCCCTATATGGGCATCTTCTTCAATAACAACCGGTCTGATTGTAAGTGGCTGTACACTTGAATTTTTGGTACCATCACTAAATCCATGATTGAATCCGGCCACAAATACATGCTGGCCAAGCCCGGAACCACTCCCCATAGTTACAGGACCAATAATTACCGAGCCAATTCCAACTCTAACCCTATCCCCCAAAATTACAGCACCTGACCCATTATTTATGGTAGTAAAATCTTCGATGGTTGTCAATTTCCCAATTTCAAATTTATTCCAGGGAAAAACATCCACCCGGGATCGCCGTCTTATCTTTGCACCTTTTCCCTTTTTATGAATAAATGGATTTACAAACAGGCGAATGAACCATCTTGGACGCGGATTTCGTTTTGGTGTGATTAACCAAAGTACAAATCCTTTTAATCGTTTGTTCGATTTAATTTTCCCGATCATAACTAAAAATCTTTGAGAATGAATTTTGAACTTTTCCAATATTTCTTCGGATCATCAATACCGTATGCCTTTCTGACCCCGCCATGGGAATCCTGCAAAAATTCCAAACCTGCACCTGCATTGATCTCAATTACGGCAGGGCCCTGGGTGGTAAAGGCAATATCCCAGCCAATGTACCCTATTCCATCAATTTTCTGGGCTGTTGTGATAACGAAGTTTCTCACTTCGTCCCAATGAGGAAAAATATATCCATCAAAAACAAATCCTGTATCGGGATGCTTTTGAAGCGTTTTTCCCAGGCCTGTGTAGCCAAGCCTATCAAAATGTCCGTTTTCCGGATTTATTTTACAAACAAGTCCCATTTGGCTTGCATTATCTAACTGATTGCCACCCTGACCCATCCTGAGCATGGCAAAAAGGATGGTTGCTTTCCCATTTTTTAAACCGGTCATCACCCGAAAAGTATTGACAGATTGAGGGTAAATGTTATTTAATTCTTCGTGCTGTTCCAAGCCTTCCTGCAGAATGTAGTCATCCTTACTACTCAGGGCTTTGTGAATAAAAGCTGAATTCAGGATATTTTGTTCTTTATCAACAAAATCATCTTTTTTGTTAAATACAATTATTCCTCTGCCTCCCAATCCCTGAGTTGGTTTTAGAAATAGCTTTTTTGCTTTTGAGTTTTTAATTATTTCATCAGCTTCGGTGGTTGAAATGATATTTTTGCGCTTGTCGTAAAAAAGTGCATTTTTATATTGTAACAATAGTACAGGCTGATTTGAACCATACGAATCCAATACACGATAGGTCAGCTCCTTATCATCGGAAACAATGCCATATTCCTTGAAATATTTTGGGAAAAACAGGTAATACGCAAAATAATTTGGAATGAAATCTTTCATTTCTTCTATACTCATTTTGCACGAGTTTTTGTACATTCCATATCTGATGTACTGAAATGGATGACATCCCCAGTATGCTTTCAGGATTTTCATCTCCTTTTTCATTACGTGCATTGGTTTTTTATCCTGATAATTATTGTAATAATCAATTTCAACCTTATAATGCTCGGCGTAATGTGCTCTAAGTTGCCTTTCGGAAAAAAATTTCCACAAATGATAAAAATTCCCCTTGATATTCATTTCTGTTTTTTTTAATGTTATTCTTTACCAATATAATCATACATAATATTTACGCAGGTAGTCCAGCTATGGAGATGCCCCACATCCATACGCTGCTTTCGGAGGATAGGCGAATCTTCCCGGATTGCGGCATCAATCTTAGTGAGGTATTCTGATTTGTCAATAGCGAGGTACACAGAGTCAGCAAAATAGTCCATTGCCTTGGTTTTGGTTGCTACGGTAGGAATTCCCATGGCAAGGTATTCATCAATTTTGCGTGGATAGTTTCCTCTGGTTGCTTTTGTAAGTTGCTGTGGATTGATAGCTACATCAAAACCTTTGATGTAAGACGGTAAAGATACCGGTTCTTTGGAACCAAGAAATATTACATTTTTCATTTGATGCAGGGTTGAAGCCTTAAAGGTATCATCCTCAGGGCCAACCAAAACAATGGTATAATCGGGACGGTTTTCGGCGATATGCTTAATTACCTCAATGTCCAGCCTTTTGGAAGAAAGATAACCAACGTAACCAATAACTGGTTTTCTCAAAGCTTTCATTTCACCGGCTATTTCAGTAGTTTCATCAGTATAAAGCTCTGTGTCGCAACCCTGGCCAACCATGTAACTTTTTGGATTATAATTCCGAGCATATTCTTCGTACAAAAGCGAATTCGTAAATACCAAATCTGCCTTTGCAATAAGTTTCGGCTCGATGGTTTTTCCGTGTTTGTTCCAATATTTTACATTCATAAGGTTGTCGCGGATGTAATACACATAAATATCAGGTTTCAGATATTCCTTGAGTTTGAAACCTAAGAACATTGACTGATCATTAAATAATATGTAGTCCTTAAAATGCAATTCAGCAATGGCACTCTTTATTTTGGCTGCAAACTTTTTATTGTTGAGGGTATTGAACCATGAAAAAAGTGTTGTTGAAGGCAAAAAATTTATTGGATAAACCTTGATTGGGGGCGTGTAAACCCAGAAGTTATCGTTGAGTTGTTCAAGTGCCCCGGATGGATTATTGATCGCATTTATCCGGTTTTTAATTCTTGTGGTGTCCTTTTGGGTCAAAATACTGATATGATCCACAGGATTGTTAACATAAAGCACACGATTGTTTCTGGAAAATTCCTTTGCGATGTCTTTGCAATTGCTACCAATTTCGATATCCCATGGTTGAATCCCTACAACCACAATGTCTCTGTCTTTAATTATCATTGAAACCTCCTATTTATTATTTTCATAAACTTCTTTGTAAAGTCTGAGTACATTTTCAGCCATTTTTCTCCACGAAAATCCGGCAGCCTGAGAATAGCCTTTTTCTATCAGTTCATTTCGCAGTTTATCGTTTTCGAGCAGTAAAACCAGGGCTTCAGATATCCGGGAAGGTTTATAGGGATCGATTGTTATAGCTGCACCCCCCGAAACTTCAGGCATCGAGGAAGTGTTGGATGTAATCACAGGAGTGCCACATTTCATTGCTTCCAAAACAGGAATCCCAAAACTCTCACGCAAGGAAGGATATAAAAATACTGAACTCAAAGCGTAAATTGCAGGGAGATCAGTATTTACAACATAGCCAGCAAGATGTATCTCGTTTTCCAATTTTGGGTTCCCAATTTCTTTTAATAGCTTTTTGAGTTCATGACGGTCGAAATCAAGCATTACGAGCTTGTGTGGAAAATTTGTTTCTGATTTGAATTTGCAAAATGCCTGGAGTACCCCGGTGGTATTTTTCTTTGGAGCTGTATTTCCTAAAAAGAAAATATACTGATCCGGTAAATTGTATTGAATTTTCACCCTTTTAAGGAAATTTTCATCCTCAATTATCTTAAAATGATTGCTAACTCCATTATAAACAGTATGCAAGAAGTCAGAATCTGCAGGGTATCCAAAATAATCAGAAATACGATTTTTCTCGAAATGCGAAACTGTAATTATTTTGGAAGCTTTTTTGATGATACGGGGAACTATAATTTTCCTATAAATATTACCAAATCGTTGATAATAAGTTCCTTTGTCTGCAAGGATATTGAAATATGATTTTTCAAGATAAATAATATCATGAAGTGTGATGATGAGTGGGAGTCCGGGATTTAATGGGGCGGTATTACTGGTGCAATGCAATAAATTACAACCATCTTTTTGCGCTGCCTTTGCCAGAGCCGATTGCTCCCAAAAAGGGAAGGGTAAGGACTCGACGGGTACAATGTGAAAGTTTTTACTTGATTGAATACAATCGTTGTCAACATCAGGTTTTACGTAAATAAAATATTCATTTTCATGATCCAGTTTTTGCAGTTCCTTAATCAATTCAAGGGCAACTATCTCCATGCCGTGCTTCTTTTCCCTAAACAGCCTTTGTCCTTCGATTCCAATTCTCATATCTTCATCTTTAATTTTATGATAGTGTTATGAAAAAATTTAAAAATTTCTTGTTTTAGCCCACTATTGAAAAACATGGAATAAAGATCATAATTTTTCAGCCCTTCCTTACATTTTCATCAAATAATTTTTTCCCCTGAGGATAAAACATTTATTAAAATAATTTTTAAAGAAATAATCGCGCATAGTGAATTAACTTTTACAATTAAAAAAAAAGCCGGACTCAATCAACAAGGGTGAATCTTTTTATAAGGTGATTCATTTTAAAGGGTTTGTGGCTTGTTTAATTGCTGCCGCATTATCAGTTAATCAAAATCCGATAGTGTAGTTCCCTTATGATTTTTGAAATGAACCTCCCACCAAATAGTAAGCGATAAAAGGTTGAAGAGCTTGAAAGCAATAGTTTGCTGGTGCCAAAACCAAGCATCTTTTGCATGGATAATGGATTCTAAATCCTGAAAAAAAGCTTCCAGATAGTTTTTGTCAAAAATATCTCCACTAAGTTTTGATTTTCTTATTATATTGTAAATCATTGTTCTGCGATTTTTATCCTTGAAGAAAATAGGTAAAGGAGCGAAACCACCTTGTTTTTTGCGTTCAGTAATTTCTTTTGGGAGTTTAGGTTTTAGATATTTTTTGTGAAGGTATTTTCCTGAGCCATGACCTTTGGCAATTTCTTTTGGCGTACCTGAAAAACGCATTTCTCGCGGCAATTGCATGATAAACTCAATACTATCCTTATCCATGTACGGAAAGCTCAGATGCTGATTAAAGAGCCTGGCCATATTCGAAGCTTTAAAAATAATCAAGTGGTTGCCATCGTGAATAAAATCTTTATAATAGGTGTGTATTTTATAGAGATCATCGAATGATTTGGCTTTTAAATGATTTCTCTTCATTACATCCATCATGAGCTTTTCGTCGGGGTATTTCAGCATTTTTTTTAATTCGGATGCTTTAAAGCCAAAAGAAGTATAGTTTCCGGCGTGAAGAATGCGATTATTATGGAAATTAACCCTTGATAATAGTTTTTGATGGGTGCCGGAGGTTAGAGATGAAATAACAGATTGAACAGGATTAAGAAAAAATTTGGATGAATAATAATGCAAAGCAACCTGTTGCATTGCAGTTCCATAAACCTGGTCGTTGCCATCACCACCCAAAATAATATCGTTGTTATCCTCATTAACCCTCTTCATCACAGTATAATTTACCATAATGCCATTTTCCTGGAAAGGGGTTCCTAATGACCTCATGATTACAGGCAGGTCATCAATCTCGCTTCCATCAATCTGGTAATCGGAGAAGTTAATCCCGAATTTTTGGGCCAATAATCTGGCCAGGGGTAATTCTGACCAGGCATCATCTTTAAAACCAATAGAATACCCACTCACTTTTCCGTCATACAAATCCCTTAGTGCCGCCACATTTCCACCCGAATCGTAGCCTCCACTCATTAGTAAAGCAATGTTCTGTTTATCAGCAATCCTACGTTTAATGGCATTCTTGTGAAGTCGTTCCAGCTCGATGACTGCTTCTTGTTCCGAAATTTTTAAGCTTGAAAATTGTTTGTCATATTTTTGGTATGAAAAAATAAAGTATGTTTTGATTTCATTTTTCGAAAAAACCAGGTATTCACCGGCGGCAAGCTGCTTCACACCATTAATGATGGTTTGGGGTGGGATAGGTGTGCCAATGTGTAAAAAAGTGCGCACTGCTGTGGGGTCAAGTGAAAACTCAAAATCAGCAATCCTTTTAAAATCATCGATGGAATTAGAGAAATAATCATTGGTGTAGAATACAGGCAAACCGGCGCCAATCAAATCTCTGCCAATTATTATTTTTTCGTTCTGAAAAAGGATGAAAGTAAATTCACCATAAAATGCCTCAATATTGCTATATTTTTCTTGTTTGGCACTTTTAACTATGGCTTCGGCTGGATTCTCAGTAAGTGAAATTCCAAGGTCATTGCATGTTTTCCGGAGATCGTAAAAATTTCCCCATGCCATACATTGTGAGGTTTCATCCTCATAATGAAACGACATTTCCAATTCGATAAAATGGGGCTGTTGTGAGTTTTCAATTTTATTTGCAACGACATCTGTAACATTTTGCTTATTAAAAGCACCAAAAAATTTTGTTTTCATAGCTCAATGGTGTTTGATTTTACTATTAATTATTTCTTTAAATTTTCGGTAGGTGGTGCACTATGCTCTGTATGAATAAAGGTTTTGTTTGCTCCTTTTATTTTCATTAGTGACAGAGCCATAAGTATGAAAATTTTTGGTAAACCTGCAATGGCGGCAAGTAATTGTTTGTTCCAGAATTTGCGTGGCACGGAAATTAGAAGTGATATACTTACACATAAAAGTAGCGACAGCCAATAAGGTGTAAACGTATCCCGGATCAGGATTATCGAAATCAGACCTAATATCCAGGAAATTCCAAGCAATAGCACGCGGGGAGGCTGCATTTGTTGAAATGATTTCAGAAAAAAGTTGATGTTTCCTTTGGTGATAAGAGCAATGGTAGCCGGGCCTATGGTCCTGGTAAAATAAACTGCCTGAGCTGCAAGCCATCGACGTCGCTGATTGGAGAAATTTTTAGTATCACTCACTTTTTCATCCAGGATGTAGGCATCTTCAAGGTATTCCATTTTTACTCCATCTTTGGTCATTTTGAGTTCTATCTCTTTATCAAAACCACCAATGGCTTTTATTCCCAACATCAAATCTTTGAAGAAGTTATAATCAAATGCCATTCCTGATCCAATTAGCCCGGAAGAAAGTCCAAGTACCCGATGCCCCTTTCTGAACAAATGGTTATTTATTTCTTCACTAATTGCATCAAGCAGAGCCATTGTGTTGTGTGTATTCTTGGCCGCCCGATGTCCCTGCACAACTTTATAACCTCTCGAAAATGCATCGTTTATTTTACTAAGTAAATCCGCTTCCATCAGATTGTCAGCATCCAAAACCAATGCAATATCATAATAATTCCCGGGAAGCTGAGCCATTGCTTTATTCAGGGCTTTTGCCTTTGTACTTTTATCAAAGGAAACTTCAATAAGTTTAACGGGAAGTTTTTTAATGGCTTCAATTGTTGCAGGTTGATAGGTATCAGCAATGATAACAACATCAAATAAATCCTGAGGATAGTTTTGCCTGATAGCATCTTCGGCAACATGTACAATAACTGCATCTTCTTTATAGCCTGGGATCAGAACTGCGAAGCGCCGTTTTTTTTCATTCACAATTTTGGGGCGTCTGATTGAAAACTGTCCTGCAATTGAAAGAATAAATAAGTAAACTGCACTTGAACCGAGATACAGTAAAAGCAGTGCCTGAAGAATGTTAAAAATAAGTATTAGTGTTTCCATATTCAGATGGTATTTTCAAAATTAAAATTTACAACTTTGGATTTTTTTGCAAATCACGATTAAATACATTTTTAATATTCCAACCAACAGCTCTGAGGTATGCCTTAAATAAGTCAACTTTTCCCTTGGCTAAAAACACGATCATATTCTTAGGCACAGCCACGAGGTTTTGGTACAAGAAAGCTATAAAAAGGTCGAAACCCTTTACATTACGGCGCATGTAAATAATGCGGGCTCTGTTCATATAATAAGTTTTAAGTGGACTTTCGCGACCTGTAGCCACCGACTCCTTATGGTAAATAATGGAATTGTGAACATAAAAGATTTTATATCCGGCATTGCGTATTCTTTGTCCCCAATCCATTTCTTCGTAATACAAAAAATAAATTTCGGCCATGAGGCCAACCTTTTCGATAACAGATTTTGGAACCATCATTGCGGCACCATGAGCAAAAAACGTCTCTTTATCTTCTTCAAACTGGCCTTCATCCATTTTACCAAAACCCCATGCAGTGCTTCTTATCGTATGCTTACTTATTTCGGAAATGCCTGTAAACTGAAGCATATTTGGTGTATGATGAAAATAAATTTTGGGCGAAACTGCCCCGATGGAAGGATCATTTTGAAACTTTTCAACAAGGGGTTCCAAAAAATCGGATTTCACTTCGGTATCGTTATTGAGTAGCAATATGAACTCGCCTTTGGCCTTGCGAATACCCAAATTGTTTCCGCCTGCGAAACCCAGATTTTTATCGCTCTTGATCAGGGTAATTTTTGGAAAATCTTTTTTAAGCATATCCACATCACCTTTTGTGGATGCGTTATCAATGATAATGATTTCGACATTTGGATAGGTAATGTTCTCAAATGATTTAATCATTTCTGCGGTCACCTCCGGCGCGTTATAGTTTATGGAAATTACCGAAACCAGTGGAAAGTCATTTGTATTCATAATTCAATTATTTTTTTTGCATTCTTGGCAATAGCAATAAACCATGGATTCAGGATATTCTCCTTATTGTAACTCACGGGTTCATTTGTGGTATGTATCAAAACTTCACCACCGGCATTTTCAACAATGGCTTGTCCTGCTGCAGTATCCCATTCGCTGGTGGGGGCGAACCTCGGATAAATATCAGCTTTCCCTTCGGCAATCATGCAAAGTTTTAATGAACTCCCTTTGGAAATATACTCTATTTTTCCGTACTTCTCTTCAACTTCAGTAATAAAATCTTTGGTTTCTTCACTCAAATGTGAGCGACTTGCCGCAACAACAATATTTTTGTTTTCTGATTTTTGTGGCAATTTAACCCCAAGTTCCATAATTTCATCTATGTCATGTTTTTTTTTTGTCCAATCATCATTCAGTTCAACCCTGTAAGCCCCACCAATGGTTTGATCAGCAAAATATAAAATTTTAAGAACCGGACAAAATATTACACCCAATATCGGCTGATTATTTTCAACCAGGGCAATATTCACTGTAAATTCACCATTTTTTTTAACAAACTCTTTGGTGCCATCCAATGGATCAACAATCCATAGCTGTTTCCAGTTTTTTCGGATATCGAAAGGTAAATGTTTGCCTTCTTCACTTAGGATTGGAATTCCTGTTTTTTCGATATACCTGCAAATAATGTTATTGGCCTCCTGATCAGCCAGGGTAAGAGGGCTTTGATCTGATTTATAATCTACATTAAAATCAGTTTCGTAAATTTCGATGATCTTTTTTCCGGCTTCAATTGATGCTTCAATGGCAAGTCTGAGAAATAAATTATTATTATTTATTTGTTTCATTGGATAGATTTTCGTTTAACAAAGATTGTTCGAGAGGCTTGGCTAAAAATAAAAAAGCCATGGATGTGTACATTATTGGTGCGGTTGGTATTTGACCAAGAACACCATTACCGTATGATGCAGCCATGATACCCAACATTCCGGCAGCCAGGGCAAAAAGCTTTCCTTGAATTTCCGGGTTTTTAATTGTGAACATGGCAAGATAGGATCCCTTTATTAGGATAAAAAACAGAATAAAAAGATGTAAATACAGCCCCACAATACCCTGGTCTGCCCAAATCATTACATACCAGCTATCGGTTGGAACGTTGGCTAAAAAACCATTTGGTGTAAAACGCAAACCCCAGTATCCAGCGGCACCTATACCTCCACCGAAAGGCCGTGAGGCCAGGTAAGTCTTCAGTTTTTTTTGATTCTCAAGCCTTACCTGCAGTGATGGATCGTTTGGGTCAAATGCTGTTCGCATACGTCGAATGGCGTAAACTTCATTACCAACCGTAGTATATTTAAAAAAAATGAAGACAGTAATTCCCAAAATGGCTCCAATAGTAATTAGCTTGATGTTTCGGGTTAAAATAAGGTAAAGAAAAAAACCGGCAAATGGTACAGCAATGGCTCCACGGGTTCCTGAAATAAACATTCCATAAAATCCTGCCAGGCCTACTATGGCGAAAAAGATTTTTTCTTTTCTTTTATTTGACGAAAGATAAACAATAATCCCCATCACACCGGCATGACCCTGAGCGGCACCGAATTGCCCTGCGTCACTATAAAATGAAAACACTCTCAATTTTCCAAATAAAATGTGTGTGATATTTCCCCCTCCGTCCAGCCACGCTTGTTCCCAGTGATCCGGACCGAATGTAACCTGCATAAAACCCTTGAATGTTCCCAGCAATGATAAAATACCCCACAAATACAAAAATTTATTTAAATCCTTATGGTCTCGCATGAGCATAAGTACCAGCGGAATCATCAATAGCATATACAATGAAACTCCACGCATGGCGTAAAACCAGGCTACCTTGCTTTGTGCTTCTGGATTTACAAGTTGAAAAAGGGAGTATCCGTACCAT
>JAIOZV010000047.1 GCA_021740425.1 Bacteroidales bacterium | reverse complement strand
GAGGTATATTGCTCCGGGGAGTGCCACTTGCAGCCGTTAGTTTTCTCCCCTAATGAAAAAATAAGTAAGCAATAAATATGGCAGCCAGGATGCCTGCAAAATCTGCAATCAGGCCTGCAGTGAGGGCGTAGCGGGTTTTTTTTATTCCCACCGAGCCAAAATAAACAGCGAGTACGTAAAAAGTAGTGTCGGTCGATCCCTGAAATGTTGAGGCCAGCCTGCCCACAAAGGAGTCAGCTCCGAAAGTGTTCATTGCATCCACCATCATTCCCCGTGCACCCGATCCGCTCAAAGGCTTCATAAAAGCTGTGGGCATTGCGGGAACAAAATCAGAATTCAATCCCGACCAGGCAACC
This sequence comes from Bacteroidales bacterium, assembly GCA_021740425.1. Taxonomy (GTDB): domain Bacteria; phylum Bacteroidota; class Bacteroidia; order Bacteroidales; family 4484-276; genus SABY01. Next base: position 21,407 of record JAIOZV010000047.1, on the reverse strand, counting down.
AGCCACCCGATGCCGTCAATTAAGAACTGCATTGCTCCCGAAGCTCTAAAAACCCCAATGGCCACGAGAATTGCCACAAGATAAGGTATAATTTTAATGGAAATTTTAAATCCGTCTTTTGCTCCGTCAATAAATGACTCGTACACATTTATTTTTCTGTAAACAGCCAGTGCAATAAAAGAGATTATAATCGAAAATAAAATAATGTTGCTGGCTAATGATGAAATTAGCTCGACCTGCGACTGAGGAATTATTGAAAAATACCATATTATGCCTGCCACCAAGAGTGTGAAACCTCCCAGGTATCCCATCACCACTTTATTCATAAGGTTTAATTTCTGGAAAAACGAAACAGCAAGTATCCCTGCCATAGTCGAAAAAAATGTGGCTAATAAAATGGGCAGGAAAATATCAGAAGGGTCAGCAGCGCCAAGCTGAGCGCGATAAACCATGATGCTGATGGGGATCAGTGTGAGCCCGGAAGTGTTCAGCACCAGAAACATGATCATAGGGTTGGTGGCTGTATCTTTTTGTGTGTTGAGCTCCTGCAACTGATCCATGGCTTTTAGTCCCAGTGGTGTTGCGGCATTGTCAAGGCCAAGCATATTGGCTGCAATGTTCAGCATGATGGAACCCGTGGCCGGGTGGCCTTCAGGGATTTCGGGGAATAATTTCCTGAAAAGTGGCCCCACTATCCTGGCCATAATGCGGATTACGCCCCCGTTTTCTCCAACCTTCATCAGTCCGAGCCAAAGTGTCATTACCCCTGTAAGTCCCAGCGAAATCCTGAATCCCAATTCGGCATTGTCAAAAGTGCTTTTCACCAGTTCGGAGAAAATTTCTGTATCACCAAAAAAAATCAACCTGATTAGTGCTACCACGAAGGCGATCATAAAAAATGCTATCCAGATGTAATTAAGTACCATGCGTTGGTAAAAGTTATGAGTTAATCGTTATTAGTTATTTGTTCAAAACTGAGTCCCGAAGTTTCGGGAAAATCCCGCTTTTGCGGGATTAATCGTTATTAGTTAATCGTTGATAGTTAGTTAAGCCCGGAAAAAATTGAAAAATTAATTTCCTGAATTTTTCTGAGGATACCCGGATATCGTCCAACTTAACCTTATCCTTAGTCCAATCCTTTAGGATTGGGAACTGTAAATATCTCCCCATATCAATAATAGGGCATTCACGTCCTTCCAAGCTTATTAATATTGAATTTTCAAAAATAACATAATTCAATAATGCCAATTTGAAATTGTAAATATCTTTGAAGCAAAATAGCTTGGTGATCAAATTCTTCTTGGTGTGATGAATAATGACAAATTATTTGCTGGCAATTAAAACACCGGGAGAAATAGAAATTTAATGGAAGATAATGTTGATTTTTAGTAATCCTGGTAGGTTTTTATATAATAACTTCAATCAAACTTTAAAAAGGTTTACAAATTTTCGGGGAGCAACCTGCCAGGTTTCCGCTAATAATCAATAACTCAATAACCACAAAAAAATGAAAACACTCGGATTAATTGGCGGAACCGGCTGGGTTTCCACCATCGAATATTACAGGTTGATCAATGCAGGGATAAATGCCAGGCTTGGTGGCCTCAACGCAGCCCTGCTGATACTTTACTCGTTAAATTATGGTGATGTTGACAAAGCAAACCAAACCAATGACAGCGAAACAGTTTTCGCTTTGATCCTCGATGCTGCCCGGAAACTCCAAAAATCAGGCGTTGACGGACTGATGCTTTGTGCAAATACCACCCACATGTTTGCTGAAAGAATAAGCGAACTTGTACCATTACCTCTCATCCATATCGGCGAAGCCACCGCACAAGCCATCAAAAAGCAAGGGATTTTTAAAGTAGCCCTTCTTGGTACAAAATTTACCATGGAAATGGACTTTTATCGAAATAAACTTGTCGAAGCCGGCCTTCAAATGATGGTTCCTGAAAAGGATGAGCGGGAATTTATACATTCCAAAATCATGGACGAACTACTCAAAGATGTGTTTCAGCCCGAAACCAAAAATGGTTTTCTGCAAATTATCAACTCCCTCATTGCATCCGGCGCCGAAGCTATCGTTCTGGGATGTACCGAAATTCCTCTGCTCATCCATCAGGGCGATGTAAGTGTGCCGGTTTTCAACACCCTGGAGATTCATGCGAACGCCGCCATCGATTTTGCTTTAGGAGAATAATTACCCTTGAAAAATGAATTTCTTTTACCTTTGCGCAAGTCAAAAATTTAAACTTTGCATACATGAAAAAACTATTACTGCTTGTTCTTGCCCTTATTTTTACCGGCATTTATCAACTCGAAGCACAACAAGATTCCGGGAAAATTCAGATTGGTGATTACACTTTCACCGAGGTTAAAATTGTTCCCCACACAGCAGTTAAAGATCAGCACCACTCCGGAACCTGCTGGTCGTTTGCAGGCACCTCTTTTTTGGAGGCTGAAGTTATGCGTCTGGGTGGCCCCGAACTTAACCTTTCCGAAATGTGGTCGGTGCGCAATGCCTACGAGCATCGCGCCGACAGTTATGTTCAATTACATGGCGCTTTTAATTTTGGCCCGGGCGGTGAACCCCACCAGGTAATGGAAACCCTGGCCGAGCGCGGCATGGTTCCTGATGTGGCATACAATGGGCTTACCCTGGGCGAAGATTTGCCGGTGCACAACGAAATGGACAACGTCCTGGAAGCATTTGTAAAGGCAATTGTCGAAAATAAAAACCGAAAACTTTCACCCGTGTGGATGCAAGCCTACAATGGGATCCTTGATGCTTACCTTGGTGAAATGCCCCGCGAATTTGATTTTGAGGGCAAAACCTATACACCTGTTTCATTCGCCAGCGAGGTGCTGAAAATCAATCCTGGTGATTATGTCGAAGTTACTTCCTACATGAATCATGAATACTTTGAAAATTTTCTGTTGAAAATTCCCGATAACTGGGATTACGAAATGTATTACAATCTACCTATGCCCAGTTTGATCAACATCATCGACTTTGCCATCAGCCAGGGCTACACCGTGGCCTGGGCTGCCGATGTTAGCGATAAATTCTTCAACCATAAAAAAGGACTTGCGCTGGTGCCCGAAAAAGAATGGGACGAAATGAGCAGCGGCGAGCGCGACAGCGTTTTTGTTGTTCCGGTGAAACAAAAGGAAATAACCCCCGAAATGCGTCAGGAAGCTTATCGAAATTATTCCACCACCGATGATCACAGCATGCATATCATTGGCATGGTCAAAGATCAGGATGGCAACACCTGGTACAAGGTAAAAAATTCGTGGGCTGCCGACAGCAACGATTTTGGAGGCTATTTTTACGTTTCACAGCCCTATATTTTATTGCGGACGGTAGCCTTGTATGTTTCCAAAGATGTCGTTCCGCAGGGTATCGATTAACATCAGCGGCATATAAAATCATGAAACTTCCGATGTCATTTTATGATTGTGGAAGTTTTTTTTTGGGCGGCGCCCGATAGCTTTCGGGGGGCTTTCCGCTTTACCAGTCTTGCATCGGCTGTGTTTTTTTAGGCGGTGCGTGTTCCCGCACATGCGGGATTCGTCAGCAGCTACCCGCCAACAAAAACATCAGCCGTTGCTTCGCCGGGGTGCCGCTCCAATCTCTGCCGCACCCTGGCCTTGACCTATCTGCAAAAAGACTTATGTTGTTGTCAAAATTTAAGGTATGCTTAAAAATGTCCAAATAAACCGTGATAATGAATTTATGCAGGAAGCCATCAACCAGGCCATCGCCGGCAATACAGGTTTTGGATGCCTCATTGCAGAAAACGATGCCGTTGTTGTAAAAGCATTCAACACCGTAAAAACCGATCTTGACCCAACGGCTCATGCCGAAATAAATGCCATTAGAAAATTGGCGAAAATTCCGGATTACCGAAACAAAAAATTCACAATTTATACAAGCGGAGAGCCATGTCCCATGTGTATGGCAGCCATCATGTATGCCGGAATCTCCCGTGTGGTTTTCGGCCTCTCGATTCCCGAAATCAGCAACTTTATAAAACAAATTTCTATTTCATCAACCGAGATTGTCGAAAAAGGATTCAGGGAAATTGAAATAGCGGGTGGAATATTACATGAAGATTGCTTAAATTTGTTCCAAACTATTTACCATGATAAACGTTAAATTTTTGGCCTTCAGTGGGGCTCCCGAGAGCCTCTTTAAAAAAGGGAAAAAACAATTCAGGGAGTTGTTTTCTGATGAGGATTTCGAATATTATTCACCAGATCCCGATATTCTTGTTTTTTTAAGTGGAGGCTCCGAGCAGGAAGCCATAAAATTTATCAGACCCGGTGGCTTTTATCTGCTCACAGCTTTTGAAGAAAACAACTCTTATGCTGCGGCCTCCGAGGTAAAAGCCCTTTTGGATCAACAGGGAATTCAGGCTATGCTCACCGACTTATATGAGTTGCACGACCGGAAGATTATCCAAAGGTATTTTAAAGCAAAAAAAAATCTCAGGAAACTCAGTGGCAAAACCCTGGGGCTGATAGGGGAGGTGTCGCATTGGCTCCTGGCCTCCACAATTGATCAGGCCACGCTTCAGGAAAAGTTTGGGGTAAGGCTTGAAAGCAAGTCGTGGGCAGAGGTTCCCCCCTATGAAAGCTTTGTTCCCGATGAATCCTTCCTTCAAAAATACCAATATCATAACCCCAATGCCATTGCTGAGGCAGGAAAAGTGCACGAAGCTTTAAAGCAATTTATTGATCATGAAAAATTTGATGCTTTCACCATCGAATGTTTTTCGCTGGTAAACGAGAAAAAAGTAACCGCCTGTTTGTCCTTGTCACATTTTAACGATTTGGGAATTCCTGCAGGTTGCGAAGGCGATATCTGCAGCATTACCGGAATGATGTTTATTGAGGCATTAACCGGAACCATCCCCTGGATGGCAAATCTGATCAAGGTTAGCATTGATTGCGTACGCTTTGCACATTGCACTGCGCCAACCAAATTGCTCGATCATACTGAGGTTGATACCCATTATGAAACCGGCCTCGGAACGGCTGTTTCAGGAAAATTCACCTCCGGAAATGTTACCATTCTCAGGTTTAATAATTTACTCACCAAAGCCTTCATCACTGAGGGAACTATTTTTTCCACACATAAAAGCAATTTTGCCTGCCGCACACAAATAGAAGTGAATATTCCTGAGGCAGATGCCGAACTACTCAAACATCACCCGCTGGGCAATCATCACCTTGTTGTTCCGGGAACCCACAGGTCCTTGTTAAAAATGGCCTGTAAAATTTCAGGAATTGAGGTGGTAAATAGTTAAAGCAGAATTTTTATCCTGATGAATTGAAATTAAGGACGTGCTAAAGCCTTGACGGTTTTCAGGGCATTAATTGTTTCACCGGGTTAAAGCAGCAGGGCTATTTACCAATCCACCACTCCACCACTCCACTACTCCACCACTCCACCACTCCCTCACTCCCTCACTCCCTCTCCGCTCCCTTAACCACTCTGCCCCGGTCAAGAAAAACCATCCTTCCCGGAAATTCATCAATAAGGTAATGGTTGTGCGTGGCAAGCAGCACCGTAGTGCCTGATTGATTGATTAAGTGCAGAAGTTTCAGTATGTCGCGGGAAGTGTCAGGGTCGAGGTTGCCAGTGGGTTCGTCGGCAAGTAAAATGGGCGGATTGTTGAGCAGGGAGCGGGCAATGCAAACCCTTTGCTGTTCTCCACCTGAAAGTTCGTGAGGCATTTTAAAGCCTTTGGTGGGAATGCCAACCATCGTTAAAACTTCCAGTGAGCGCTCCTCCATGCGTTCGGTATTTCTCCAGCCAGTTGCCCTCATAATAAATTCAAGGTTCTCGTTTACCGAACGATCGGTGAGCAATTGAAAATCCTGAAAAACGATGCCCAGTATTCTCCTTAAAAACGGAATTTGCTTGGTAGTGATTTTTGTAAGTTCAAAGTCAGCAATTCTGGCATAGCCTTCCTCCACAGGCAACTCTGCATAGAGTGTTTTGAGCAGACTGGTTTTTCCACTTCCGGTTTTGCCAAGCAGGTAAACAAATTCACCACCTTCAATCTCAAGACTCAACTGCGACAACACAAGAATTTTCTTACGGTAAACCGAAATTTTGTCGATATGGATGATATTTTTGTTAACAGGACTTTCCATCAAAACGATCCAAAAACAGCCTTGTACATTGCCGGGTAAATATTGATCCTGATTTTGCCTTCGAGCGAGCGATAAGCGTCTTCACCGGCGCTTTCATAGCTGCTGCCCACACCGGAGATGTCCGATAATTCTTTGGCATAAACAACATGTCCGCTACCATTTTTCAAAGCAAAAGTGGCATTCAGCCTTGTTGTAAATTTTCCATTTACCTCATTGCCTTTTTGGGTTGATACCTCTGAAATTAAAGTATAATCAGCGATTTTGCCTTCACCAACAATTTCAAAACCATCTTTTTCGATCAGGTTGCGAAAGGCTTTTATTGTTATGCCGTTTTTCAAATCATTGCCAAGGTTTTTTTCACCGACCATGATATGGAATTTTGGGGAGATAATTTCGATGGGAAATACATAAACCGGAAATTCCATGCTTTCCATAAGGCGACGTACCATTTGGTCGCTTGTACTTTCTTTAATGAGTTTTTCGATGTTAACAGTAGCTCTCAGATACTCTTCCTTTTTGCGTGTATCAAAATTTTCATTCTTTACCCTGATTTTTCCCTCTGCATCAGAAATATTCATGATAGATTTTCCGGGGGCGTACGAAAATTCCAATTCAACATTTACGCCTTTTACAGGGAACTGATGGTCGTATAAAACCATGAGGGTAATGTTTTCATTCATGTGGCCGACACCTCTTATAAATTGAAACTTATCGCTGGTTTCGATACTAAGGCGTGGTATCATCCTGATCATTTCAGAAATCAGTAAACTTGAATAATCTTCGTTTTTGCCTTCAATTTCTGTTTTTAAATCATCACCCAGAAAGTCCTTCACATCGTCCAGCGATTTAATGTAAAATTGCATCGACTCCTGAAAATTACCCTCTGTCTTAAATTCTTTTGCTTTCATAAATTCAGCCTTCGAGGCTTCAATGGCCTTGTTGATGCGCTGCTGCTTTATCTCCTTGAATTTTGATTTCGACAAGCGGTAATAAACCCAGTATTGCTGTGCGTTTTCCCAATTGTCAACCAACTCATAGCCTTCGAGATACTGCTGGGTGGTGAGTTTTATATTGTCTCTGAAATATTCGCTGTAATTGTCATCAAATTCAAACTGATTTAAAACGGACGTTGAGGAAATATTCACTGAAATCCCCGAAGCCAGTTCCGAGAGGGCGTTTTGCCTGGCCACCTCCCTGAAATCGACGGGTGCGGTAACTTTGGATGCCATCCCTACCCCGTGATAGTAATCCGATGAATTGGGTGTTTGCTTTACCCATGTTGGAGCCCCGGCCATCAACTCTTCGTAGGTCAGGTTTTTTGTTGAGGAGCAAGATATCAGGATCAATAAAAAAAAGTAGAGAATGGTTCTTTTCATCGTTCAGGGTTGAAGTTATTTATATCATTTGCGATATCATTCGATAAGTCGTTGAACAGCAGTTGCTGCATGTTTTCGATTGATTTTATCTGTGTTTCCCCACGCAAAAGGGTTTGCAGACTTCTGTATCCCGATTCATTAATGTTCCAGGATCCGCGATTATTTTTTGCGGGGTACAATTGATTTTTGTCCCCATCGTAGGTTGCATAATTTATTTTATCGTTTTTGGATCCGCTGTATGTGTTGGATAAAAGGGTTTCGCCGGTTGTGGCCGAAACAAGCTTGTAGCGGACTGTTAAAGAAATTTCATTTTCCTGAAAAAATTCTGAATATTTTACCTGTTTATCGTAAAATGATGTCTGACCATCGGTTGATTTTGTGGTCACGCGCTCAAAGCCTGTCAATTCCTCTTTCTTTAGTTGTCCTTTATTTTTTTTGAAATTATCATATTCCAAAACCAGTACTGCTTTAATATTGTTTTCGCGGTTAAGCGTTCGCAGGGCTCCTTCATCCACTTCCCCTAAACTGTTGATCAGGCGGTTTTCCAACCTGCTGTTGATGGTGGAGAGTTCGAATACCCTGAGGAAAATATTCTTTTTGCCCAAAAGGTTTTTCACCGTGGTATTTTCAAACTGAGTTGCATCTGCGCCGAATTGTTTGACGGGTCGCGAATATACAGCCACCGGATATTCTGCACAGGCCAGTGCCTGATCTTTGAGTGTTTTCGAATCTTTATAGGTGCCTGCATCGTTTAGTATCCTTTCAAATCCGAAATATGCTGTGCGGCAGTTATCCTGATTCATATCTGTTTTTGCCTGTCGATAAACGGGCTCATTGCGGGCTTCGACGTATTGCGCTTTTACGTCCTTAAAATTGGGATTTGCTTTGAAAACCTCTCCCAGAGCATGAGCTGCATCGTTGAAGTTTTCACTCATCAGCAGCAGGGTGCCCTCCTTGTAGCGCTCGTTGAGTGCCTCATCCATTCTGCTGCGGGTGTCCTTGTAATTATTTTCGCGGAGGTAAATACTTTCCCATTTGTTGTAGGCTTCCATGTAGCGGCCATCGTTGTAGTACTGTGTCCCTTCGCGGTAAATGGGTTCGAAAGTGGCTTCGTTTAAATAGGTGCGGGTGTCCTTGTACTCCGGGTCTATTTGAAATACTTCACTAAAAACGTTTTTTGCCTCCACAAATTCCTGATCGGTGATATGTTTCAGCCCGAGTTTGTATCTGCTATCCAGATAATAATCTTTGGCATCGTTGAAATATCTGTCCATCATTGGATCCACTTTTATGGAAACCCCTGTTCTGTTGTATTTATCTACCATAGCCGAAGCTTCCATGTAGTAATAAACGGTTTCCTTATAATCGCCGCGATTGAAGCAGCTTTTTATTTCGCCTGATAATTCTTCGTAATAAATCTGGCCGGTTCTTTTAAGCGCAATTTTGTAATCAGCTTTGGATGGCTTTTTAAGGTGTACCTGATAGTAAAGTTCGGATGCTTCCTTAAACATCCCGGCACCTTCAAATTGCTCTGCCTGTTTAATCATTTTTTTTACTGCGCAGCCTGCCGTCAGAAGCAGAATGGCCATAAGGATCGTAAAATATTTTTGGAATTTATTCAACATACCTCTATAATTGGATGGTGTAAAAATAGTAAAAGTTTCAGAGGTTCCTAACAATGAAAACAATGTGCCAAAGATTTTTAGACCTAAGCAACCGAGGCAAAGTTGTCAACTTAAGCGAAAAAGGCGGGCAGAGCGAATGCAGCACATAAGGGAACCCGATGAGCATCAAAGGATTTTTAAAAGTTGTAAGATGTTAAATATTATATTGAATCCACCAATCGGGCAGCAGATTAATGATTTCCGAATCATTTTTCAATATTTTTGCCCTGAATAACTAATCTTTACTTCATGATGAAAAAATCCATTCACTACTTTTCCATTGCTTTTGCACTGGTTTTATTCCCGGTAATTTTTTCACAGGGACAAACTAACGATTCCCTTTTTTCCGACAAAACATTTTCAGGTTTGGAAATGCGCAACATTGGGCCGGCCTTTATGTCGGGTCGCATCGCAGATATTGCCATCCACCCCGTAAATGAAAATATCTGGTATGTTGCCGTTGGGTCGGGAGGTGTATGGAAAACCGAAAATGCAGCCATAACCTGGACTGCGGTTTTCGACACCCAAAGTGTTTATTCCATAGGATGTGTAAGTATCGATCCGCAAAATCCTCATGTTGTTTGGGTAGGAACAGGTGAAAATGTCGGTGGTCGCCATGTGGGTTTTGGTGACGGGATTTATAAAAGTGAAAATGGAGGCGCAACATGGGTCAACATGGGATTAAAAACTTCTGAGCATATCTCCAAAATCATCGTTCATCCCAATAATTCAGATATTGTTTTTGTTGCCGCTCAGGGGCCGCTTTGGAAAAAAGGCGGCGAGCGTGGTTTTTATAAATCCTCCGATGGAGGGAAAACCTGGAAAAAAACTTTGGGCGATGAGGAATATACAGGAGTTACTGATATTTTAATCGATCCGCGAAACCCGGAAAGGCTCTATGCTGCTACCTGGCAGCGGCACCGCAATGTTGCAGCTTATATGGGAGGAGGTCCAAATACCGCCATTTACCGGTCCGAAGATGGCGGTGAATCCTGGAAAAAACTTACAAATGGATTGCCCACTGGCAGAATGGGAAAAATCGGCCTTGCCATTTCAGCGCAAAAGCCTGATGTTGTGTATGCAGCCATCGAGCTTGAAAGGCGTTCGGGCGGTATGTACCGCAGTGAAAACAGGGGTGAATCCTGGATTATGATGTCGGATGTAGTGTCGGGAGGAACTGGACCTCATTATTATCAGGAATTGTATGCCAGCCCTCATGCTTTCGACAGGATTTATTTGATGGATGTAAGGATCAGAATTTCAGATGATGGTGGCAAAACTTTTAGGAACATGAACGAGCAGGCCAAGCATTCTGATAATCACGCAATGGCTTTTCGTCTGAATGATCCTGATTATTTGCTGGTTGGAACAGATGGCGGTATTTACGAGAGTTTTGATTTGGCTGAAAACTGGCGCTATATCGAAAATCTGCCCATCACCCAATTTTATAAGGTTGCCCTTGATGATGCCTCACCTTTTTACAATGTTTATGGTGGAACCCAGGATAACAATACGCAGGGCGGACCTTCAAGAACAGATAACCGGCATGGAATAATGAACTCCGACTGGAATGTTATTCTTGGTGGTGATGGCCACCAACCGGCCACCGAACCCGGAAATCCTGCCATAGTATATGCCCAGTCGCAACAAGGTTATCTTAGCCGCATCGACAGAACTACAGGAGAAGATGTGAGTGTGAGACCCCAGCCCGGTGAAAATGACCCCCCGGAACGCTGGAACTGGGACTCGCCCATTTTGGTTAGTCCACATTCGCCGGCAAGGCTGTATTTTGCTTCGCAACGTGTATGGCGATCCGATGATCGTGGCGACTCATGGAAACCAATTTCAAAGGACCTTACCAAAAATCAGGAGCGCATCGGGCTGCCCATCATGGGCAAACAGCAAAGCTGGGATGCTCACTGGGATTTGTATGCCATGTCCAATTTCAATTCCATCACATCTTTGGCTGAATCACCAGTTAAAGAAGGATTGATTTATGCGGGAACGGATGATGGTTTGGTGCAGGTTAGCGATGATGGCGGTGAAAACTGGAGAAAAATTGAAGTGGGCTCACTGCCCGGTGTTCCTGCAACTGCTTTTGTGAACGATATCAAAGCCGATCTTTTTGATGAAAATACAGTTTATATTGCCCTCGACAATCATAAATTTGGCGATTTTAAGCCCTATCTCTTTAAAAGCACAAACCGTGGAAATGACTGGAAATCCATCACGGGAAACCTTCCTGAAAAAACCCTTGTCTGGAGAATTGTTCAGGATCATGTAAAGCCTGAATTACTTTTTGCTGCCACTGAGTTTGGGATATATTTTACCATAGATGGAGGCACGCAATGGATGAAAATCACCGGAGGTGTGCCAACCATCAGTTTCCGCGACTTAGCCATACAACGCCGCGAAAACGACCTTGTCGGAGCTTCTTTTGGCAGAGGTTTTTTTATTTTTGATGACTATACGCCATTGCGTGAAGTTTCAGCAGAACAACTTAAAACCGAAGCTGTACTTTTCCCGGTGCGTAAGGCATGGTGGTATATCCCGAGGCCGGTAATAAGTTATGGGCAGCGTGGCTCCAAGGGAGCCGGACTTTATCAGGCTCCCAATCCCCCTTATGGCGCTGTTTTTACCTACTATCTGGCGCAGGATTATAAAACATTAAAACTAGACCGCACTGAAAAAGAAAAGGCATTGAAAGATGAAAATATTCCTTTCCCCGGGTGGGATGCTGTTGAGGATGAAAAAAATCAGGATGCTCCTGAAATTGTTCTGAGTATTCATGATGCGGATGGCAAACTCATCAGACAAATTGCAGGCCCTGCCACCAAAGGTTTTCACCGTGTTTCATGGGATTTAAGAAAATCTGCCTCACGCGCCATCAATGTTGACAGGGTTAATCGGGGTGATGTTCCCGCTGAACTATATGCCGGGACTGGAATTTTTACAGTTACTATTTCAAAAAAAATTGATGGACAATTTACCGAACTATCAGAGCCTGTTTCATTTGAAGTAGAAAAACTTCATACGGGAGCACTTCAAGGAGCCACTTCAGATGAACTTGCAGATATTTATACTGAACTTGCAGGGATGAGGAGAGCTTTTACTGCTTTAAATCTTGCGCTGGATGATGCAGGTAAGCAGGTTAAAGCCATGGAGCTGGCTGTGAAGCTGATCCCTGAGGATTCTCAAAATCTTGATAATACAATTTATACCCTGAAAAGGGATTTGTTGGAATTTAACGAAAGATTAAATGGAAGCAGTTCCCGAAAAGAGGTGGGAGAAATTACCCCCATGTCGATCATGGATCGGCTGGATGTAGCCTGGTCGGAAACATATAGCTCAACATACGGCCTCACAAAAAATCATTTGGATAATCTTGAAATTGCTAAAAAGCAGTTTGATGAGATTCGCATACAGTTGGAAGATATCCGTTCGGAACGCATTCCTGAACTGGAAGACCGGCTCATGAGGGCAGGAGCCCCCTGGATGCGGGGCCAGCCAATCCCCGAAAGGGAATAATGCTATACGAAGATTGTTTTAGACCCCCCCAAAATTTTAATATTCTACCTGATGTAAGGAATGAAATATTGAATATATTTGCCAGTTGTCCTTAATTTAAAAAATCAATTGAACTGGTGTCCTGGAAAACTTTAATCTGACACTGGTGAATCATTTTAATAAAACTGGTGATGAAAAAGAATAAACTACCCCGGAAAAAAGACAAGACCTTTGTTGAAAAAGGACAGTCAAATTTCTTCTCTGAAAACAAATACCTGATACTGCTTGGCGCAGTTCTTCTGATTGTGGGCATCATAAGGCTACGGCTCATGAATATTCCCCTCGAACGTGATGAAGGTGAATATGCCTATTTCGGGCAACTGATGCTGAATGGAATTCCCCCGTTCGAGGCGGCTTACACAATGAAATTTCCTGGGACATCCTTTATGTATGCACTTTTTATATTGCTCTTTGGGCAAAGTGCTGCTGGTGTTCATATCGGAATATTAATTCTGAATGTAATCACCTCAGTTTTTCTGTTTTTTATTGCTGCAAGAATGATTGGAAATGCAGGAGCTTTGGTTACAGCCCTTGTGTTTTCATTGCTGTCGGTTAGCGATTCGGTGCTTGGCTTTGCCGGACATGCTACGCATTTTGTGGTATTTGCAGGCATTACGGGAATTTTTTTAGTGCTTCACGGCATCGAAAATCGAAAATGGAAGTACTTTCTGTTTTCAGGAATATTTTTTGGTTTGGTACCGGTTTTTAAGCAATCCGGGTTGTTTTATAGTGTAATTGGTGTAGCAGTAATTATACTACATTTTTTGGCCGGGGATAGAAAAAATTTTACCATGATGCTTAAAAACTTAGCAGTTTTTATTGCCGGCGGGCTCATTCCTGCTCTGTTGATAATACTGCTCATGATGTTTTGGAGTGTTTTTGATACTTTTTTATTTTGGACCATCGAATATCCCTTCGCCTATGGCGGACAGGTTCCACTTGAAAGAGGAATTTCCAATTTTAAGGATAACTTTTCCTACATCGTTGATGGAAACCTTGCCTTGTGGGTTTTGGCCGCCTCAGGCATCCCGCTATTATTTTTCAATCGCCGCATCCGTAAGCACATTTTTACTTTGTTGTTTTTGCTGCTTTTCCTTGTTTTAACCTTCATGACAACCGTCCCCGGTTTGTATTTCCGGCCTCATTATTTTATCAGTTGGCTGCCTGCCGTGGCTTTTTTTGCCGGGATTGCCATCGATACAATCGGGCGTTTTAAACATAAAAATCAAAAAAGCCTGCCCTTTCAGATTTTTTCGTTGATAATCCTTATTGTGGCTGTCGGGATGGGTATTGGAAAAAATTTCGATTATTTATTTAAGGAAGATCCGAAAGCTATATCAAGAAGGGTTTATGGCCTGAATCCTTTTGTTGAGTCGGAAGCCATTGGGGAGTTTATTCAGCGCAACACCGCCGAAGATGATAAAATAGCCGTGCTTGGATCAGAACCGCAGATTTATTTTTACGCCAACAGGGTTTCGGCAACAGGCTTTATTTACATGTATCCGATGATGGAAGATCATGCTTTCAACTTATCGATGCAAAAACAAATGATAGCTGAAATGGAGGAGGCTGACCCTGCCATGATTGTCATTGTAGATATCAATAAATCATGGCTTCGGAAAGCTAATTCCCCCCTGAATATTTTTGGATGGTCTTCGGGTATTTCCTCCGCAAAGGATTATGAAATGATTGGTTCGGTGGAGCTGTATTCCAATACTACGCTTTATAAATTTACTCCTGTGGCTCTGGAAAACCAGCCGGTTTCACAATACCGCATCAGACTTTTCAGGAAGAAAGCTTAGTTGATGACAAACTTTTTTATCTGCACTGTGTCCCGGGTCATAAGTTTCATCAGATAAACTCCCCTGGGGAGATATTCAAAATCCATTTTTAATGATGATCCGTCTGACAAATCCGATGGGTGAATTAATTCCACAGTTCTTCCCCTTGCATCGGTAATTTGAATTTGAAGCTCAGGAGACCAATGCCCGAGTGTTAATGTAAAATTTCCATTTGAAGGATTGGGATATAAAACGCATTGAAGGTCACTTGTTTCATTTACGGAAGGAGCCACGAGATCAACACTTTTTACAGCCGACAATCCCTGATCGGCAAAAACCCCAAGGTTTGGCAAAGACTTATCGAATTGAACCTCCACATTGATTTCTTCATTTGCCTCCGGCCTGAATACTTTAAACCTGAACATTTCTCCGTTTTTAAACCCATCTTTTACCATAGTCATTTCGTCATCGGCAAAAGCAGACAGGGCAAGGTTGGCATTCAGGGTGCTGATTTCAAGTTGCCCCGAACACAGGCCTTCAGGTGTGAAAGCTCCAATAATGTCGCCGGGCTGCAATTCTGAGGAGGTAATCACCTCACTTGGAAATGCGATGGTGTGTGAAGTCGGGGTGTAACTTATTTTATTCCACACAGTATGGATTTCGGGTTTTCCTGAGGGTTGCGGTTGAACGGAGGATTTGGAGCAGTCGGGATAGGTGAAGCTTGAAGCATCGCCGGTTAAAACCAAATATGCCCTTCCCGGTAACAGTGAATTGAGGGTTTCTATCCCAAACTCCGGCCAATATATTTCTGTTCCTGCAACCTCTTTTGCAATGATGAGCCCGTTCATGTCTGAAAATATCCCGCTGGTGCTGGCTTCGCAAGCACTTAATACAGGAATTAAATTCCAGCCTTCAACCAGGTACACTGTGGGATCGCTGATTTTGCTTCCTGTAAGTGTGAGTTCAAATTCGTTGCTTGTTTTTATCTGGTAACCATTTTGATAATTCCAGTTAACGATAGTGTTTACTCCGCCATTCGGGAAATAAAATTCCGACATCGAAGCCAGAATGATAAAATCGGGAACAAATTCATCAAAAAGGTTTTCAACGCCTTTGTTTACCGGATCAACAAAGCCTGACACGCCACTCCATCCTGCTGGAATATTCAGAATTTGGCTGAGGTAAAAATTGTAGGTTTGCTGAAAACCCTGGGTCAATGTAATGTTTGAGTTAGAAAAAGTTTCAATTACAGGCTCGCCCAGTGTCCAGCTTAACGAAATATTGTCTCCTTCAAAATATCCTCCGGCTGAAGCAACAACTTGTTGGGCATGGCCTGTAAAGGGAAATATCGAGAGAAAGGAAATCAGGCAGAAGAGTGCTGTTTTTTTCATGATGATTCGTTTTTAATGAGGGCGTAAATTTACAAAATATCTTTTTACGATTTATTTACTGCCTGCCGCGCATGTTTGGTTTTCTTTCGCGAACTGCTTGGTTTTTATCAGCACATCACTATAAAGTCCCGCCTGTTCCCTTTCCTGGTATAGGATTTATGGTAATTTTTTCAAACAACCAGGATTTGAAGGTTTGTTCTAAATTTGTAATTTTTTAATAAACAGCCTAAAAAAGCAATGTTGAACAGACAGACAAAAATATTTGTTACAGTTCCGCTGATGGATGAAGCAAAAAATATCCCGGCTTTTTTGGCATGTCTGAAATCACAAACCTATAAAAATTTCAAACTTATTGCCTGTGTTAACCAGCCCGAAAGCTTTCGAAGTGATCCGGCTAAAGCTTCTGTTTATTATTCCAATCAAAAAACACTTGAAATTCTTTTCAGCGAAAAAAGTCTGGATTTGCAGATTGTCGATCGCAGTTCACAGGGAAAAGGATGGGTTGAAAAAAAGTTTGGGGTAGGATGGGCCAGGAAAGTTGCCATGGATGCAGCTGCATTGCAGGCAAATAAAGATGATATTATTGTTTCGATGGACGGGGATACAATTTACGACCCAAAATATCTGGAGTCCGTTTTACTGACTTTCGTCAGGCATTCCTCTGTAAAAGCGATTTCGATACCTTATTACCACAAGCTTACCGGAAATATTGAAGAAGACAGGGCAGTGCTGAGGTACGAAATTTATATGAGGTATTTTGCGCTGAATTTGCTGAGGATTAATAATCCTTACGCCTTTACAGCAATTGGTTCGGCAATGGCTTGCACGGTGGATGCTTACAGGGGCATTCGGGGAATTACTCCGCACAAAAGTGGTGAGGATTTTTATTTTATTCAGAAATTGAGAAAATATGGAGATGTAGTCATTTACATGGATGAAACAGCATTTCCGGCTGCCAGGTTTTCTGATCGTGTATTTTTTGGAACCGGACCGGCTATGATCAAAGGAAATGCAGGCGATTGGACCGGGTATCCAATTTATCCCTCATCCTTTTTTGATGAGATAAAAAGTAGTTTTGATAGTTTCGGGGATTTATTTCAAAAGGATTTCGAAATTCCAATGAGCACTTTTTTACTCCAAAAGTTTGGAGGTGATATTTGGCAGGAACTTCGCAAAAATTCAAAAACCAAAGATAAATTCATACGGGCGTGCATTCAAAAAGTGGACGGGCTCCGAACTTTGCAATACCTCAAGTGGAGAAACCAAAGCACAGCCCTCGCTGACGAAAATAACCTGATATTTTTTCTTGATGTATTTTATCCCGATGAGTTGCTGAATTCAAAAATGAAATTGAAAAATTTTACTTTTGATGTTGCCGGAATTGAGTGTCTAAATGAAATCAGGAATTTTTTATTTGAAAAGGAAACACAATGGCGAAAAAAGATAAAAATACTGCAATGATGATCACCATTCTGGGGCCGACGGCAACCGGTAAAACCACCCTGGCGGCAAAAGTTGCATTGTTTTATGATGGCGAAATTATCAGTGCAGATTCGCGGCAGGTTTACCGCGGGATGAATCTGGGCACCGGAAAGGATTATGAAGATTACTCAATTGACGGGAAAAAAATTCCGTACCACCTGATAGATATTACCGATCCCGGCAATGAGTATAACGTTTTTGAATTTCAAAATGATTTTCTGCGTGTATTCGATGAAATTTCCAGAAGAGGTAAATTGCCGGTTCTTTGCGGTGGAACGGGAATGTATCTTGAAGCGGTTTTAGCTGGATACAGGCTGCGGCAGGTTCCTGAAAATTCCAAACTACGTGATTCACTTTCAGGAAAGAGTATAAACGAGCTGAACAGCATCTTGCAATCCTATCGTGATGTTCACAACATTACCGATGGCAAGGACAGGGGTAGAGCGATAAGAGCCATCGAAATTGCCGAGTTCCAAAAAGAATATCCCCCGAATGATGTACCTTTTCCGGTAATTGATCATAAGATATTCGGGATACATTTTGAGCGGCAGGAAATCAGGGAACGAATCACCCGGCGTTTGAAACAGCGCCTGCAATCAGGCATGATCGAAGAAATCGAGTCCCTGCTTGCCTCCGGGATTAAACCTGAACAACTCACATTTTATGGTCTCGAATACCGATATTTAACAGATTTTGTTACTTCAAAAATCAGCTATGAAGAAATGTTTTCAAAACTCAATACTGCCATTCATCAGTTTGCTAAGCGGCAAATGACCTGGTTCAGACGCATGGAAAAAAGGGGATTTGAAATCAATTGGATAGATGGGAATTTGGAGTTGGAGGAGAAGTTGGAGAAGGTGAGAGAGGTGCTTGGGATAATAGAGGGTAGAAATTAGAGGCTGGAATAGATAAGTTGTGGGTTGTGAGTTATGAGTTTTGAGTTTTGAGTTTTGAGTGTAGAATTACTCAATGAAGCGGGGATACTCCCTGCCTCAGGATTTTATATTTATGAAAAATCCAATGGAACCAGCCACCAGTAACCAGCAACCAGCAACCAGCAACCAGCAACCAGCAACCAGCAACCAGCAACCAGCAACCAGTAATCAGCAACCAGCAACCAGCAACCAGCAACCAGCAGCCAGTAAACAATAACAAATAATCAAAAACTAACAAAATGAAACTAAAAACCAAAGTAGCCATTATTACAGGAGCTTCGAGTGGTATCGGAGAAGCTACCGCCAAAGCACTCGCCGCAGAAGGTGCCAGCGTTGTGCTGGCAGCCCGGCGGATCGATCGCCTCGAAAAATTGAAATCCGAAATTGAAGCTTCGGGGGGCAAAGTAATTTGTGTTAAAACTGATGTTGTAATCCGGAATCAAGTGGAGCACATGGCAAAGGCTGCACTTGATGCTTTTGGTAAGATCGACATTCTGATCAATAATGCAGGGCTGATGCCGCTTTCCTACATGAAAAATCTGCATGTGGAGGAGTGGGACAGGATGATTGATGTGAATATGAAAGGCGCATTGTATGCCATAGCTGCGGTTTTGCCCGATATGCAGCAAAGAAAATGCGGCGACATTGTGAATATTTCGTCCATCGCCGGCCGGAAACTGTTTCCGGGGGCTGCTGTTTATTGTGCCACAAAGTTTGGTATTACGGCTCTTTCCGAAGGAATGCGCATGGAACTCTCAAAACCCTTTAATATCAGAATTACCTCCATCCAGCCCGGCGCTGTTGCCACCGAGCTTACACATGCCTTCACCGATGAAGAATTGATCGGCCACTGGAATGACGGACGAAGGGCGCATTTGGTGCCCCTGAAACCCGAGGCCATCGCCAGCGCTATTGTTTATGCCGTAACCCAGCCCGAAGGAATTAGTGTGAATGAAATACTTGTAATGCCTACCATGCAGGGTTTGTAAAATATTTATCAAAAGGAAAATAAAAAACCGGTCAGGGAAATTAATCCCTGCCGGTTTCTGCTTGCTTAAAAAAAATAACCTCAAAAATTTTTACTCTTCTAATCCGGCATTTCTTTAAGATGTTTATTTAGAGTTGCAGCATGCCGGGTTTCAGTAAAATAATGCCTTAAAATATTTATAAACTATGCACTCACCAGCCCTGTGGCTTTGAGGCATCTCAGCATAATTTCAAAAGTGCGCTCAATTTCGCTGTCGAGGCCTACCGAAAAACGAACCAGCCCTTCTGCAAGTCCCATTTCCTTTTGCTTTTCCTCCGGAACTTCTGAAGAAGTGCTCTTGCCGGAATTGCTGAACAAGGTTTTGAAATAGCCGAGGCTGACTGCCAGATAACCCACACCTTCATTTTCCATCATTTCCATTACTTCGGCAGCTTTTTCAGCACTGCCTGCATCAAACGAAATCATGCCTCCAAATCCAAACTTTTCGTTCATTATGCTTTTTAAAAGGTTATGGCCGGGGTGTGCTTTTAAGCCGGGGTAGTTTACATGCAGGCCAACTTCTGTGAGCTTTTCGGCAAGGTACATCGCGTTTTTGCTATGCTGCATCATGCGAATATGCAGGGTGTGGATATTTTTTAAAATGGAAGAGGAGCGGAAAGGGTCAAGCACCGGGCCAAGCAACATTGCTGTGCCATTATTAACATCGATAAGTGAGGCTATATATTCGGCAGATCCGCAAATTGCTCCTGCTACACAATCGTTTTTTCCATTCACAAATTTGGTAAGACTGTAAACCACGATATCAGCTCCAAGCTGTGCAGGGCTTACTATCATGGGTGTAAAGGTGTTGTCAACCATAAGTTTTGCTCCATATTTGTGTGCAATCTCTGCCAAAGCAGGAATGTCAGAAATCTGCAGCAGCGGATTGGTCATGGTTTCGGTGTACACAATTTTAGTGTTGGGTTTAATGGCAGCCTCCACAGCTTTCAGGTCGGTGATATCGAGGAAGCTGACTTCGATATTGAATTTTTTTACATAATTATGCAGGAAAGCAAAAGTGCCACCATAAGTAGTACGGCTTGTGATGATGTGGTCGCCGGCATTACACAATTGCAAAATTGCAGATGTTATGGCGCCCATACCTGATGCAGTAACCCATGCAGCTTCGGTGCCTTCCATTGCCGCCATAGCGTCTGCTAAATATTTGTTGCTGGGATTCCAATGCCGCGAATACAGGAAACAGCCTTCAGCTTCGCCATGAAATGTGTCCAACATGGTTTTGGCCTGCATAAAGGTAAAAGTTGCGGAATCGGTTACCGATGGGTTTACATCGCCATATTCCCCGAATTGTTTAAGGTCTTGAATTTTACTCGCCGGATCGAATTTCATAGCATCTGTGTTTTTGTTTGTAAACTATATATTGAATCGGAAGCAAAATTATCTATTCAGAATGAATCAGAACCATATTCTTATTAAAATTAAAAAAATAGTAACTAAATTTGCCTGAATTTTAAAAAACAGTAAAAATTGATTACTGTTCTGTTCCCGGAAATTTCAATTTGAAAGTAAATCCGGTTTTTAAACCAACATCTGATTAAAAAATGCAAATTTAATGAGCAAAATGTCTTTAAATAATTTTAGATTGGACAGTCTTGACAGGCGCATACTTTCATACCTCTGTGCGGATGCACGGACACCATTTCTTGAGGTTGCCCGAAAGTGTAATGTTTCGGGCGCCGCCATACATCAGCGGGTTCAAAAAATGGCGGAAGCCGGCGTAATTTCAGGTACCCAGTTCAATGTTTCACACAAAGGCCTGGGCTATCATACCTGCGCATTTATAGGACTTCAGGTTAACCTTACTTCCACGAGCACCCACGAAAGTGTATTTCAAAAGATTACTCAGATTCCCGAATGTGTGGAATGTCATCACATTACAGGAAGGTATTCGCTGTTATTAAAAATATTGGCCAGAAACAACGAACATTTGAAGAAGATCATCGTTGAAAATATTCAGTCGATTCCGGCTATTGTTGCCACCGAAACTTTTATTTC
>JAIOZV010000046.1 GCA_021740425.1 Bacteroidales bacterium | reverse complement strand
TTGTTATGGCACAAACCTTCTTGTTCCCGTAAATTTTGGATGGTGTTTTTATCGGGGTCAATAATAGCCAGACCGTTATCTGTACCCAGCCAGTAACGTCCTGATCCATCAACTTCAATACAAATAACCCTTCTGCTATCCAAATGAGGAGATAAGCCCGGGAGCATTTTTAAACTGTTTGTTTCCGGATTGTACACCACTAATCCATTTAAAGAGCTTAACCAGTAGGACCCTGATTCATCCTTTAAGGCCCCAAATACGCGGTTTACCAGATTTACATCATCCAGATATCGGGTTATTACATTTTCGGTTCGGTCAATCAAATAAAAACCATGAATTCCATCGACGAAAACTTTATCCTCTTCTATTTCCTTGATGCAAGAAATTCTATTGTTAGCTGAATTATTATATACTATGGACTGACCGATTGTTTTAATGGTTCCTGTTGAAGTATTATAAATATCTATGTTGTTTCGTGAACCCATCCAAATATTTCCCCGATGATCTTGTTCGAAACTCCAGATTTCGCTACTGGTCAAACCATTCAAAACGTCGAGATGCTCGTGCAAAGGCCCATCCGGGTCTATCAGCAGAATACCCTTAGTAAGTGTACCTATCCAGATTATCCCCTTTGCATCTTTCAATGAACAGCCAAATTTTTGAGGTAAATTGACAGGACTATTTGTGACAATTGTTTTCATTTGAGTGCGATCTTTACTGAGCACCTTTATGGTATCATTTTTTATAATCCATAACCTTCCCTGATTATCTTCCTCATATAAAGGCGCATTCCCATAAAACCCATTTCTTTCGTCTATGGTAGTGGTTGTTTTCTCTTCCAGTGAAATAGCCTTAGCTCCATTTCCTAAAGCTAACCACATCCTGTGATGTGAATCCTGAAAAAAATGACCAGCGCCATGATTCAAGATGTCTGTATAGTCTTCCCGGCCTTTCCCGATGACACTTAATACGGATTGGCCACCCCTGAAATTACCTAGCCAAATGTTGTGGTTATGATCCTCGATTAACCGAAACCCTCTTTCAAATCCGGGATTGGCGATTCGCCGCAAATGCTTCATTTCACTATCCATAATCCAGGTGGCTTTCTGCCATTCTATCATCCACATTTTATCCTGAGAATCACAAAGCAGGGTAAGGATGGTCTTCTTTGCCAGAAAATGGGTTTCGGTTCTTTTCTTGAAATCCAGCACATAAACGCCATTACTTCCGGTGGCCACCCATAGTTTACCATCATGGTCCAAAGCAATATCCCAGATGTTTCTGTAATCATAGATATATGAATCTTTGCCATCGTACAAACACAGTCCAGCTTCAAATGTAGCTATCCAATAGGTTCCGTCTTCGTTCTGAAGTATCTTTCTGATTTCGTTCGAGGGCAGCCCCTCACTTGATGAAAGCTGCAACATACCTGAAGACGTTCCATTCAGGATGCGTGGTTTGTTCATTCTGGTGACCAGCGGTGTGGGAAGGATGGATGTTTTCTTTTCAACCGCAACGGTGTCATATTCCAGGGGAATCTTCTTCTGAGGATCATAATCCAATGGAGATTCTTCGATTGGTGACTTTAAAGCTTTGAATTCATTAATGCTAAAAGGCCGGGCAGGCAGTTGGTCAATATCCAGCGAGTATGTTCGTGGGGGCGGAATACTGTCGGTATCCACAATTTCCCATTCGATGGGCTCAGGAGCACTAAACTCAAATGATTTGGTTACCGGCGCTTTGAAAGCTGCTGGGTCATGGTCATGCAGGTCTCTCGCCGGCTGATTACAAGAAGTAAGAGCCGCAAGAATAATTATCCCGATGAAATGTGTATAATAGTTGTTTCTCATGCTGTTTTTAGCTTAAATGATTCGTTTAATTACCGCGCTGGTAAAATGATTTTAAATTCAGTCCCGTCCCCTGCCTTACTATTAACTTTGATTTCTCCGCCATGCGCTTTCACAATATCGTAGCTCAGCGACAATCCCAACCCGGTTCCCTGGCCGGTGGGTTTAGTTGTGAAAAAGGGCTGGAAGATTTTGGCTTTGATATTTTCAGGAATACCTGTACCATTGTCTTTTACGCGAATTTCGATTTTGTCACCAAGGTTTTTGGTAGTGACGGTTACCGTTGGATTGTAGGACCCTCCATGTTCGAACTCTGACAGGGTTTCAAACCCTGTCAGAGTTTTATCGTGAACAGCACTTCGACTGCGTTCAGTGCAGGCATAAAATGCGTTGTTGATCAAATTCAATAATACCCTGCCGATATCCTGCGGAATAACTTCGATTTTGGGAAGGACTGCCTCGAATTCTGTTTTAAAATCTGCGTTGAAGGATTTATCCTTGGCCCTTAAACCATGGTATGATAATCTAAGATATTCATCAGCCAGGGCATTGATGTCGGTGGGTTCTTTTATTCCCGAACTGGCCCGCGAATGTTGCAACATTCCTTTAACAATGGCATCGGCACGTTTGCCGTGGTGGCTAATTTTACTTTCGTTTTCTGCCAGATCAACAACAATGGCTTTAACCTCTTCCAGCTTTCCTTTTTCAAGTTCTTCATTAAGTTCCTGAATTAGCTCGGCATTGACCTCGGAAAAATTATTTACAAAGTTCAGCGGGTTCTGGATTTCATGGGCGATACCGGCGGTGAGTTCTCCCAACGAAGCCATCTTCTCGGCGTGAATGAGCTGGGATTGAGTGTTTCGAAGCCTTGCTAATGTGTGTTCAATCTCCGTCTTTTGACTTAGCAACTTTACATTGGCTCTTCTTTTTCCAAAATATCCGAACAATACCAGGGCAATGATGATAAAGGAAAGCAACAACCCAACGATCAATGCAATCTGGCGTGTGTACATGATCTCGTCTTTTGCATCCTGAGCCGCCCTGGCGGTGAGCATTTTCTTTTCAAACTCAAAATTCATGGTCTGCTCAGTTGCTTTTCTGATGTTCTCTTTTCTCGTTACCGAATCGTTGATGGTTACAGATTTTTTATAGAGTTCTAATGCCTTGTCGAATTTTCCGGTGTTTTCGTAACATTCAGACATCTGCCGATAAACTTTACTGATGTGGAGTGTGTAAATATCAGCATCACTAATCGCTTCAAAGGCTCTCTCGTAATAGGGTATAGCTTCCTGCCATTTTTTCTGAGCAATCAATGCGTAACCCATACCTGTATAGGCGGTGTTGATATTTAACGGCTGCTCAGAGGAGTCAGCCAGGGCAATTGCTTTTTTTGACAGTTCGATAGCTTTTTCAGATTGCATCAGATTGACCAGTGCATTGGATGCTTTCGACAAGCCTGCCGACTCAATTCCCGGGTCGCCCAACTTCTTTCCCAGTGTTACCGACTTCATGGCTGATTCGTAGCTATCCTGCCATTTTTCCTCATCCGCATACATATTGGCAAGGTTAGAATACGCGTATAATTCTACATTGTTAAGTTGTAATTTTTTAGCCAGCTCTATTGTCTTCAAAAATGTACTTTCTGCCCGCTCATTGTCACCCAGGTTGCTGTAGGTATTGGCCATATTTACCAGCGTATAGGCAATACCGGATTCTTTGTTCCCCAGTTCTTCATAGAGTTTCAGCGCTTTTTGCTGATACTCCAGGGCCATAGGGAAGTTTGACTGCTGCTGATAGCCTATGGCAATATTTGAATAGCCTGTGCCCAAACGGTCAACAGTCCCATTTCTCTCATAAATCCTAACTGACTGTTCATAGTACAATATGGAGGAGTCGTATTTGCTCCGAATGCCATAAAATAAACCAACACTGGAGTAGAATGTAGCATAATCGGCAGAGTCGTTTCCGGGCCGTATAATTTGTTGCATCTCTCTGATTTGCCGGTATGCTGCTTTAAAATTTCCTTTATAGGAGTAATTATTGATCAGGCTCATGTTCAGGTTTACCTGGCCGGGGTAGAATCCAATACTGTCGGCTACTTTCAGGGTTTTCTGTGCCAGGTGAATAGCTGAATCGAGGTTGACAGTGCTGAGAACATCCAGCTTAAATCCTATGATATGAATTCTGGCTGAATCTGTTTCTGCAATTGCTATCAGGCTATCGTACTGCGCAAGCTTTTGATATTGAGCTGAAACCTGATTAGAACAAAAGAAAAGGAGGCATGCAATGCCAATAGTTATTAGAGTTTGTTTCATACAGATTGGTTTAAAGGTAATGTGATAATAAATGCTGTTCCTGCAATTTCCTCAGAATGCCCTGGTTTAGTAAGCGTTTCAAATAATAGCCTGCCTCCGTGACCTTTGGTAATAATTTCGTAGCTCATGCTTAATCCCAAACCTGTGCCTTCTCCGGTGGGTTTGGTGGTAAAGAAGGGCTGGAAGATTTTATCCTTTACAGAATCAGGAACTCCATTGCCATTATCTTTGACCCTGATCTCGATGCTATCGTTCAATTTTTTTGTACTTACTACAACTTCAGGTTTATATTCATCTTTCTCTAGTTTCGCTTTTTCAGAAACAGCATAAAAAGCGTTGTTGATCAGGTTCAGTAAAACCCGGCCAATATCCTGCGGAATAACTTCGATTTTGGGAAGGTCTGCATCGAATTCAGTTTTGAAATCAGCATTGAAGCCTGCCTGCCGGCCAGGCAGGGACTTGTCTTTGGCTCTTAATCCATGAAAGGACAACCTTAAATATTCATCAGCCAAAGCATTGAGGTCAGTTGGCTCTTTTATTCCTGAACTGGCTCGCGAATGTTGCAGCATGCCTTTTACAATGGCATCGGCGCGCTTGCCGTGGTGGTTTATCTTTAAACCATTTTCTTTGATATCATTTGAAATTTCGATGGCATCAACAACATTTCCTGCTTTCAATTCATCCTGCAATTCATCAAGCAATTCATTATTTACTTCCGAAAAATTATTGACAAAATTTAGTGGGTTTTGAATTTCGTGGGCAATGCCGGCGGTCAGTTCTCCGAGCGAGGCCATTTTTTCGGATTGGATGAGCTGCGCCTGGGTGGCTTTCAGGTTTTTAAGTGTATTCTTTAAAGTTGAATTTGCTTTGTGTTTCTGTCGTGCATTGCGAAAAAGAATAAAAGCTACGATCAGGATGAAGACCAGCCCGGCGAGCAGGGAATAGGTCCGTATCCTGCTTTGCGTCCGGAGTTTCTCCTTTTCAAGTTCTTCCAAACGGATTTGTTCTTCAAAGGTTATATTCTGGTATTGGGTCAGGTTCCGGATTTTCGATTCGCTGATGCTGTCACGGGCAATAAAAGCCAACTGAAGGTATTTCAGGGTGCTATCCTGTAGATCACTAAGTTGATAAGCACGATATAAAAGTTCGTAGGCATTGCTGATATTGATGTCTTTCACCGGATTGCCATGCAATTCCTTAAATCTTTCCATAAATGAACCGGCATAAAAGAGGCTTGAATCCTGGTTTTTTTCTGCCAGGAATGTTTTAGCGAGCCCCAATTGATTGGTGATCAACTGACTGAGGCTTGTTAGTTTTTTGGCCATGTCATTTCCTTTGTGGTAATAATGCCTTGCCGAATCAATATTTCCCTGCAGGAAAAACACATCACCTGTATATTTGTACATCGTTGGCCTGTAGGCCATATGCTTATTGGCAATGGCCTTTCGCAGATAAAACATTGCAGAATCCAGCACTTTCATGTCCAGGTAAACTGCCCCGATGTTCATGAGTGCAGAATTATGGGATGTGGGAAGTGCCTTGTCGAGGTATTGCAAACATATCCTGAACTGTCGTATGGCTTCTTTGTTATTGTTTGTCGATCGCATCATGAGGCCAAACTCGTGGTGCAGCCCTGCCAGAACCTGCATCCTGTAACGGTGTGAATCGGCGTTCAGCGGAGTTGTCCAGGCTTGCCTTTCGCTTGCCGGATTTTCTGCCAGCCTGAAACCGTAAATATAACATTTGAGGGCTTCCCCATAGCGATCCTCTTTGTTGAGCAAATATCCCTTTGTGCTAAGACAGATAGCGATATCCAGCATCTTGTTGTTTTTCCTGGCAATTTCCAGGGCTTCTTCATTGAACACAAAAGTTTTTCGGCGATCCCTGTTAAAATAATGCAACGCGAGATTTTGGTTAATTCTGAACCGAAGAGAATCATCAGGATTTTGGTCCAATAGATTCAACAGGCTATCCGGGTAGGTGGATTGCGCAGGAGCCAATTGAGAAATGAATAATACGGTTATGATGATTGCAATCCTCATGAGTTAAGTCTTAAGTGGAATTTGGATATGAAAAGTGGTTCCTTCTCCGACATTTGAATCCAGGGTCAGTACACCTCCATGCGCATTTACAATGTCGTGACTGATGCTCAGGCCAAGGCCGGTGCCTTCGGTGCCTTTTTTGGTCGTAAAGAAGGGTTGCAAAATCTTGTCCCTGATCTCATCAGGAATTCCCGGACCATTGTCATGAATTTCTACAACGGCTGTTTGTCCCTGCTTTTTGCCAGTGATCGTCAGTTTGGGTTTATAGTCACCTGAATGGTGGCAGCTTTCCCGCATGGCATCAAAGGCATTGCTGCACAAATTGACGATCACCCTGCTGAAATCTTCGGTGATCAGGGGCACTTCACCCAGGCTTTCGTCGAGATTAAAATTGATTTCAGCATTGATGGGATTTTTATTTGCCCTCATGCTGTGAAAGGTGAGGTTTACATTTTCCCGGATCAGGCTGTTAAAATCAACTGATACTTTTTTACCGCTGCTTCCCCGGCTGTGCATCAGCATCGACTTTACAATACCATCGGCTCGGGTGCCATGCTCATGAACTTTTTGAAGGTTGCCTTTGATATCGTTCAGGATTTCAGTGATCAGACCGGTAGTTTCATTCTTTTCCAGATGCCCCAACTCCTCAAAAACTTCATCGATCAGCTCGATGCTCAGTTCGGAAAAATTATTGACAAAATTGAGCGGGTTCTTTATTTCATGGGCAATTCCGGCGGTGAGTTGACCCAGGCTCGCAAGTTTCTCCTGTTGGACAAGTTGTTCCTGGGCGGCCCGGAGTTCTTCGAGTGATTTTGTTAAAGCATCATTGGTTTCCTCGATGGCTTTCCTCTTTTGCTCCAGTTCCTCAATGGTTTCCTCCAGCAAAATGGCGGTGGTGCGTTTGACTTTTTCGGTGCGGTCGAGTTTGAATTTGACAATTTCCAATTCCTTTTCAACTTTTCTGATGGAATCGTAAATGCTCTCTTTTTCCACCCCACTTAGGGAAGCAGCGTTTTGAATAAGATCTGATATGGCCTGTAATTCCGGACTCATTTGTAATGATTTTCTGATTTTTTATTTTTCTTTTAATGCCACACAGCAGGTCGTCAGGTTATGCATTTCCAGGTTGCCGCCGGTAGCTCTGGCCAGTTCTGCATTAGAGAACATGCCGGCCATTGGGACATTCCAGACTTTTTTTAATCCTTCAATTTCCATATTCATCATGGGTCCGAAGGCCAAAATTCTACCAGCACAACTGAATACAATTAAAGCATCGGCATCTGGCATTTCAGTTGCTTTCAGTTCTTCAGCCCCTTTGATCACCTTTTCCATCACATCAAAATCAGGTGGGATAGAGAACCGCACTTTTGCGCCCTGTGGAACTGATCCACTGCAATAAAATGATCTGTCGTTCCAATCTACCACCAGGCCAGGCCGCATCACAGGATCTCCTTTTTCTCGTTGCAGTTGCAAGGGCAGGTTTGCGGCTATCTCCAGCAGTAATCCGGCATTATCGGGCGACACATTTTGCAGGCCGCCATATTTTGCAGTAATATCTAATACCGGAATATTATCTACTGTAAATACATGATTACCTTCGCTTTTTGTTACTGTTTTTTCAGTCCCTACTGCTTTCCACCCGCAGGTAGCTTTTCCTTTGATTTTAACTTTTTCTTCATCCAGTAATAAAGCAATGATGCCCTGATTGCTTTCCTTTGTATTTGTAAATACAAACTGTTCGGTAAATGTGTAATCATCGGATGCCATGCCGCCATATACATTTACCTCTTTTCCCACAATGTCTTCAAAACCGAAAAGCAACTGCTCCGCATCTGTTTCCATGTGACTGCCTGAAATGAGGAAGGCTGGCTTTGTGAATTTTGTTATGGCTTTCTGAGCGATGCTTCTTGACGTTTCCCGGTAATTTTTTTTGGGATATCCATCCAGATAAATCTGAAAATACTCCTTTTTGATGTCCAGCAATAACATCACTGCCGAACCTTTTTCTGTTTCTTCATCGATGAACTCACCGCTTGTGGTGGCGCCAAAAATAGCAATGCCATTATTATCAAGTAATTTACAGATTGCTTTTCTGTCCTGGCTCACCGACAGAAACACAATGGCAAGAGTGGGTTTAAACCCATCAGCCATGCTAATTTCAAGTGCCGATTGAATTTCTACAGGTGATTTTCCTTTGATTGATTTTGCTTTCATGATTTCTCTTTTATTGCCACCCAACTACAGGTGGTAGAATGAAATTCGTGCTTTCCGTTCAATCCTTTTCCATATTCTCCATAGGTGTAAAAGCCAGCCATGGGTGTGTTCCAGACTTTGGCCAAACCTTCGTTTTCTTCCTGCGCCATGGGTCCCAGCGCACTCATGCGACCGGCACAGGAAAAAATAAGCAGGGCATCTGCTTCGGCCTGCCTGTCATTTTTAAGTTCGCTGGCTTTGCTGATGACGGTTTCGATGATGTCAAAATCCGGAGGTGTTGAAAAGCGAAGACGAGAACCCTGTACCACATCCGACTCGCAGATCAGTGCCTGTTTTTCGCGGTCGTAACCGATGGGATTGCACATCTTGGGTTCCCGGTTTTCCCGTTCGATCTGGAAAGGATAATGAACACCGACCTGATCAAAAAAATCAATCTGATCATCATTTGAAGAAACTTCATGACCCAAATAATGCAGGTACATTTCCAGTGCCGGGCGGTCGTCGATGGTGTAGATCAGGTTACCCTCGCTTTTGGTAGCTATGCGCGAAACGCCCATCGGCTTCCAGCCGGAGAAGGCCAGCCCATGCAACTCAATTTTTGTTTCATCCAGCACAAGCGCGGCAATGCCGTAATCCGTGGTTTTTTTATGGGTGAAAATCCAGGTTCCTGAAAATGAAAGATCATCACCAGCCATGCCACCAAACATGGTAATATCGGGGCCAGCCAGTTTTTCGATAAACTTCACCATGCCTTCGCCATCAAGCAGTTTGCCATCCGATCGGATAAGAGTCGTTATGAGAATAAATGCCGGATCTTTAAATTTTTGAAAAGCATTGTCAACCAAACTCGCTGTAGCCTTTTCCAGGCCTCTGTCGCCAATATCTTCAAATAAGATCGAATAATCATTTCGACTGATATCCAGAAGCAAAATCGTGATTTCACTTTCACTTTGATGCCCATCGATAAATTCACCACTGGAGGTGGCACCGATCACATCGATGTTGTGTTTCATCAAAAGGTCAACAACTGCCTGACGATCCTGCTTCACGGAGATAAAAACAATGGCCAGAGTGGGTTTAAAATTATCTTTAATGCAGTCCGCCAGAGCAAACTGAATTTCGATGGGAGATGCTCCATTGATAGATTTTGATTTCACTATATTTTAAGTGTATTAAATTGGCAATGTGATGATTAGTTCCGTTCCGCTTCCCAACTCCGATTTTACCTCCAGAGAGCCGCCGTGTCCTTTGATGATGATATCATAACTCAAACTCAATCCCAGGCCTGTTCCCTCTCCTGTCGGCTTCGTGGTGAAAAATGGCTGGAAGATTTTGTCTTTAATTTCTTTCGGAATCCCATTTCCATTATCACTTATCCTGATTTCGATTTTACCAATAAGTTTTTTGGTTTTTACTGTAACCAATGGCTTGTAATTTTCTTGATCATCCAACTCTGACAGTCCCGCATGTACGGGATTAAACCCTGACAGCGTTTTTTCGTGAACAGCACTTCGACTGCGCTCAGCACAGGCATAAAAAGCATTGTTGATCAGGTTCAATACAACCCGGCCAATATCCTGAGGAATAACTTCGATTTTGGGAATGTCAGGATCGAAATCGGTTTTGAAATCAGCATTGAATGATTTGTCTTTGGCTCTTAATCCATGAAAGGACAACCTTAAATATTCATCAGCCAAGGCATTGAGGTCAGTTGGCTCTTTTATTCCTGAACTGGCTCGCGAATGTTGCAGCATGCCTTTTACAATGGCATCGGCTCGCTTGCCGTGGTGGTTTATCTTTAAACCATTTTCTTTGATGTCATTTGAAATGTCGATGGCATCATCAACATTTCCGGCTTTCAATTCCTCCTGCAATTCATCAACCAACTCATTATTTACCTCCGAAAAGTTATTGACAAAATTTAGGGGATTCTGTATTTCGTGGGCTATTCCGGCAGTGAGCTCACCAAGCGAGGCCATCTTCTCGGACTGGATAAGCTGGGATTGTGTTTGTTTCAACTGATGATAAGCCTTTTCGATTTCTTTGGCCTGAGCCAACTCTTTGTCGCGGGCCAGTTTTTGCTGTTTTTCGAGCAAGCGACGTCGCATGAACCGATTAAAACCAAAAATCAACAGCAAAAATAAAATGCCATAAAGGGTATAAGCCCACCAGGTAAGCCACCATGGCGGATTTATTGTGAAACTTAAAGTTACCGGCTCCTTGTTCCATACGCCATGACTATTGGCCGCTTTTACTTTAAATGTATAACTTCCGGGTGGCAGGTTAAAATAATAGGCAGACCGTTGATTCCCAACTTCACGCCATGATTCATCATAATTCTCCAAACTAAAAGCGAATTTATTTTTTATTGGATCATCGTATTGGATGCCTGTGTAGTCGATGGAGATATTGTTTTGAAACCAGGAAAGTTCAGTCAACAGGGTTTTGACATCATATCCTACGTCCGGCCCAACATTTATAGAATGGTCGCCAACATTAAAGTTGGTAATAGAGGTTACAGGTGGAAGAAAGTTTTCTGAAATATCGTTTGGGTTGAAAAAGGTAATGCCGTTATTTCCGCCGAAGAGAAAATAACCCGCAGTGGCCTTCATATACTGGCCATCGGCATATAGCAAGCCCTGTATCCCATCTTTCAGCGAGAAGTTGTTGAATTGCTCATCATCTGTACTAAAGCGGCTAATACCATCAAAAGTACTGAGCCAGAGTGCATGGTTTTTTTCATCTCCCAAAATCCCCTGTATGCTCATCGATGGAAGGCCATCGTTCGTGTTGTAGGTTTTAATATTGCCCGTTTCGGGATTGTAGCGAGAAAGGCCACCCTGCCAGGTTCCCACCCAGCATATCCCTTCCGGGGATTCATATAGTGAATTGATATCCTGGGCAGGGAAAACCATGCTTTTTTCAGGATCATAGCCATGCCTGGATATCTGTCCGGAATTGTAATCGTAAAGGAAAAGGCCATTATCGGTAATAATCCACAGGCCATGTTTCGGGCTTTCATACACATTGGTTACAGAACTGGAGTTAACGCCACCAAAAGGTAAATTCGTTAAATCGAAATGCCTGATTTCACCGGATTCACCTGACTGCTTAATAAGCCCCAGGTAGGAACAATACCAAATGTTTCCATGGCTATCCCTGACAATATTGTTTATGGCAGACGAGTCGTTTAATAATCCCACTACTGTGTCCTGCAATGTCATATTTGTGTAATCCAGATTTTTAATACCGTGGTCGGTCCAAAGCATAATTTTACCGGGCGAGATGCCCATATACAAATCATACACCCTCATACCGGGAGCAATATCGGAGAAAAGAAAGGGAGTTGCTGTTTTATTTTTGAGATCCAACCTGCTGATGCCTGCATTTTCGCCTGCGCCGCGTGTAGCAATCCAAATATTTCCCTGCTTATCTTCTGCCATCCTGAAAACCCAGCCTGAAGTAATGGTGGAAGGATCATTGTCGTCCCAAACGAAAGATCCCAGCAAATTCCGGGCATTGTACTTCAACAGTCCCACCGATTCTGTTCCAATCCAAAGATTTCCAAAATCATCGATGGCAAGCGTTGTGGCCATATCGCGCAAAAGCCGGTCTTTTGAACCGGGATCAAAAACCTCTGCCACATACTTTTTCCTGTCGAAGCGAATCAATCCCTGTTGTGTGGCAAACCAGATAACCTGATTTTCGTCGATGAGCATGTCCGAATATTGATTAAAGATATTTCCACCAAGCGGGATTTCCAGGTCCACCAATTTTAAAGAATCTGTTTTGGGATCGTATTTTCGGATTTTGGATAAAGACGAAGAAACCCAGATAATGCCCGATGAATCCGCCCTCATTCCTGTGATGTATTCATCTTCATCCATTCCTAACTCATCAGCGGTAAATTGCAGGTTCACAAGCTGGTTTAACGTGTCCAGTTTATAAAATCCCGAATTTCCGAATATCCAAATATTGTCATCCGGATCACGTGTCATTAAATATACATTTGACAGATTAACACTATCCGGAAATTCAAAAGGCATCAGGACTTCTGTATTCTCATCATAATAAAAAAGTCCTCTGGGCCTGTAGTCGTCCATCTCATTAAAAATCGGCGTGGTTAAGCCAAAATATATTCTTCCCCGTTTGTTATCGATGATTTGTAAAATACTTGACATAAAGCCATCCTGAACTCCGATTAAATTTCTGTAGGTGTATCGCTTGAATGACCTGAATTTCGGATTATACCTGTAAACGGCATCCTGACTTCCAATCCAGATGTAACCGTTCCGATCTTCAAAAAGCGTGTAGGTTAATAATTCGCCCATCGTGGTGGAGTCGTTCACGTCGGGATGAAAGCGCTTAAATTTATACCCATCGAATTTGACCAGGCCACTCTGGGTTGCAATCCAGATATTGCCCTCCCTGTCTGGCAGGATATCCCTAATGGGAGTTCCCTTTAATTCATCAAACTGTATGAGCTTATTCGCGTCCAATTGAGCCTGTGTTTGTAGGCCGGCCATCATAAAAACGAGGATGATTATGATTGATAAGTTATATCTCATGCCTGTGATTTTTCTATGTTAAGAGATAATTCAATGATAAAACGCGTTCCTTCTCCTTCTTTTGATTCCATTCTCAAAGTTCCACCATGCCCTTTTGTAACGATGTCGTAACTTAAACTTAATCCCAGGCCGGTTCCTTCGCCTGTGGGTTTGGTGGTGAAAAAGGGTTGAAAGATTTTATCTTTTACTTTGTCAGGAATCCCATTTCCATTATCGCTAACGCTGATTTCGATGTGATCACCGAGTTTTTTGGTTTTTACTGTAACCAATGGCTCGTAATTTTCTTGATCATCCAACTCTGACAGTCCCGCATGTGCGGGATTAAACCCTGCAATAGTTTTATCGTGAACAGCACTTCGACTGCGCTCAGCACAGGCATAAAAGGCATTGTTGATCAGGTTCAATAACACCCTGCCAATATCCTGCGGAATAACTTCGATTTTGGGAAGGTCAGGATCAAAATCGGTTTCGAAGTTGGCATTAAAGGATTTGTCTTTGGCTCTCAATCCATGATAGGATAACCTTAAATATTCATCCGCCAGCGCATTGAGGTCGGTGGGTTCTTTTTGGCCTTTGTTGGTTCGGCTATGTTGCAACATGCCTTTCACGATGGCATCGGCACGCTTGCCGTGGTGGTTTATTTTTTCAAGGTTTTGTTTAATATCATCAGCAATTGCAATGACTTCATCAATATATCCTTTTTTGAATTCTTCTTTCATTTCATCAATCAACTCATTGCTTACCTCCGAAAAGTTATTGACGAAATTCAGGGGGTTTTGAATTTCATGGGCTATGCCGGCTGTGAGCTCACCAAGTGAGGCCATTTTCTCGGATTGGATGAGTTGGGATTGCGTTGACTTAAGATCAATCAGGAGTTTATTCAGTTTTGCATTGAGCTTATTTTTTTCGATAAAACGAAAAATAAATATGATGGCCAGCACGAGCACTCCCCCCATCCCAAAAAACATGAAATTTCTTTGAATCTTCTGGCGGTCAATTTCGGACTGCTTAATCTGAAGTATTTTTGCATTGCTTTCATTTTGCAGGGCAAGTTTGTTTTCAAAAGCAAGCTTATTTGTAATTGTTGTGACTTTTTCAATATTTACGGCTTCCATAATCGAATCTTTTACCTGATTATAAATCATCATATTGGTGTAGGCCTTTTCAAAATCACCCATAGTGTAATAGATTTCAGCTATGTAATGATAAATGTCACCAATAAACATGAGGTCGGATTTTGGTGCCGCTTTTTCTGCTTTCCGCAACCATTCCAGAGCAGCACTGGTATTATTCCATGTACGGTAGATTTTTGCTATATTCAATGATGCTGTGGCTTCGCTGGTTCGGTTACCAATTTCATGGCTTAGCTCAAAAGCAATCTTAAAATGCTCCATGGCCTTCTCCATATCTGGTATCTTGAGGTAGGCTCCACCCAGGTTAAGATGGTTATCAATGATCGGTAATTTATATCCAACAATCAGGGCATATTTCAATCCTTCGGTATAATTCTCAACAGCTTCGGGATACTTTTGCAGTTTTTCGTAAATATTTCCAATATACAAATACGAAGCGTAAATGTAATATGCAAAGGTAGATTTTGACCGAATAGCCAAAGCTTTTTGATGCATTTTCAATGACGCATCCAGATTGCCTGCTCTCATTTTTGCAACGCCCATATCGTTGTAAATCCTCGCAATTCCAAGTGAATCGCCCATCTTTTCAATGATTTTAAGGGCTTCATTTTGAACATTCAATGCATCATCGTACCTTTCGACGAAAAGATAAACAAAGCCCATTGCCAGAAGTGCTTCCACCATTGTGCTACTGTCGCTAATTTGCCGGCTAATCTTCAGCGCTTCGTCCAGGTTTTCCATAGCATCGCCATATTTTCCGATATTTCGTTGCGTAACGGCAACCGTCGTGAGTTGATCCGCAAACTTTCGTTTATCATTAGATTTTCGGTAAATCTCTAAGGCCTTGAGATCATTTTCCAGAGCTAAATCAGTCTGACCACTAAAATTATAGATATTTCCCATGGTTGCATAAATGCTTGCCTCAGTAATTGTTTCACCTGCATGAAGTATTATCTTCAACGCATTTTGCAAGGTATCGATAGCGGCCGGCGTATTGGAGCCTTCCATTCCTATTGCTATATTTTTGAGACTGATTGCCTTTAGTTTTTTACTCTGAATCAAATAATCCTTATCATTATTTACCCATGCGGATTGCAACAGAGCATCGGAAATTTTAAGAGCCATTGAAGCATATTTTATACAACTGTCGTTTGCATCAGCATTGTAAAAATCAACGGCCTGATTATTCAAAAGCATTATCTGTGCTGTGTCGGTTGAAAATTGACCACTGTGTACTGTTGGAAAGCCGGTTTTTCCTGAATCAGCCAATGCAAAATTCATCATGTTAATAATTCCAAATAAAATAAAAGCCAGGAAGTGTGACGCTTTAATTTTCATGAAAATTGACTTAAGATTTCCAATTTCAATTTGAAATTACTTTGAATTAAAAAAACAAATACTTCATATTCTATCTGCCAATTGCTTTAAAACAAGCAATCTGGTTGCGAAAAACCTGCAGGATGGTTGTATTTATCTCTATCCACCACGATTACAGACACAATAAACAAGATCATTGAAGATACTGTTCAAAAAGCCGGTAAGCTTGCCATGGCTGTTCTACAACTCACAGCAAGAATTGACTTTCGCAAGGGTGAAATTCTAAACGGAATATTTACCTGACAAAATCATATTTGGATGGAATAGTTTCAAAATCAACTGAGCCATTCAAATATGAAATTCCTAACCCGCATATGAAAATTAACGAAAAGGTAGGTTTATCAAGCCAAACAGCACGGAATCCATTCTTCGGTAAACAATAGTGAGAACTAAAATTCGCATTCATTTTAAGTAACATATCTTTTCAAAACTTATTTATACTTTTTACAAATTAGAGATACATATTCAATTATCCGAATACATCATTTAACTTTGAAAGAATTATTGAATATTCAACTATTAAATTAATCAGATTTTGACAAGAAGGGCACATACTGTTTACATTACAATATTAACAATTGTAGTCCTGGCTACACTCCTAATTTTATATTTGATGGGCGCAGCCTACTATCAGGTTCCACTTGAGGAAAGGTATTTTCATCTGGATCATCAATCCCTCAAACCGAGCGGCATTACTGGCCACGGCCTTGGAATTTTTGGTTCATTATTCATGATTATCGGAGTGTCGTCATACATGGCACGAAAAAGATACCGGTTTTTGTCCAGGTTGGGCTTGCTCAAACATTGGCTTGAGTTTCATATTTTTCTTTGCACACTTGGCCCCATCCTCATCCTTAGCCATACAGCCTTTAAATTTGGAGGCATTGTTGCCATTAGCTTTTGGAGTATGGTAGCGGTATTTTTAAGCGGAATTATTGGCAGGTTTATTTACATACAAATACCACGAAGTATCGAAGGCCGTGAACTAAGCCTCAACGAAGTAAGGGCTATGCAAACGGATATCCAAAGTACTATCAGGGGAAACAATTTATTGTCTGGTGAAAGCGCTGCCCTGGTAGAAAACATCATCAATAAAGGCAATACCGAAAACAAGGCAACGAGCAGAAGTTTTTTATCAAGTAAATTTTTTTTCCAATCAAAGCAGATCAGAACCTTAAAACTGTTGCTTAAACGCGATAAACTCCCAAAAGAGAACATCAGAAAAATAATCAGCCTGGTTAAAAATGAAATGGCCCTCAACCGAAGGATTGTCAGGCTAACCATGATGCAGAACCTTTTTAAATACTGGCATGTTGCTCACCTTCCGTTTGCACTGGTCATGCTCATTATTATGGTGATTCATATCGTAGTAACAATAACATTTGGATATCGCTGGATTTTTTAATTATGGAAGTACTGCTTGAAAATATAATTATTTACGCAATTGTAATCCTTTTGTGTGCGGTAGTTGTGATAATTTACCTTAGAAAGCAAACTAGAATTTCGAGGCTTACCGCCGAAAAAATTAAAAAAGCAAAGGAAGAAGGCCTGCATGAACCCGTTTCGTTGCATCCTGTGGTGGATGTAAACAGTTGCATCAAAACAGGAGCCTGCATAACCGCATGTCCCGAAAAGGATATTTTAGGAATAATCAACGGGAAAGCCACTACCATAAACGCATCGCACTGTGTAGGGCACGGGGCTTGTTTTCATGCCTGCCCTACCGAGGCCATCAGCCTGTGCATTGGAACTGAGAAACGTGGCGTTGAACTGCCCCATGTTAACCAAAACTTTGAAACAAATATTTCGGGCATTTTTATTGCCGGTGAGCTTGGAGGCATGGGGCTCATAAGAAATGCGGTAGAACAAGGCAGGCAGGCAGTTGAAAATATTGCCAAAAAAGTAAAAGAAAAGCATGATGCAAGCTTCGACCTTGTGATAGTAGGAGCCGGGCCGGCAGGTATTTCTGCTTCGCTTACAGCCAAAATGCACAAACTCAGATTTACCACTCTCGAACAGGATTCGCTGGGTGGCACAGTATTCACCTTTCCCAGAGCCAAAATCGTAATGACCTCACCCATGAATTTGCCGCTTCATGGGAAGCTCAAACTTTTTGAAACCAGTAAACCTCAACTCCTCGATATTTGGCAGGAAGTATTGAAAAAAAATGAAATTTCAATTATCGAAAACCAAAAAGTTGAATCAATCACTCCTGCTTTTAACCATTTTAGAGTTGTTACACGGGATGGTAGTGAATTTACTGCAAAGTGTGTATTGCTGGCCATTGGCCGCCGTGGAACCCCGCGTAAACTCAATGTTCCTGGCGAAATTTCCACAAAAGTTGCTTACCGTTTGCTTGAACCCGAATTGATCAACGACAAGAATATCCTGGTGGTTGGTGGAGGCGACTCGGCTATAGAATCGGCATTGCTCCTGGCCGACACCAACAAGGTTATGCTTTCATACCGAAACGAAGTTTTTAGCCGTATTAAACCAAAAAATAAAATTAAAATTGAGGAAGCCATTGGTGAAGGGAAAATTGAAGTGTTGTTTAATTCGACCGTAACAGCAATTGATGATGACGCGGTGAGCCTGAAAGTCAGAGACCAAAAGGAAACACTGCGGATTAAAAATGACCTGGTTTTCATTTTTGCAGGTGGAGAACTCCCTACCCAATTTCTGGAAAAAACAGGCATTAAAATCACAAAAAAATTCGGGGAAACAGTTTTAAAACATTCTTAATTATACAAAATCAGGGATTCAAAACAAATGACACCACAAAAAACAATATTACTTTTTCTTTTGCAGGCTCTTTTGTTTGGAGGCATCAGCGCTTTTGGACAATTATCCCCGGGCGATCTGGCCGAGGTTCATGCGCATCTTGAGGGACTATCAAATTGTACAAAATGTCACACCCTGGGCAATAAAGTATCTGATGATAAATGTCTGGACTGCCACAAGGAAATCAAAAATCTGATCGGGCAAAACAGAGGTTATCATGTATCATTGGAGGTAAAAACCAAAAATTGTTTCGAATGTCATAATGATCATCATGGAAGAAATTTCCAGATCATCCGCTTTGAGGCAGATAAATTCGATCACAATTTGAGTGGCTACGAGTTGAGCGGTGCCCATTCAAAAAAAGATTGTAAAGATTGCCATAAACCAGATTTTATTGTCTCATCAAAATATAAAGAAAAAAAGAACACCTATCTTGGTCTGGAAACCGCCTGCCTGAGCTGCCATAAGGATTATCATCAGGGGACATTGCCCGCTAATTGCAGCGAATGCCACACTTTGGAAAAATTTAAACCAGCCCCAAAATTCGATCACAACAAGGCAAAATTTCAGCTTCGGGGTAAACATCAAACACTGGAGTGCATTAAATGTCATAAAATCGGGGAAAAAGATGGGGAAAAATATCAGGAATTTATAGGTATTGAATATGCAAATTGCACAAATTGCCACGAAGATGTACATAAAAATAAATTCGGTACAAATTGCATAAAATGCCACAACGAAGAATCCTTTCATGAAATCAAAAACCTGGATGTTTTGGATCATGACCGCACTTCGTTTCCCCTCAAGGGTAAACACATTGCTGTGGAGTGTAAAAAATGCCACAAAACTAATTACACCAATCCCTTGCCGCACGCTTCCTGCCTCGACTGCCATGAAGATTATCACAAAGGGCAATTCATCAGGGATGGTAAAAATACAGAATGTACGTCCTGCCACAGTGTACAAGGATTTCAAGGCTCCAGCTACACCATCGAACGACATGCTGATTCAAAATTTCCACTTACAGGCGCACATGTGGCCACACCCTGCTTTGCCTGCCATAAGAAAAATGAAGAATGGAATTTTAAAAAAACAGGGATCAACTGCATCGACTGTCACACAGATATTCACGATCTATTTATTGATAAAAAATACTATCCTGAAGCTGATTGTAAAAAATGCCATGAAACTTCAAGATGGCGTACTATTTTTTTCGATCATCAGCTCACCGAATTTAAACTTTTGGATGCTCATGCAAAGCTAACATGCCGAGACTGCCATTTTCCAGAAACCGGGGGTATTAAAGTTCAGCGATTTAAGGAACTCAATGCTGAATGTATCCAATGCCATCAAGATATTCATTACAGTCAGTTCGAAACCGGCGGAAAAACTGACTGCCTTCGATGCCATGCCTTTACGGACTGGAAAGCTGAAAAATTTGATCATGATAAAACAAGGTTCGTCCTTGACGGTAAACACCGCGATGTGGCTTGCATTCAGTGTCACAAAGAAGTTACTGTGGATAATAAAACTTACATTAAATATAGATTGGAGCGTTTCAAATGCGAAGACTGTCATTAATATTTTTAATAGCCGGAGCCATCGTTTTTGTAGCCTTTCAGGCTACAGAATCCCCCCATGGAGATAAATTTGATATCGACTGTGCCGTATGCCACAGTCCCGATGGATGGACACTTGACAAGGAGCACTATTCCTTTGATCACAATGAAACACAATTTCCGCTGATCGGCCAGCATCAAAGCTCTGATTGCCGGAACTGCCATAGTACCCTCATCTTTTCGGAAGCACAAACTGAATGTATTTCCTGCCACACCGACATTCACGAGCAAACGGTGGGTTTGGATTGCGAAAGATGCCACACCCCACAAAACTGGCTGGTGAGCAACATTACCGAATTGCATCAAATGAGTAGATTTCCGCTTATCGGGCCGCACATCACAGCCTCTTGTTCCGATTGCCATACCTCGGCAAGTTCACTGCGTTTTGAGCCTTTGGGCATCGAGTGTATCGATTGCCATGAAAGCGATTATCTGGCAGCAACAAACCCTAATCATGTGGAAGGTAATTTTTCGCCCAACTGCACGGATTGTCACGGCATGTATGCTTTTACCTGGACAGGCAGCGGAATCGACCACAGTTTCTTCCCACTCAGTCAGGGTCATGCACTGTCAGATTGCTACCAGTGTCACACTCCCGGAACCGATTTCTCGAACATATCTCCCGAATGTATTTCCTGTCACCAGGATGATTATAACGAAACAGAAAATCCGAGTCATTCCGTTACAAATTTTTCGACTGAATGCAGCCTTTGCCATAGCACAGCACCAGGCTGGAAACCGGCTGATTTCAGAGACCATGACGGCATTTATTTTCCGATTTATTCAGGACAACACAATGGCGAATGGGATAACTGCATCGACTGCCATCAAAACCCTGCTGATTACACCCTGTTTTCGTGCATAAACTGTCATGAGCATAATCAGGCAGATACCGATGATGAGCACGATGAAGTGGGAGGCTATCTTTACGAAAGTTTAGCCTGCCTGGGCTGTCATCCTACAGGTGACGGCGATGACGGATTTGATCACAATTCCACTGCCTTCCCACTTACCGGTGCCCACACCCAAACCGAATGTACAGGATGCCATGAAACAGGGTATGCAAATACACCCACCGATTGCTTCATTTGCCATGAGGTGGCCTATAACCAATCAGCTAATCCCAACCATCCTGAACTAAATCTTTCTACCGATTGTATTACCTGCCACACCACTAATCCTGATTGGCAACCGGCCACTTTTGATCAGCACAACGAGGTTTATGAACTTATCGGGGCTCATGCCGAAATAGCCAACAATTGTATTGATTGTCATAACGGAGAATACAATGGCACCCCCAATGCATGTGTAGGATGCCATATTGAAGAGTATAACCAAACCTCCGACCCACCCCATGAAGCGGTAGAATTCTCTACTGACTGTGAGCTTTGTCACACAGCGGCAGCCTGGGAACCATCCTCTTTTGACCATGATGGACAATACTTCCCGATTTACAGCGGGGAGCACAATGGCGAATGGGAAGCATGTGTTGATTGCCACAACATTCCGGGCAATTATTCTCTGTTCAGTTGCATCGCTTGCCATGAACACAACCAAATTGATACAGACCGTGAACATCAGGGTGTTGGTGGCTATATCTGGGAAAGTCAGGCTTGTTTCGAATGTCATCCCGATGGGTCATCATCCGGAGCATTTAATCACAACACTTCCAATTTTCCGCTAACGGGAGCCCATACAAGCATCACCTGTTTGGATTGCCATGAAAATGGTTACAGCGGAACACCAAGCGATTGCTTTGCCTGTCATGAACCTGATTTTACACAATCAACCAATCCAAACCATACTGAACTTGGCTTTAGCAATGATTGCGAACTTTGTCATACAACCAACGCCGGCTGGGAACCCGCTACACTGGATAATCACAATGATTATTATGTACTGGCAGGTGCCCATGTTGCCATCGCAAACAACTGTGCTACATGCCATGAGGGCGACTATAACAACACCCCTAATGCCTGTGTTGGTTGCCATTTGGACGACTACAACCAAACCACAAATCCACCGCACGAGGATTTGCAATTTACTACAGACTGCGAAGTTTGTCATACACAATCAGCATGGGAGCCTTCAACTTTCGACCACGATGGGCAATACTTCCCGATTTATAGCGGGGAGCATAACAACGAATGGGATGCCTGCACCGATTGCCATACCAATCCCTCCAATTATTCGATATTCAGCTGCATCGACTGCCATGAACACTGGCAGGCTCCCATGGCGGAAGAACATCAGGGTGTTGGTGGCTATATCTGGGAAAGTCAGGCTTGTTTCGAATGTCATCCCGATGGGTCATCATCCGGAGCATTTAATCACAACACTTCCAATTTTCCCCTCACAGGAGCACACACCACCATTACTTGTCTGGATTGCCATGAAAATGGTTATAGCGGAACGCCAA
>JAIOZV010000045.1 GCA_021740425.1 Bacteroidales bacterium | reverse complement strand
GCAACGCGAATCTTGCCTTTATCAAGTTGATCAATTACAAAATCAATGCTTTCAATGGTGTTCCTGTCGTTGAGTTTTTTACGGTCATTCCAGGCCAACTCTATGTTTCTTTTTACATCTTCCATCGATAATTCTTTCGGATTCGGCCAAAAATATAGAAAATATGATCACTATCCATTTTCTTTTTAATTTTGCAAGCTAAAATATAAAACATCAAAATGGGAAGAATTCTGGCCATTGACTTCGGACAAAAAAGAGTGGGCATTGCCGTCACCGATGAGCTCCGGATTATTGCCACAGGTTTAACTACCGTGCATGCAAAAGATATCTTTTCATTTCTTGATCAATATACCAAACAGGAAAGCGTTGATTTGTTTGTTGTTGGTGAACCAAGACAGATGAACAACACGGCTTCGGACGCCCAAAGGTTTACCGAGCCCTTTGTAAAACAACTAAAAAAACGATTTCCTTTAATCCCTGTTGATCGTGTGGATGAGAGGTTTACTTCTATGATGGCTCAACAAACAATACTTGATGCAGGACTAAAAAAGAAGGATCGCCAAAACAAGGAACTTGTGGATAAGGTAAGTGCAACCATCATGTTGCAATCATACATGCAGGGCATACGAACAAAAAGATTACAGGAAGGTTTATAGTTTTTAGATAAAAAAAATTGCCTTGCAACAGG
The DNA here is from genome assembly GCA_021740425.1 of Bacteroidales bacterium. Taxonomy (GTDB): domain Bacteria; phylum Bacteroidota; class Bacteroidia; order Bacteroidales; family 4484-276; genus SABY01. The sequence goes on along the minus strand of JAIOZV010000045.1, from coordinate 21,631 downwards.
CAAAATAGTAAACGATTAAAAAAAGATGATTTTACCAGTTACAGCATACGGCCATCCGATACTGCGGAAAATTGCCGGTGAGATTGACAAGGACTACCCCGGCCTTGAACAGTTTATCAGCGATATGTTCGAAACAATGTACGCTTCGGATGGCATTGGTTTAGCCGCCCCCCAGGTCAACCGGTCAATCCGGCTTTTCATCATCGATGGCACACCCTATGGTGATAAATTGCCGGAGATGGTCGATTTTAAAAAAATCTTCATCAACCCATATATTCTCAGGGAATCGGGCGAAGATGTAAGCATGGATGAAGGATGCCTGAGCATTCCCAACATCAGGGAAGAGGTGATAAGACCCTCTGAAGTTGTGATCGAATATTTTGATGAAAACTGGGAGTTGAAGGAAGAAAAATATTCAGGCTTTGCAGCCCGGGTTATCCAGCACGAATACGATCACCTCGAAGGTATCATGTTTACAGACAAAATCAGCGCACTGCGCAAAACACTTATCCGAAGAAAACTTCAGGATATTACCAAAGGAAAAGTAAATGCCGATTACAAAATGATATTTCCAAATTTGAAAAAATCAAAAAAATTAGTTTAAAAATGAAAAACTTAATGAAGTACATTGCCTTGATCCTGTCGATTATTTACGTTTCATCGTGCAGTTCACCACGTGAAAAAGAACTGGAACATATTAAAAGTGTGGAACAAAAAACTTTTTCTGAATCCGGGCTGGTTGAGCCCGCTTACGTTGATGAACTGATTGATGCCTACGAAAGTTTTGCCAGAAATTTTCCCAACGACACACTTGCCCCCGATTATTTATTCAAAGCCGGTGATGTAGCCATGAATACCAACCGTTCCAACAAGGCCATTGGACTTTACGACAAGATTATCACAGATTTCAGCACATACAGAAAAGCCCCGGAAGCCTTGTTTCTAAAAGGCTACGTGTATGAAAACAACCTGGGAAGGCTGGATAAGGCAAAATCGATTTACGAAGAATTCCTTCAAAAATATCCTGAAAATGAATTTGCAGATGATGCTGAGGTTTCGTTAAAATATTTAGGGAAATCGCCGGAAGAACTCATCGAAATTTTCCAGCAAAACAATCCCGATACACTTAAAAAGGAATAGCAGGCAGGAGGTAATTTTATATCTTCTGATTCAGTTGTTCGCTAATTGAATTCTTTATCCAGAAAATTTTTCAGGTGCGACAGGCTGACGCTTTGTACAATCACTCCTTTTTTAACATAAGCTACTTCACCTGTTTCTTCAGAAACAACAACTGCTATGGCATCGGTTTTTTCGGTAACCCCAACGGCAGCACGGTGACGTAAACCCAATGCTACAGATATTTTTTTATTGCTGGAAACAGGCAAAATACATCGTGCTGATTTTATTTTGTTGTTCAGGATGATCACAGCCCCATCGTGGAGGGGGCTGTTTTTAAAGAAAATATTCATTAGCAACTCATCCGAAATCTGAGCTTCCATAATTTGACCTGTTTCGACATATTGCCTCAATTCGTTGGTCTTGGCCAGAATGATAAGTGCTCCCGTTTTATTTGCCGACATTTTGCGACAGGCAGTAACAATGCTGTCAACGTCCAGATTTACAGTTTGGCCGAGATTCAATTTTAGAAACCACACCCGCTGCCTAACCTTTGCCATAAACCGGGGTGTTCCGATCAGCAGTAAAAACTGACGGATTTCAGGCTGAAAAACCACAATCAAGGCAATAAACCCCACCGAAATAAAGGCTCCCAAAATTTCACTCAGCAACTCCATTTGCAGCAGATTCACGAGTCTCCACACACCGAAAATGGCAATGATGCCCACAAAAATATTGATGGCAGCCGTACCTTTCAAAAGGTTGTAAAGCTCGTAAAGCAGAAAGGCAACCAGCAAAACGTCGATGGCATCAACAAGCCTGAGATCGATAAATCCGGTGATAAAAAGGTTTAACATGAATGATGCTTTGTTTTGCGGCCAAAATTAGTGAATAAAATCAACACCACAGGCACTTGCTGCAACCCAAGGCACGCCAATTCCAACGGTTGGTTTAAGAGCCGTAACTTTGGCTGTGGGCTGGCCTTGTGTGGCAATGGCTTTTACAAAGTGTCAGCGGTTAGTTGCTTGTATTTTTTGTCCGCCTGGTTTAAGTTGGTTAAAGTCTTCCTGTTTGGAAAAATACTCTAATCCTAAAATTAATAACATTGAACTGATGAAAGACACCTTCTGCATTATGGCCAACAACCCCCAATTGCCTGAACCATATAAAAATAAGGTATAGTAAAAAGTGAATAAGCAAATAATACAGGCGAATTTGAGTACATGAAACTTTGTCTTTAGGATAAATACAGTAGTATAGAATAAACCAATCAGGAACAAAGTGCTGGATATTGTTACCATGATGTCGTGCAAAAGGGTTGCAATTAAAAATGTAAATAGTATGTTGGCAGCACCTATCAGTTTTAAGATAGTAGCAGCGTGTCCTGCAGAGATCTTTTTTGACATATTGGCTGATAAACACAAACCACAATCCTGCATTATTTGGAAAGCCCTGTCAGAAACATACGGAAAAATTATCACGGACGGTTTTCTGAGTATTTTTTAAAGAGCTGAATGGTTTCCATGGCTTCTTTTACATCGTGAACCCTCAGAATATCGGCTCCGTTGATCAGTGCCAGCATGTGAAGTGCAGTAGTTCCGTTCAATGCATTTTCGGGTTCTGTACCCAAAACTTTATTGATCATGGATTTTCGCGAAATACCAGCCAAAACGGGGAAACCATGCCTGGTAATATTTTTCAGACCATGCAATAACTGATAATTATGATCCACAGTTTTTCCAAAGCCAAACCCGGGATCGAGGACAATATTTTCACGAACTCCAAAACTTTCCAGTTTTTCCACCTGATTCAAAAGAAAGCGATCCACCTCGCGATCCACATTTTCGTAAAAAGGATTTTGCTGCATGGTTTGCGGTGTACCAAGAATATGCATCAAAATATAAGGAACGTGATACTTTGAAATAATGGTAAACATATTATTATCGAAGCGGCCGCCTGAAATATCATTGATCATATCAGCGCCTGTATCAATCGCTTTTTCGGCAATATTGCTGCGATAAGTATCCACTGAAATAATTATCCCGGGAAACTTCTTTCTAATTTCCTCCAACACAGATTTAAGCCTCTGCCATTCTTCGGCCTCACTTACTTCCTTTGCAAAGGGTCTGGTTGAAAAAGCACCTGCATCAATAATCGAAGCCCCTTCCGAAATCATTTTTTCCACTTGCTTTATGGCAGCTTGCAAACGATTGAAATTGCCTCCATCAAAAAATGAATCCGGTGTGAGGTTCAGGATTCCCATTACTTTGGGCGATGAAAGATCGAGTGGCTTGAAAGTCCATTTTATAGGAGATAGCATTGATTTCATTACTTTTGCCTGATCAAAATTTACGTTTCATTAACATGCCACAAATTTAATCCATTTTATATTTGGCGATCTTTTTAATAATCACCTCAAAAACTTGACTATGAACAACAGGATTTTATTCGTTTTCCTCGCAGGTTTCCTCCTTTTTGCAGGCAGTCCGGTGCAGGCACAGCAAACCGAAGAAAAAGAATTGACACGTGAAGAACAAACGCTTCAGCGTGCAAAAGATAAACTGGCAAGAGCTGAATCTACGCTGGCAAGAGCGCAGGCCTATCTGGACGAAGGTGACAGCCTGATTGCCAACGGAGAAATGATGATGAACGAAGCCAAAGCTGAATTAAAAACAGCCAAAGCCGAAAAAGCTGCCCTCGACAAAGAATACGACAGCCAGAAGAAAACCCTCATGAAATCATCCAAAACCGATGACCGGGCGCAAAGCGATGCTGTGAGGCAGCAGATCAGGGAGCACGATACCAAATACAGGGACGACTCCAGGGCTGCTGATGCAAAAATAAAAGCTGCCGACAAAAAATTTGAAAAGGGTAAAAGCAACATTACCAAAGGTAAAGAGAAGCAAAAAATGGGAAAAGAAAAACTTAAACCTGCACAAAAAAGTCTGGAAGAAGCGCAGGAAGGTTTGAATGCTTTGAGCGGGGAACCGGAAGACGATGCAGTGGAAGCAACTGAGGACGAAGATGATCAGGAGCAAAGCAATGACAAGAAAAAGAAGAAGAAACAACAGGATTAAAACTTAGATTTTTATATCAGGAATGGAAAAAACTAACGACCAGTTTGAAGTGGCAATTTCCCTTTGCCGGGATATTTTTGAAAAGAAAATGAAAGACTACGGAAGTGCCTGGCGGATTTTACGCACTTCTTCCCTCACCGATCAGATATACATCAAGGCAAACCGCATCAGAAGTATTGAGGAGAAGGCTAAATCGAAGGTTGACGAAGGTGCCAGGGATGAGTTTGTGGGAATTGTTAATTACGCTGTGATGGCGCTCATCCAATTGGAACTTGGCAAAAACTCAAAGCTGGAATTAGATCCTGCTGAAGCCCTGGAGCTTTACAACAGGCATGTTTACGCATCGAAAGCACTGATGCAAAACAAAAACCACGACTACGATGAAGCCTGGCGCAATATGCGTATTTCATCATACACCGACATTATCCTGATGAAATTGCTCCGCATAAAGCAAATTGAAGACAATAAAGGCAAAACGCTGATTTCGGAAGGGCTGGATGCCAATTATCAGGACATCCTGAATTATGCACTATTTGCACTCATCAAATTCGAAGAAATGGAAAGCAAATAACAAGCTTCATTTCAAAACTAAATTTCTAACCACAAGCACTACTTTCAATAATGCAACAATCATATCTTAAAACCATTACAGGCTGGGCTATTATTCTTACAACATTATTTTCGGCCTACATCATCAAATACTTTGAAGACTACAGTCTTTCATTTCTGGGATTCCTCCTTTTTTTGATCCTGGTAATCATCCGTTACCGAAAAATATTTTCGGGAATCATGATTTTGACCAGCCGCATGCTGGTTGGCCTGCTCTTTTTATTCTCTGGATTTGTAAAGGGTGTTGATCCTCTGGGAACAGCTTATCGTGTGGAAGATTATTTTATAGCATTTGGCACCGATTGGTTGTTGCCCTCGGCATTGTTTTTTGCATTTGTGCTGATTGCCACCGAACTTTTGCTGGGGGGCATGCTGGTTTTAAATATCAAACCAAAGCTCACCGCATGGATGGTTTTGTTAATGATGGCGTTTTTCACATTAACAACCCTCAACGATGCACTCTACAATCCGGTGCCCGACTGCGGTTGCTTTGGTGATGCCCTGATCATGACCAATTGGCAGACATTTTATAAAAATCTCGCCATCAATGTTTTTGTTTTGTTATTGGTTTTCAACCGCAACAGGCTCAAAGCAAGTTATCGCAATTCCACAGAGTGGACGTTAACCTTTGCACTCCTTTCCCTTTTTATTGGCTTTCAGTATATCAATATTATAAATTTACCCATGGTGGATTTCAGAGCATGGAAAGTCGGAAACCGTTTGTTTGCTGAAAATCCTCAACCTGTAAAATACTATCTAAACTATAAAAACAAAAAAACGGGTGAATTGAAAGAATATCTTTCGCCTGACTATCCTTACAACGATCCCGAATGGGTGGAAAATTGGGAATTCGTGAATCAGCGCGTGGAAGACCCTAACAGGATTCCGGGGATGAACCTGGCAATAATTGATTTTGCTGGCGAAGATGTTAGCAACGAGTATTTAAAAAATCCGGATTATCAATTTTTGGTCATCGCCTGGGATTTGGCCTCCGCCGATACCGATTCCTTCCAAAAAATAGCAAAATTGTACGAAAACACAAGTGCAGCGGGATATTCATTGATTGTAATCACTGCCACGCTTCCTCAAAAAATTCAATACTTTTTGGAACGGGAAAATCTTTCATTCGAAATCCCATTTTTCAATGCCGATGATATCGCACTGAAAACCATGATCAGATCAAATCCAGGGCTGGTGCTGATTAAAAACGGAGAGGTAATCGATAAATGGCATTACAATTTCATCCCCGACTGGGAGGATTTGGAAGAGGAGTATTTGAAAAAGGAATAGGGCTTTATGAGATTAAAAAAAAGACCCCCGCTTAATCTTCTACAATTTTCAATTTGGCAAATTTGAGGAGCAGTTGCTTTTGCCCCACAGCGGGAAAAAACACGGTTGCTTTTCTGCTTGGCCCCACACCTTCGATGTTGAGCACCTTACCCTTTCCAAAGCGCAGATGCTCCACCTGCATTCCCGATTGAATGTCATCGGACGGGGAGGCCGAAAACTGTGTTTCATTTTCCTGCTTGTCGTTTGTGCGCGAATCAGCAATTTTTTTGAGCCGCCCCTGATTGAAGGCAGGCGCTTTGGTTTGGCTATTCCCTGGTTCGGCGTCAAAGAATTTCAGTTTATTTGCAGGATGGCTGCTACTTTTGCGGGGATAATCCATAAATTTTTCAGAAATCTCCTCAATAAAGCGACTGGGCTCACAGGTAGTTAGGTTTCCCCATTTATAGCGATTTTCGGCATACGACAAGGTGGCTTGCTTTTCGGCTCTTGTAATGGCCACATAAAACAAGCGGCGTTCTTCCTCCAAATCCGAACGTGAGTTAAGTGCCATAATCGAAGGGAACAAATTTTCTTCAAGACCTACCACAAATACATAAGGAAATTCCAGTCCTTTTGCGGCATGGATAGTCATGAGCGAAACTTTGTTGGGATCACCGTCGTCCTTGTCGGCATCTGTCAACAGCGAAACATTTTGCAGGTACATATCCAGCGATCTTATTGCACTTCCCTCTTCGATATTCTGATCAGGTTCATCCTCCGAAAAATCACGGATTCCATTCAGCAGTTCTTCGATATTTTCGATTCGGCTGATGCCTTCCGGCGTTTTATCTTCGTCAAGATTGCGCAAAATTCCACTGGCCTGGGCGATGTCCTTTGCTATTTCAAAAGCGTTGGCAGTCTTTACCTGAACCATAAATCTTTTGATCAACATCACAAAAGCATCAATTTTGCTGAGTATCCCCTGGTTGATTTTCAAATCATAATTCCTGAGATCTTCCAGCATTTCCCAAATTGTTTTGCCCAGCTTATCCGAAGCTACAATTATCCTGTCGAGGGTAGTTGAACCAATGCCGCGAACCGGATAGTTGATGATTCTTTTCAGCGCTTCCTCATCGGCAGGATTTACAACCAATCTGAAATAGGCCAGCAAATCCTTGATTTCCTTTCGGTGATAAAACGACAATCCGCCATAGATGCGGTAGGGAATATTAAGCTTGCGCAGCGCCTCCTCCATCGATCGCGACTGAGCGTTGGTGCGGTAAAGGATGGCAAAATCGCTGTTGGGAAGATGGTTGTTCATCTTGGTTTCAAAAATGGCGTTGGCTACCATATTTCCTTCTTCGGTATCGGTGGTTGTCCTGAAAAGCTTAAGGCGGCTACCCTCTTCGTTCTGGGTCCACACTTTTTTAAAAATCTGTTCCTTGTTGTGTGCAATCACACTATTTGCAGCATTTACAATGTTTTGTGTTGAACGATAATTTTGTTCCAGTTTGTAGGTTTTAAAATCGGGATAATCATTCTTAAAGTTTAGAATATTCTGAATATTTGCACCCCTGAAAGCATAAATACTTTGAGCATCATCTCCAACCACACAAATATTTTCGTTTTGGGCAGCAAGTTTTTTCACAATTAGATACTGGGCATAATTGGTATCCTGATATTCATCAACCAAAATATATCTGAATTTTTTCTGGTATTTGAGCAACACTTCAGGGAAATCGCGTAGCAGAACATTCATATTAAACAACAAATCATCGAAATCCATGGCGTTTGCTTTTTTGCATCGCGCACTGTAGATCGAATAAATGTTTCCGATGAAAGGTTTACCTGAGGCTTTATCCTGATTGGTCAATTCAAAATTGGCATTGTAATCCTGGGCGGTGAGCAGGTTGGTTTTCGCAGATGATATTCTGCCCAGCACATTTCCGGCAGCATATACTTTTAGTTCGAGGCCGAGTTCTTTGATAATTGTGCGCAGCAAGCTTTTGGAATCGTCGGTATCGTAAATGGTAAAATTGGAGGGGTAACCCAAAAAATGCCCGTCAACGCGCAGCACCCTTGCAAAAACTGAGTGAAAGGTTCCCATCCAAACACTTTTGGCATCTGTTGAGCCCACGAGATTCAGGATACGATCTTTCATTTCACGAGCAGCCTTGTTGGTAAAAGTAAGCGCAAGTATGCTGAAAGGATCAATTCCCTTACTTAGCATATAGGCCACACGGTAAGTCAGTACACGGGTTTTTCCCGATCCTGCACCTGCAATAACCATTGCCGGACCCTCGAAATTTTTTACTGCCTGTTGTTGAACCTCGTTTAAGTTGTTGAGAAAATTTTGCACCATAATATGATTTTAGCCGCCAAAATTAACGAATTTGATGCAACAGCCGGTTGGTGTTGAAAAGTTGTAAACATTGCAGGAGGCTTGAGGAAAATACAAGAATGGATTTGTGCAGGTGTGGTCGTGTTTCAGCAATAAAAATTAATGGCAATTGGTCATTCTGAGGATCCTATCCCAAGACTTGCTATATTTGTAACCTTATCAAAAATCGACAAATAAAGATAAAAATGAAGAACAGATACCTTGACTTTATTACAGACGAACATTTTTTGAAATGTATTGAAAATCTTTACGGTTCTTATGTAAAAGCGAAGGAAAAAATTTCGAAAATGAAATTTTACACAAATAAAATAGACACCATAAAACTGACTTTCGACACAAAATTCAACAAAGTTGATGAAGTTAGTATTATTGAAACGGAAATCCTGCGTCAAATAGATAAATCAATTAACAACTCAATCGGAACATTTCATGAGCAAATTCTTGGTGGAGTTTTAGGATATGAAGTTGGGAAATCAAGTGGTTTTGATATAAAAGCAAAAGACAATACACTTTTTGCAGATATCAAAAACAAACACAATACAATGAACAGCAGTTCTGCCGAAGCACTTTTTCAAAAATTAGCAAGATTTGCTGACAATTACAAAAAGGCGAATTGTTATTGGGTACAAATTTTAGCCAAAGGTAGTTTTAATGAACATTGGAAGGGAGATATAAATGGAAAGGAATACGGTCATAGCAGAGTTTTTAAAATTTCGGGCGACCAATTTTATTCACTCCTGACAGGAAGGGAAAACGCACTTTACGAATTGTACAAAGCACTTCCCTTTGCCATTGATAACTTTATGGTTAAGGTTGATAGAAAGAAAACAAAAACTGCAAATTCGGCCTTATCGGAAATAATGAAAGAAACTGAATCTTCAAAGCGGTCAATTCTCGACCAAATCACTTTTGAGAATTATGGTTATTATCTTGGTTTTGACAATCTGTAAAACTCATTTAAAAACTTCACCACAGAAAAACCAACTTCCTGACCAAGATTAACCGGGACGGCATTCCCAATTTGTTTGTATTGCTGAGCCAAAGAACCTGCAAAATCCCAATCATCAGGGAAAGTCTGAATTCTTGCGTATTCCCTTACTGTAAACGGTCGGGTTTCGTCAGGATGACATCTTTCTGTTTGTTTTTGCGCGGGGCTGCAAGTTAGCGTTAAAGAAGGTTCATCCCATCCTATTCTGCGTGCCATTCCTGTTTTACCTCCACCGAGATAAAAGCTCCCACCCATATAATCCTTTTGAATATTTAAAGGCAAGTCCCTCCAATAACCCTTTGGGGGCACTAAATCAAGAACTTTCTTTTTGTAATCCGGATATTTTGCTCCTCGAGATTTTGGGACATTGCAATTATAAAGCTCACCCTTTTTAAGCACATCTATTAAATTGAATATCCTGCTGTGCGGTTTTGGATATTCAAAATCAATGTCAATATCTTTTCTAATCCCAACCAAAATCAATCTTTCCCTTTTTTGCGGTACTCGATAATTGATAGCTTTAAGGACTTGAACAGGAGCAACTCTGTATCCAATCTCGTCAAGAATTGATACCATTCCCTGAAGGGTTTTTCCTTTCTCGTGGCTTAAAAGACCTCTTACATTTTCGCCTATACAAACTGCAGGGTTAACTTCCTGAACAACTCTTGCAAATTCGTAGAACAACGTGCCCCTTGCATCATTTAAACCCAATTTTTTTCCCGCATAACTAAAGGCTTGACAAGGAAAACCACCAGTAACAACATCCACTGTATTTTTATAATTTGTGAAATCAAAGTTTTTTATGTCGCCTTCCAGAACTTGCCAATTGGGTCTGTTCTTTCTTAATGTTTCACAAGCCCACTTGTCAATTTCATTGAGTGCAACACATTTTAAACCTGCCTTTTCCAATCCAATAGCCAACCCTCCAGCACCTGCAAATAATTCCAGCACAGAATACTCGTTTTCAGGTTCTATATAATTTGACACTTCTTCATCAATCAGCTCATCGAAAAGGCTGCCTAATATTTTTTGAACATCGGATTTTCTATAAACCCTGTAATTTGAAACAGGCTCACGAACAGCATTCAAAATGCCCTCTTTATCCCACCGCCGCAAAGTTTCCTTGCTTTTACCAATAAGTTTTGAAGCTTCTGCCAATGTTAAATAACCATTCATATAACCATATTATTAAACCTTACACAATGGTTACAAAAATAGAAAATTTTTTTGATAATAAAGAAAAAAATCAATCAGAACATATACAAGCAAAACCCTGATTACATTAACCCTCTTGACCTGACTGCCAGGCAACGATCCGTGAAAATTCTGCCAAAGACAGGAAGAAACAGTGTAATTCTTTCACTTCGATGCCCAAATTATTATTTGAGCAGGATGATGTTATTTTTATCAAGCACCAAGGTCGGTGCACTTTTGTTTGCTGTTCCTGAATTGATGTAACCCTGAAGGAAGCGCTAAATGTTTTTATTACATGATCGATGATTGCAAATGCACTTTGTTTTCATGATATCTGAAGCTGAAAATGAATAGCCACCTGAAAATCCAGGAGCATGTTCAATTGTCGGTTTGCATGACATTTCCCCATAAAATTTAATTATTTTTCGCAACCTTTGCCTGAAATTTAAAATCCGAAAGATTGAAATCATTGGTTTTAAAATCAAATCTTTTGCTTTTGCTTGCTGCCATTATCTGGGGCTTTGCTTTTGTGGCTCAAAGAGCAGGGATGGAGCATGTAGGCCCCTTTACTTTTAATGGGGTCAGATTTGCGCTGGGAAGTATTTCGCTGCTACCGCTGCTGTATTTTGGCAATAATAAAAAAACAGGCAGGGGTTCAAAATCCGGCTGGGACAGGCAAACCTTACTGGTTGGTCTGCTGGCTGGCACCGCACTCTTTGTCGCAGCTACTTTCCAGCAGGTGGGGATTGTTTCCACTACCGCAGGCAAAGCAGGATTTATCACCGGTTTGTATGTGATTTTTGTACCTATCCTCGGCATTTTTATAAAGCAAAAAACCAATCTGAATATCTGGTTCGGAGCTATAATTGCTGTTGTTGGCCTATACTTTTTAAGTATCAACGAAAATTTCGGTATCGAATACGGCGACAGACTTGTACTTGTGAGTGCATTTTTCTTTGCCCTCCACATTTTGGTTATAGGCAGGTTTTCGGCAAAGGTAAACACCATCAGACTATCCATCGTTCAGTTTGCCACCTGTTCGGTACTAAGTTTGACAAGCGCCGGTTTTACTGAACATATTGTATTTTCAGGAATTATTAATGCAGCGCTGCCCATATTTTATGGAGGTGTATTTTCGGTAGGTATTGCTTACACACTGCAAGTGGTTGGACAAAAGCATGCGCACCCTTCGGCAGCATCGATCATACTAAGCCTCGAATCGCTGTTTGCTGTTGTTGGCGGGTGGCTCATCCTGAGCGAAAAGATTACAGCCCGTGGTTTGTTTGGATGCTGCCTGATGCTGGGCGGCATGGTGCTGGCGCAAATCAGATGGAACAGAAAATAAGAAGATTTTTGTTACTCAAAACTCATTACTCATTACTCATTACTCAAAACTCCCCACTCACCATCTTCATGCATTCAAACCCCTGATGCCCCCAACGGCTTGCGATCGTGCCTCATCAAAATCAAGCATGGCGTTGATAAGCATGAATTTTTCGAAATCCTTCAGATTATTTGCTTTGATCTTTCCCGCGGTTATTTTTCCCTCGTCCAGCAATTGCTGCCTTTTTGTCCCTTTTAATAAAGGTGTTTCGGGTGTTATCCAACTTTTCCCTTTGTATAAAATGATGTTGCAGTAGGAGGTGTCCGTGACCAGGTGATCCTTTACAATCAAAATATCATCGCAGTTTCCGCGCATTTCAAAAATCCGGTTTATCGCACAGCGATCAGCATATTTATAGGCATAGTCAATTTTTTGATCAGCAATCAATCTTAAAGTTTTGATTTGTCGCGGCAAATAAAGGGCAAACTCCACCGAGTCGATGTGCTCGCCGTAAACCACTCTGCATTTGTGAATTTCGTTTCCAACAGTGTCAGGAATTTCAATTTGTTGTAAAATGCTGAGTTTTCGTGTTAATCCCATCATCTTTTCTCTCGTGTAATCCATCCTCGCCTGATGATATTGGATATTTTGAAAATTCCGGTTTTCAACCCTGATGGTTTCGATGAATCGGCACATAAATCTTTTGTATTAGTTCATCATACTCTTTTCGCATTTCGCTGAGTGAAGTAATACCTCCTCCGCTTTTAAAAAACAAATCCTCCCCTACCCTTTCGATAAACCTGATCATCACGGCACTATCGAGATTTTCACCATCAAAATAACCAAAAATTCCTGTGTAATATCCCCGCTCATAATTTTCGGTTTCCCTGATAATCCTTACAGTTTCAGGCTTTGGGGCACCTGTGATGCTACCGGCGGGCAAAAGCTTCATAATAATCCCGCCAAGATTTTCGAGATAATCCTCAGGCAATTTGCCCGATATTTTTGAGCTCATCTGCAGCAATCCGCCTTTGTGGGTTTGAAGTTTTTCGATGTATTTAAATTTTTCCACAAACACATCTTGCGAAACCATGGCCAGATCGTTGCGAATTAAATCCACGATGGTATTATGCTCTGCAGCTTCCTTACCATCCTTCAATAAAATATTTTCAGCATCAGGAATAGTGGCATCTATAGTTCCCTTCATCGGAAAGGAGGAAATGAAGCCATTTTTGATTTGAACAAAAGTTTCGGGCGAGAATACCACAAACTGATTCCTGAACCACAATTTGTATTTTGCTCTGCTGATTTCAAAAATCTCCCTCAAATCCATATTTGTATCAATTTTACTTTTAAAAGTAAGATTGAGCAGGTAGGAATTTCCATGATTGATTTCGCCCATCACTTTTTCGAAAGACTTTCGATAAACCTGAAACGATGGGGGTTTTGCAATGAAGCCGAAGGCCTTTTTGGGAATTTGCCCAACGATCCCCTTGTTAAATCCGGGCAGGGAAAATGCAATATCCGCAGGAATCTCATCCACGTGAAATACCTCCGGCTTTTTCATATCAAAATCGATTATGAAAAAGAAAGGCTTCCCTGATAACGCTAAAGCGTTTATTTTTGAAACGAAATTTTTACACATGAAAACACCAAAGGTTCTGATTGTTGATAATTATGATTCATTTACCTGGAATCTGGTCAACATTGTGCGCAAAGGTAAGCATCCCAATTATGTAGTGAAACGAAATGATGCTTTTGATTTAAGCTTTGTTGATGGTTTCGATAAAATTCTTTTTTCGCCTGGTCCAGATGTGCCACACCATGGCGACATGATGTGGCAGATATTGGATATTTATCAAACAACCAAAAGCATTCTTGGCATCTGCTTAGGCTTTCAGGCCATCGGGATGTATTTCGGAGCCAGGCTTTTTAATCTTCAAAAAGTGTATCACGGGCAAACACGTCAGGTTGAAATTCTTGACCAGGAAGAAACCTTGTTTTCAGGCATCGACAATCCTTTTACAGGCGGGCTTTACCATTCATGGGGCATACACTGGGACGGTTTCCCCGAAGAACTCATTGTTACCGCAAGATCAGAAGAAAACCGAATCATGGCACTCAGGCACCGTTCGTGTGATATCCGCGGGCTGCAGTTCCACCCCGAATCCATTATGACTCCCCGGGGAGAACAGATGATCAACAACTGGCTGAATTCACAACACTAATTTATTTTTTTATTCACAAGAACTAAACCCTGCAAGAACCGGTCAGCATGCCAAAACCAAACAATCACATAAAAATTAATCTAAATTTAACAAGTTTAGCGTGACGTGGCAACTGCATAGTGATACCTTTGCCGGTTATGATGTGTGAGTTATGAATGTTAAATTTTCGCTATTAATCCAGGAGCACAAAAAATTCGGGCAGTTGTTCCAGCCATTTCTTATCGAGGACGACGGGAAAGAATATTATTCTATTGTTGATCGCCTTGCTGATGATAAAATTGAGTATTATAAAAAAGACCTGACAGAGAGTGAAATTAAAATTGTGAAAGCTGCGTCTCAATACACCGAGAAAAATATTGCTGCGAAATTTTCATACAATAAGCAAAACTCCCGTGATTTTTTAACCAAACTGAAGGACGATTATACCGAAAAGTTTATCAGGCCGTTCATCGAAAAGCAAATTGCAAAGTGCATTTCCCTTGCCCGAAAAAACAATACTCCCATTTTTTACAGAGAAACAAAAAATGTGGTTTATCAAAGCGATTTTGTGGCTATAGAGGAAGAACCTGCTGAAATTGTATTCAATTTTACAAAGCTTCCCGACGAAACCCATTATTTTCAAACCATCAGCCACAAAGGCAAATCAATATACCTGAAAGACCGTCAGGGCTTCATCCTCACCAACGACCCATGCTGGATGATGTTGGATCAGAAGCTTTATCACTTCAAACAGGATGTGGATGGTAAAAAGCTCAAACTTTTTTTTGATAAAGAATTCATCACTGTCCCCGAAAAACATGAAAAAAAATACTATTCTACCTTTATTAAAAACTGCATCCGGGACTTTCCGATAAAGCTCGAAGGCATCGAACTCCGTCAGGACATCCTCCCCAGACATCCCGTTTTAAAGCTGGAGCTTGATTTTTCAGGATTGCCGGGATTGTTTTTGTATTTTAACTATGGTGAGGAAACTACGCGTAATGTTGATGCCAAAATAAAACTTGTAAAATACATCCATCACGCCGATAAGCCGGTATTTGAAATTATCAGTCGCGACAAGGAATGGGAAAGTTCAATCATCGACAGTCTGACAAAACACAAGCTAAAACGCTCGTTCGAAAATGTTTTCATCGTTGAAGATAAAACTCAAAAGTATGATCTGGTAAACTGGATCAACGAAAATTCAGCACTGTTGCATGCCCATCATTTTCAAATTGAGCAAGAGCTTGCCGGGGCCAACTATTACACAGGCCCGATGCGGATTTCGGTGAGTTTTGAGGAAAAAAACGATTGGTTTGATGTATATGCAGTGGCAAAGTTTGGTGATGATTTTGAGATACCTGTTATCCAGCTTCGAAAGCACCTGCTCAACAACATCAGGGAATATAAACTTCCGGATGGACGCATTGCCATTTTGCCCGAAGATTGGTTTAACAAGTATGCAGATCTCGTTACTTTTGGAACCAGGAATCGTGACAGGATAAGAATAAGCAAGCCCCATTTCGGGCTGATCCAAAATTCGCTGAATCAAAGCATGCACATTGAAAGGTCGGATTTGAATGAGCTTGCAAAAAAAGTGCTTACCGAACCTGAAGCATTGCCCGAAGGCATCAACGCCACGCTTAGGGTATATCAAAACGAAGGCTATCAGTGGCTCAACTTTTTAAGAAACCACAAATTCGGAGGCTGTCTTGCCGATGACATGGGGCTGGGAAAAACCCTGCAAACCTTGTCGCTGCTGGTGAAACACATCAACGAAACCAAACCCGCAGATGAACCGGCACCCACTTTGCCATCAGCACACATTGATTTGTTTTCGGAATTGGAAAAACTGGAAACCGGAGCCCAACCTTCGCTGGTAGTTATGCCATCATCACTCATCCATAACTGGAGCAACGAAATTCAGAAATTTACACCCCACATCAAATACCTTAATTATACTGGTCCGCAGCGCCACGAGTTGCTTCCTAAAATTTCGCAAAGCCATCTGATTCTTACTACCTACGGCACCATTAGAAATGATTTTGAAGAACTCAAAAAAATTCCTTTCGATTACATCATTCTCGACGAAAGTCAAATAATAAAAAATCCTACCTCGAAAACGGCAAGAGCCATTTTTAAGCTTGAGGCAAAATACAGACTCGCACTGAGCGGCACACCCATCGAAAATTCATTAATGGATTTATGGTCGCAGATGAACTTCCTCAATCCCGGACTGCTGGGTGATCTAAAATTCTTTAAAGACTATTTTGCCAATCCCATCGAAAAAAACAATGATGAGGAAAAACAAAAAAAACTGCACCTCCTGATCAAACCTTTTATTTTGAGGCGAACCAAAACGCAGGTAGAAAAGGAGCTCCCACAACTTAGCGAAGAATATGTTTATTGTGAGATGTCGCCTGAGCAACAATTGATTTATCATGCCGAAAAAATCGCTATCCGCAACATTATTCTACAAAGCCTGGAACATGATGGCTTGTCGAATACCGCTTTTGCCATGGTGCAAGCCCTCACAAAACTAAGGCAACTGGCCAATCACCCGATAATGCTTACGGAGCATTATAAATACGGATCAGGAAAATTTGATGAAGTAATCAGAAATCTGGAGACACTGATCAGCGAAGGACATAAAGTGTTGGTATTTTCTTCATTTGTAAAACACCTGAATATTTTCACGCAGTATTTCGACAACAACAATCTAAAATACGCTCTCCTCACCGGCCAGTCGCGCAAGCGTGAAGAAATCATCAACGAATTCCAGACCGACCCTCAGCGAAATGTTTTTTTTATTTCGCTCAAAGCTGGTGGTGTTGGGCTAAACCTCACCGAAGCCGAATACGTTTTCATACTCGACCCCTGGTGGAATCCACAAGCAGAAAACCAGGCAGTAAACCGGGCTCACCGCATCGGGCAAACCAAACCTGTGATAGCTTACCGCTTTATAAGCCTGGATACCATTGAAGAAAAAATACTGAAATTACAACGCAAGAAATCCAAACTGGCTGAAATGTTCATCCGAAATGAAAATCCGCTGAAAGAGCTCAATGCAGATTCGATTAAAGAGTTGATTGCGTAGGGAAAGAGGGGAGAAGTTAGAAGGTAGAGGGGAGAAATTGGAGGGTAGAGTTATTGACTTGTCCGGGTTGAATACATCCACCCATAAGCAGAAAAACGACCATGAGTAATTCATCTGATGGCTTTACCTGCCTGACTTATTGAACAAACATCAAGTAAGAACTTCTGAAGCTTGATTTATTCCTGCAAAAACTCGTCATCTCAAATCCTGAAAAAAGTATATTTGTATCTGATAAATTTAAATTATGAATAGGTACATCTTTAACATTTTGTTGTTTTTTTTTACTGCCGTGCTATTATTTTCCTGCCGCAGAGCTGCCTATCAGATTGTCTATCCTTCATTAAACGACGGGCGCTACGATAGTGAATTTCCTTACAGAAATAGTTCTGAAGAACTTGATCGTATTTCCAAATCTGTAAAAAAACTGTATTGCCTCGTAGAATACGACCGCTTTCATTTTGACGAAACGCAAATGATTTCCAAATCGAAACTTCAAAATATTAACCCGCGAAAAGCAGCAAGCCAAAAAGGTTTTTTCAGTGAATCAGTGCATGGTACCGCCACCATCATTAAAAATAACAACAACAATATAGTGGTTTTAACCTGTGCGCATATTGTTGATTATCCTGATACCATTTATTCCTGGTTTTTGGATGAGAACAACGACAAGACTGACATTCTTGAAAGTGTATCCATCAAAAAGAAACAAAACAATTTCATCAGAGAACTGCCCAGAAGCGGTGAGATGGAGATTATTTTTATGGATTCTGATCTTGACATCGCTTTTCTTGGCAATTCCTTCCCTGACCTTAGCGAATTCACCAATCCGGTTTTCAGCTATCCTGTGGGCATGGCAAAAGACCTCGAATGGGGAAGTTTTGTATATATTATGGGTTACCCCGCCGGATATCAGATGGTAACAAGGGGCATTGTGAGCAACCCTAAACTCAACAAAAAAGGAGAATTTATTATTGATGCACTTTTCAACCAGGGAATAAGTGGCGGCATTGTGCTGGCAGTGAGAGACGGCGTTCCAAATTTTGAGCTGGTGGGTATTGCAAAATCCGTTTCGGCTATCTATAAAAATGTTATCAAGCCGGTACATGAAAGCCATGAGGAAATGTACAATCCAAATGTTCCTTATGAAGGTGATCTTTTTGTAAAGGTTGAAAAAGACCTGAATTACGGAGTAACTTTCACCATATCCATCGAAACAATCAGGGATGCATATTTAACGAACCGAAACTCCTTCACATCCCGCGGATTTAATCTGGACAATTTTTTCAGCAGGGGTAAATAGTTCTGATTAACAGGCTAAAGTCCCGGATATTCTGGTTATCAGCATTTATCCGCAAACAAAGCTTTGGGTCTGTTAGTTTTTCCCGGGCGGATGCTGTTATTTTTTGTACTTCTGCACCTGTTTTACTGAAAATATTCTTTCATCCTGCTAAAAATGTTGCGCTGGCTTTTGGTTGGATTAGGAGTGAAATTTGGAGATTTCCCCAATTTTTCAAGGATGTTTTTTTCCTCACGGGTGAGGTTTTGAGGTGTCCACACGCTGATGTTTACCAGCAAATCGCCTTTGCCGTATTGCTGCAAATGTGGGATGCCTTTACCTTTTAGTCGCAGTACCTTTCCACTTTGTGTTCCTGGTTCAATTTTAATTTTTGCAACCCCTTCGAGGGTGGGTGCATTGATTTCACATCCTAAAGCGGCTTCTGCATAAGAGATGAAATGATTGTAAATAAGATTGTCCCCGTCTCTGACTAAATCGTTGTGCTCAATTTCTTCAATCAAAACAATAAGGTCGCCATTGATGCCGCCACGCGCTCCGGCATTACCCTTGCCGCTCACCGAAAGTTGCATACCTTCAGAAACACCGGCAGGAATATCAATAGTAATCACTTCTTCGCCCCGGGTAATTCCATCCCCGCCACAAGTGGTGCATTTTTGGGTGATGGTCTGTCCTTCGCCTCCACACGACGGGCAGGTGGAGGTGGTTTGCATTTGCCCCAGAAAAGTGTTGGTTACACGGGTTACCTGGCCTGTGCCATGGCAGGTACTGCAAGTATTGTATGACGATCCGCCTTTGGCTCCTGAGCCGGAGCAGGTTTCGCATTTAATGTATTTGTTTACCTTAAGTTTTTTCTTTGCTCCGTTGGCTGCTTCTTCAAGGGTGAGTTTAACTTTTACCCTGAGGTTGGAACCGCGGTTGACCTGCCTGCGGCGGGCACCACTGCCAAAACCGCTGCCAAAACCGCCAAAAGCACTGCCGAAAATATCGCCGAAATTCGAGAAAATGTCATCCATCGACATGCCATAGCCACCGCCTCCTCCTGCGCCTCTTAGGCCTTCATGCCCGAAACGGTCATATCGCTGCCGCTTGTCAGGATCGCGAAGTACTTCGTAGGCTTCGGCAGCCTCCTTAAATTTTTCTTCTGCTCCGGAATCACCGGGATTTTTATCGGGATGGAATTTCAATGCCATTTTGCGGTAAGCCTTTTTGATTTCGTTCTCACCGGCATCTTTTGATATTTCAAGTATTTCGTAATAATCTCTTTTCGACATGACTGAATTTTAAATAATTCTAATGCGATTATTGCTTGTATTTATTGCCCAACAACCACTTTGGCAAAACGGATAACTTTCCCTTTAAGCATGTAACCTTTTTCGATTTCATCCACCACTTTTCCTTTCAAATCCCCGGAGGGAGCCGGAATATTGGTCAGGGCTTCGTGGAAATCCGTATCAAAACTTTCACCGATCGATTTCATGGGCTCCAAACCACGGCGGTTTAATATACCTTTAAGCTTATTGTAAATCAATTTAAAGCCTTCCAGGTTACTTTGATTTTCTTCAAGTTTGGCCTCATTGGCTTTGAAGGCTCTTTCAAAATCATCCATCACAGGAAGCAGGTCTTTGATCACTTCCACTGCAGCGGTATCGATCAGATCAAGACGCTCTTTAATGGTACGTTTACGGTAATTATCGAATTCCGAAAACAAGCGCAGGTATTTGTCGTTGAGCTCGGCCAGATTTTCTTCGAGTTCACCTACTTTTTCTTCCAGTACTTGCACCTCCGAAGGCTTTTTGGATGAAGAACGGTTTTTCTTATTGTTTTTCGTTTTTCTATCTTCATTTTTATCAGGTTCTGCATTTGTGGCATTTATGTCCGTTTCCTGCTGGTTCTGATCTTTTGCTTTTTTATCCTCTGTCATTTTTTATATTATTAAAATACAATGATTTATCCATGCAATTTATTAGATTGTTGCAAACTTTGCAAAAAATTTGCCAATAAAAATGCCAGGTCAATTTGTCACTAGTCAACTTTTAATTTTGGATAAGGTTTTTGAGCATGTCAGCCAATTGATGTCCACGCAGGTTTTTTGCAATGATTATCCCATTTTGATCGATAAGGTAATTCATGGGAATGGCTCTGACACCATATTTTTTGGCAGCTACTGAGCGCCATCCCTGCAAATCGCTCACGTGTTCAGGCCAAATGAGTCCATCGGTTTCGATGGCTTTGATCCAGTCGGACCTGGAATTGTCCAATGAAATGCTAAAAATTTTGAAGCCAGTGGCATCTTTATATTTTTGGCCTTTGAAAGTGTTGAAGGTTTCTACTACTGCAGGGTTTTCCCTGCGACAGGGGCTGCACCATGAAGCCCAAAAATCAACAAAAACAATATTTCCTCTTAATTCAGAGATGCTGAGCGGTTTTCCATTTACATCGTTCAGGGTTATATCTGGTAAGATGTTACCAATTTGAAGTCCGGTTTCTTTCATGGTTTGAGCACCTGTGCTTTCAGGTTGAACCATTGTAAATGAAATAGTTATCAAACTTAGAAACAATAGTTTATACATATTACAAAGTTTAAATGATATTTTAAAAAATGCACAGGATTAGATTCTTTCGATATCTGCACCAATGGCTCTCAGGCGTCCATCGATGTCTTGATATCCGCGGTCAATCTGGTCGATATTGTCGATGATACTTTTACCGTTGGCCGATAAAGCTGCAATGAGCAGGGCAACCCCGGCTCTGATATCGGGGGAGCTCATGCGGATTCCCCGGAGATTATACTTATGGTTGAGCCCGATAACTGTGGCACGGTGAGGATCGCACAGGATAATCTGGGCGCCCATGTCGATAAGTTTATCAACAAAAAACAGCCTGCTCTCAAACATTTTTTGATGTATCAGCACGCTGCCTTTTGCCTGAATGGCCGTAACCAAAGCTATACTGATAAGGTCGGGCGTAAAACCAGGCCAGGGGGCATCGGCAATGGTCATAATAGAACCATCCATAAAAGTTTCCACCTCATAGTTTTCCTGCTCCGGAATGA
>JAIOZV010000044.1 GCA_021740425.1 Bacteroidales bacterium | reverse complement strand
AGGTCATAATTTCCATTGCTTTCGGTGCCGTCCTGAATATGAATCCAGTTTTTCCTCATAATGCTTTCGCTAATTTTCACCACCTGACCCCTCACGATAACTTTCGACCCGCTCAAGGCTTTGCTGTTATCATAAATGCCGGCAATGGTTTTTCCATTGGCAGCAGGCTCTACGTTAATACCTCCAAGGGGAGCTGTTTTGGTGTGTTGGTGAGGTTCTGATTTGGCAATGCTGGCAGCATGAACTGCTTTGGCATCACTAAAGTTTTGGATAAACATCACTGAGTCCCACACTTTTCCCAATTGTTTACTTTCAAAATTCTTCATCATCATCCCTTCCTCATAAGCATAGGTTTTACCTATTTCAACCTGCCTTGCTGTGATGGCAGCCCAGAAGATTTTTCCTTTATCATCCAGTTTTACGTAGGTGTAGGTACCGGCATCGGTTGCTTCAAGTACCTTTGCCTCGCGATCGTTTACGGAGGAAAGTTGATCCATTACCTCATCAAGTTTATTAGTATTGTCAGCCGTATTGTTTGTTTGCTGATTACAGGAAGACAAAAATGTTACAGCCAGTGCAATGATCAATAAAAAGCGCATAGAATTATAGTTTTTCGTTTTTAATATTTAATAAACAGAATATATGCAAACATGTTTTAAAAATTCCGGCAAAATGGTTTTTTTGCGGCGCAAAGGTAACTGATGGTATTGAATTTACAAATTGAAATTTCTGTCTCCCCTGAAAACATCCATCTATTCAAGTTGCTGTTTCCAGCAATTATCCAAATAAAACAAAGGATCAAAATAACACGAAGATAATTGCCCGGGGGTTTTGCAATCGAGCCAATGGGAATTAAAAAAATGCTGCTGGTTTTTTGGATCAGGATTCGCCGGCATCGGAGCCATTTTCATGATCTCGAAATGCAAATGATCAAACTGCCAGCCATTTCTATCCAATTCCTGTTGGTTCATGAACCGGGCCATCGGGATTAGCGGATCTACCGTTTCTCCCACCTTTACCTTTATTCCGGCAATGTGTTCATAAACAGTCCACAAAGAGCTATAATCAAACAACTGATGTTCAACAATGATTTGGGCAAATGCACCATCGTCCCTGATGCTGATAACCACTCCTATTGCGGCAGGAAATACCGGTTGGGAATTATAATTTGCCGATGGGCGCAAAAGGTCAATGCCCGAGTGCAGATGAGCCGGAATCCCAGGGCGCGGCTTTCTCATCACCCCGAATTCTCCAATCTCAGTCATCTGCAAGCCATCGATAGTTTGCCTGTTGAGCAAGTTTATGGGTAAAAACCATTCTAATTCATTTTCACTCTCAGGAAAATTTGCTGAATCCGAAGGCTCAGGGTTTTGTTTCAGATATTGAGGAATTGAAAATTTCATGACAGGAACAAACACCTGGGTTTGCAATAAAAGAAGAACAATGAATGATATTTTGGCAAAATTAATCAATGTAAAATACCTTCAGAATTTCACTGTAACTCTTCCAATCCGCGCTGCCTGAGCACCTCATATACCAATAGGGCGGAAGCCACCGAAACATTAAGAGATGCAGTTTTTCCTTTCATGGGAATACGCACCTGATGGTCGCATTTTTTGAGGTAAGCCGGTGAAACGCCGTCTTCCTCCGATCCCATGATAATGGCCGTAGGTGCGATAAAATTCACCTTGTAAAGTGATGTTTCGGCTTTTTCAGAAGCTGCCACAAGTTGCAAACCGCAATTTTTCAGATAATCGATGGATTGAGACAGATTTTTGGTTCTGCATACCGGAATGTTGTTGAGTGCACCTGCAGATGTTTTCATGGCATCGGCATTGATTTGTGCAGAGCCCTGGGTGGGGAAAAGTATTCCATGCACACCTGCAATTTCGGCAGTGCGGGCGATAGCTCCGAAATTCCTCACATCTGTCACACCATCGAGGATGAGAATGAGAGGAGTTTCACCTTTTTCAAAGATCATTTGCACAACCTCCTCGATGGGTTGAAAAGCAATAGCCGAAATGAAGCCTACAACACCCTGATGATTTTTACGGGTTAAGCGATTGAGTTTTTCTAAAGGCACATACTGGAAAGGTATTTGATATTCCCTGAGCAAGGTAAAAAGTTCGGCAATGTGCTCACCACGCAATCCTTTTTGAATAAAAAGCTTGTCGAATTCCTTGCCCGCCCTGATACTTTCGATGGCGGGCCGGATGCCATAAATTAAATTGTCGGTCTGTTTCAAGATTTCTACTTTTTTTTTTGCGAAATTAATCAAAACAAAAAACCCTGCCATCTGATAGCAGGGTGAAATTTATAATTAATCAACCGTTGTGATATTGACTTCGATGTCGGGGGGATTTTTCAGGTGTTCCTTTACAGCACAAAGGTTAACTGCATTGATAACAGCCGCTTTATATTTCTCAGGAAAACTAACAGGCAAATGTAGTTTGAGCTCAATATGATCGATAAGGCGTGATTTGTAATTGTAATTCATTTTTTGAGAAATAGAAATTTCATCGGTTGATATGTTGCGCTGATCACAGAAAGATTTCACATAAATACCGGCACAGGTGCCAATGGATGCCAGAAAAAGTGTAAATGGAGCAGGGGCACTGCCATCACCTCCGGCTTGTACTGGTTGATCAGTGGCGATGATCTGACCGTTAAATTCTGCATTTACTTTTTTCCTGCCGTCGAAACTGATGAACATTTCCATGATTGGGGGTATTTAATTTGGCTGCAAAGATAGGGGGTGCATACCGGGTACTTTTACCATGTTAGGAAATGTTACCGCCTGTGTAAGTATATGCAAGTAATCATGAAATTTGGGTTTTGCAAATTGCCGGAACAGAAAAACTCTTTAATACTCTGATTTGGCGCTATACTTTGGATTGAAAATATGTAAAAAAAACAATTAAATCATTCACTCAATTCGATGCAACACCCCAAAAAATCATTCCTCACCAAAAAGCAGTTTCCTGTCGCGTGGAATGGCAGATTTAGCCCAGCTTTCCGGGATAATTTTCCAGTTGTTATTTACTGATGACTCCACATTGTCTTGCTTTTCGATCCATTCCATGAGGTAAAAACGAAAATCCTTCTCCGAATTTGAGATGATACGATCGCTGAGTAACTCGGGTCTGATTTTAGCTCCGGCGGTCAGATGTCCCCCTCCCCCATTGCCACGGTACGAATTTACAGCCACATTATAGGTTTTATTCAGATCGAACAGACTTCCATCGGTCATCGAAATAATTGTGATTCGGGAACCCACCGGTTTACTCACATCCACAGTATAAAGAATCCCTTCGGCATTGTCGAAATTATAATAAGCATTCCTGAGTTTTGCGCTTCCGTTGTCAACAATCACTTTGCCCTGATTGTCTTCTTTAAAATTGATCAAATGATCGTCAACATCATCCATCTGGCCGAACCATAGTCCGCAGGAATATTCCAGATAATCCAGAATTTCCTTTCCTCCGAGTTTCATGGTGTACATCAGGTTTTCGTATCTGTAAATTTTAAAAAGATCACGCACATAAATTTCCCCTTCAGCAATCTCTTTATTAAAGGACAAAGGAGCAGTAAATGAAATTTCAGCACCGGTTAAATCCATTTGTGCCCGGTGTATAAGATCAGTAAACTGAGCATCTCCAAAAAAAGCATCGCTGCTTGAAATACTTGAAGCTATGGTTCCAAGCGGCCGGGAAACATAAGCTTTAATTTCGTCAAAATGATTACTGAACTTATCTATAAATTCAGGATCAGGAGCAAAATCTTCCATGTTAACAAGCTCACCTGAAATATTTTTTTCGTAGTGATTGGTATGGTGGTTTAGAGTTAGTTCTATTTTGGCTACCGCCACATTTCTTGCCCTGCTTGTTGGTCCCAGAATCTGAACTTCGTTGCCTGCCCAATTGCTAACTTTTTCGTTCCAGCCATGATGATCGTGACCTACAAAAACCACATCAAATCCGGGAATCTGCTCAGCCACCAATTTTGAGGCATTCTCGTTATTGCGGGTTTCGGCGTTCTGATTATTATAGCTAAAATCGTTGCCGGCATGGAAAAGTCCGATGAGCAGATCGGGTTTTTCATTTCTCCTGATTTCTTCTGTCCAGTATTTTGCTGATTCAATCATATCTTCAAAAGTAATTCCTTCCCAGATACTTTCGGGCAGCCATTGGGGAATTGCCGGTGTAATCAGCCCGAGAACGGCAATCTTTACGCCCTGTTTTTCGATGATGGTGTAAGGCTTGAAGTAAGGTTTTCCGGAGCTGACCTCTCTGGCGTTTGCGGCAAGCCAGGGAAAATTAAAGGCTTCCCTGATTTTATCATATACGGGATGCCCAGGCTCAATATCGTGGTTTCCAATAGTGGCAGCATCATAATTCATGAAATTCATCACCTCCGAAAGCAAATGATTTCCGTCGGTTTTAACAAAGTTGTAAAAGTAAACTGCCGGGTCTCCCTGTAAAATATCCCCGTTATCCAGAAATATCACCTCCTGATCAACTTTTGCCTTTTCCTGCTTCACGAAGGTATGTACCTGTGCCAGTGAATTATTTGAAGGCTTGTCTTCCAAAAAATCGTATGGAAAAACAGCCCCGTGCACATCGCTTGTCTGGATGATTTTTATTGTTAGTTTTTCGGGTCGCTCCACCTGATTGCATGAGTTAAAAAATAAAATTCCGGAAATTAAGATAACGATAAGACTTTTCAAATGCATAGGAAATATATTTTGATGATGAAATAAGAACAATTCTGGCGATATTCAGTTTAAAAAAATAGATTTTTGCGGCATCAATAATAATGTGTCTCTACCACGGGCTGCCATAAATTGCGGTAAGTATCATTCTTTGCTCCGAAGCAAATATCCTGAAACTCACATTTACTGTGGTCAGAAACTTCAACAATTTCGGTAAAAGTACAGGGAGATTTACTGCAAACCTGATGCGTGCATAATGTGGTTTCGTTGCAACAACTCCTCCCCAGCGACCAGAAAAAGTCATTCATTTTTGTAAGTGGATGTCCTGAATATTCAGCAATAATTTTAAAGGCATCAATGCAAAGCTGCCGGATGGGCTCGTCGCTTTCCAGTGTTTCCCTGTTCAAAATGCGTTTTCTCAAATCTGCATCCTTAATTTCAACACAGCCCAACCTCAGCAAAACCCTTTGCATGTGATAATCCATAATTGGAATAAAATTTTCGGGGTCTTTGATTTTCACCAGGCCATCTTCTTCAAGCAATTTGATTAAAAAGGATGATTTTTTTTGCTTAGGATCAGCGAAAGCTTCCATTTGTGATAAAAGATGATAAAGGCCTTTTTTTTCATAAATGAGCATTTCACCTGCCTGACTGAAAATATTGGAAACCTTTCCAGAATATTTTGAAATGAGGATATTGGAAGCTTCCTGCATCAATCGGGCACGTTCGTGCAAGCGGTCGAGAGAACAAGCCGCAGGGTCATTGCTATGGGTGAATGCCATCGCCAGCCGCGAAGCAATTTCCTCAATCGAAGCTGAGTTCAGGAACTCAGGATTTATCAAAAGATCGCCTCCTGTGGCAAGTTTTGCAAACACGTTTTCGATAAAATCCCATCCGTAAATATTTAACAAGGGATGAAAAAGCGTATGCGTTTGGTGGCAAATAGCTACCGCAAAAAAGTGCATTCTGAACCTTGTTTCAGCTTCAACATCCACATTCAGATAATCGCGATGGTAAAAATCTGATTTTAGCCGAAGGGGCTGGATAACTGAGGCTGTTCTGATGCACTGCTGAGGATTCAGGGCAGCAATTTTATCTGTGTTCTCCATTTTAAATAATGCGCTTGATTAACCTGAGTTTGTGCGTATATTTTTTAAGCCGATTATTGTAAATTCCGTTATGGTCGATTTCATCCATCCTAACCCAGCCCGAAGCGTGGATAATTTTGTTGCTGTCGGCTATAATTCCAACGTGGATAATTTCGCCCTGGTCGTTATCGAAAAATGCAAGATCACCAGATTTTGCCTCAGAAATAAAGCTAAGGGTTTCGCCCTGCCTGGCCTGGTAGGATGCATCGCGATGGAGCTTGACCCCAATCATTTTGAAGGCATTTTGAACCAGCCCGGAGCAGTCGATGCCCGTGATTGAGCGACCTCCCCAGAGATAGGGTGCATTCATAAAGCGTTTTGCCGCATCAACTACCGAATTTCCGGAACCACTGTACAGGGGGTCGGTCAGGGGATCAGCGTAAGTAAATTGTTGGCCTGCGATTTTTAAAACTCCATTTTCAAAACCACCCATCGAACTTGCAGGCATCACCCATGTACCGCTGCCACTTTCGTGGTGAACCATACTAAAAACCTTTTGCGGAAACCTGTCGTTTCTATGCCTTAGCTCTGTATAATGTGCTTCGCTGATGTCCAAAAACTGCTTTTGGTCAATGAAGCCTTCGTATTTATCCAGCCCCCCCCTGATTACCTTCCAGCTACCATAAGCATCCACTATTTCAAAAGTTTCACCAAACAAAAGCTGGTTTACCATTTCGCTCCTGTCGTTGGCTTCGGCTCGTACCGGGACACAGGTTAAATGACAAAATCCGAATTCATCCATGATTTTTAATTTTTGGCAATGTTAGCAAATATGATTTAATTTTTAAGGTTAAACGAGTATTTTTTTAGGTACTTATGGTGCAAGCCGATGTATGGCCCGGCAGTATTTTCGTTGAAGATTTTATGCTTCTACACAGTAATTTACTGCTTTAATCCGATCGAAACAATTGGGGTTGGTATTTGTTTATTATGTGCAAATGTATCTATCCAAATGGATTTCACTATTTTGAAGGAGAATAAAACCATCTCATCCAAAATATTTATACTTTCGCCGTTTATTGCAAGACAATGAAACAAATCTGGGAATTTTTAAGGCAGAATTATTCAAATTTTTACAAGGCAGGCTTATTTTTAATCAGCCTTGTGATACTGATTTCGTTTTTTCCGAAAGAGGCCAAGTTCAAATACGAATTTTCCAAAGGCCGCCCGTGGCCGCATGAAGACCTTATAGCTCCCTTTGATTTTCCGATATTGAAAGCGCCCGAAGAAATCGAAAAGGAGCGCAACGAAATTCTCCAGGAACATGAGCTGTATTTTGATTTTAATATCAATCTCAACGAAGAAATCCGAGATAATTACACCACTAATTTTGAACTTTTCTGGGCAGCAAAATATGGTGTGGTTCCTGAAAATGAGCTTCTGAAACAGATCACCTATGATCGGGGACATGAAATCCTTACTACTATTTTATCAGTTGGAATTTTGCAGACCATCCCTGAAATTGAAAACAAACCACCAGGCTATAAAATAACCATCATTATTCAGCGGATTGCAGAACGCAGCCGGCTTTCCGACCTTTTCACAATTCACACAGCTTTCGAAAAACTCAACGAAATGCTCGACAACTCGGAGCAGGCTGACACCGAAATATTAAGGCAATTGCTTGAGGAATCGCTTACACAAAATATTTTTTACAACGAAAGTGTAACCCAAACCGAACTTCAAAAATATCTCGACAGGATATCTACAACGCGGGGGATGGTGCAGGAAGGAGAAAAAATTATCACCAAAGGAGAGGTAATCAACAAAACTAAGTTTCAAATCCTCGAATCGTTGCGAACCGAATATGAAACCAAACTGGGCGTTGATTCAAATTATTATCTAATACTTTCCGGGCAAATACTGCTTGTTGCCATATCACTTACCGTACTGGTGTTCTTTCTTTACTTTTTCAGGCGCGACATTCTGGAGGACAATAAAAAAGTACTTCTCATTCTGCTGGTCATCATTCTCATGGTATTCCTCACCAGCGCAGCCCTTAAGTTTAATGTTCAATACATTTACATCGTTCCTCTGTGTATTGCTCCCATCCTTATCAGGGTATTTTTTGATACGCGATTGGCACTTTACACCTATCTCATCACCATCATCATCATCGGATTTCTGGTGCCCAACAGTTTCCAGTTTTTGTTTATGCAACTCATTGCAGGAATCATTACCATTTTCAGTATTGTAAACCTGCAAAAACGAGCACAATTTCTTTTTACCTCAGTGGTGGTTTTTGCATCCTACTCGGCAATTTACACAGGCCTTAACCTAATCCAGGAAGGGAACTTCAGTACAATCCGACCAGTGGATTACGTCCTGTTTGGAGGTTCAGCCCTACTCATACTATTTTCCTACCCTTTGATATATCTGTTTGAAAAGATTTTCGGGCTGGTAACTGATGTTACTTTACTCGAGCTATCAAACACCAACAGCAAATTGCTGCGCGAACTATCAAGACGTGCACCCGGCACTTTCCAGCACTCTCTTCAGGTGGCAAACCTTGCCGAGGAATCAATTTATGAAATTGGCGGAGATGCCCTGCTGGCGCGAACTGGCGCACTCTACCATGATATCGGTAAAATGGATCAGCCCATGTATTTCATCGAAAACCAGGTAACAGGTGTTAATCCCCACGATGAACTGACCAATGAAGAAAGCGCAAGGATCATCATTGGGCATGTGATTAAGGGAATCGAAAAAGCCAAACAAGCCAAACTACCGGAACAAATTATCGATTTTATCCGCACACACCACGGCACAAGCAGAGTTGGATATTTTTATGCAATGGAACAAAAGGAAAATCCGGATGAACAGGTAGATGCAAAAAGATATACTTATCCGGGACCTATCCCCTACTCCAAGGAAACTTCGGTAGTAATGATGGCCGATTCGGTGGAGGCAGCTTCGAGAAGTTTAAAAATAATCGATGAAGAAACCATTAATGGCCTGGTTGAAGGTATAATTAGTAAGCAAGTAGATACAGGTCAGTTTAAAAATTCACCAATTACCCTGCGTGATATCAACACCATAAAAAAAATCCTGAAAAAGAAACTTATGAATATTTACCACATCCGCATCGAATATCCAAAATAAATGTACTTCTGTTAAATTGTACTCATTGCCACCCCGGCTGATTCAGGCCCCATATTAAACAATACATCGAGAATGCTAAGACCCGGGATAAAGCCGTGCTTTTCGCTGAACGACTGATAATAGGGTTGAAAATTAAATATTACAGGTGGAATTTTGGGAGAAATCGAAAACCGAAAATCATTAACATTTTTGGGATTCATCTCAAATTTATCGGTGAATATGAACTGTTTTTTCACACCGATCAAACCTAAAATTCCGATGAGTAATTGCGTATTGAAATCCAAAAGACTATTGTATTTTTCCTGAAAAAAAATCCCGATAGCATCTTTATAGTAAAGAAAAAACGGGGAATTTGCATAAGCCGAACTTATGGCTCTCCAATGCAAAATTTGCCAGTTTGTCTGCTCTGAAATTTTCATGTCAAGTGTTTTGGTATGATTTCCATTTACTTTTTCAACCGGAATTGAGAGAGCCAGTTTGCCGTTGGCCGTATAAATTTCGCATCTGTTGCGGTAGCTTTGTTTCAGGTAGGTTTCATGATTTTCGATGAAAACCTCCGGAGCCGCAAGCATCAAACCTACATAATGCAGCGGGGGCAAATATGCGGTAGAAAGCAGAACCGGATTTTTATATTTCATAGTTTGGTTTATTTTCCTGAAGCAAAAGTAATTTTTAAAATAAAAAAAAGGATATGGTAAAATTTCACCATACCCTTATCAACTGAGTATTACACGTAGGAATTTATTGTTCCCGGTTTTTAATTCTTACTTTTCAAAAGAACATCATCAATTACCTGAACAAGTGTTTGTTTTGGCAATGCTCCCTGAGCCATTTGCGGCTGCTCATCTTTGGGGCAGAAAAGCAGTGAAGGAATACTTCTGATGCCAAAAACTGCTGACAGTTCCTGCTGATCTTCGGTATCCACTTTATAAATATTAATTTTTCCTTCGTATTCCCTGGAGAGCTCTTCGAGAACCGGAGCCACCATTTTACAGGGCTGACACCAGTCGGCATAAAAATCGATTACACAAGGCAGTTCACCTTCAAATTTCCATTCACTGTTTTTTTCAAAATTGAATACCTTGCTTTGGAAAGTTTCTTTTGTTAAATGTTCCATTTTGATAATTGTTTATAAAGTTTGTTATTTAATTATTCTACCAATAAAATCTCTTTGATGATTCTTTCAAATGTTGCTTTGTCTTTGTAGCCCTTATCCATCTGAGGCTGGCCTTTTGCAGGAATGTAAAGGAAAGTGGGAATACTGCTTACCTGAAATACTGCTGCCAGTTCTTTTTGCTTTTCGGTATCAATCTTGTAAACCTTCACCTTACCGGCATAGTCCTGTGAGATTTCTTCGAGGATTGGGGCCACCATTTTGCAGGGCTTACACCAATCGGCGTAAAAGTCGATAATCACAGGTTCGCTACCTTCATAAACCCATTCCTGAGGGTTTTTCTCATAATTCCAGATTTTTTCCTTAAAGGTTTCCACTGTTAAGTATTCAGGTTTATTACTACCCTCTCCTGAAGGTGTACCTGTAACTGCATTTTCCTGTACTCCGCTTTTTGTTTCGGTGGTTTCGCTGTTTACGCTGGTGCAGGCTGTAGCTGTGATCGAAAGGAACAATCCTGCTAAAATTACCGTGAATATCCTGTTCATAATATTTAAATTTTTATTGATTTAACTTTGTAAATTGGCTGCAAAGATATACAAAAATTTAAATTTAAAGCGTTTTAGTATCACTTTTAACTATTTTTGCAAAAATTTGTAAAAGTTATTTTCTGTAAATTTGCTCAGGTAAGATCATCCTAAAGAAAAAGTATAATCATGAAAAATTCATTGATACAATTTAAGCCCCTGGAATTTGAATCCGCCTTTTCATCCGACGAACAATGCCTGCAATTTCTGGCAGATGAAAAATGGAAGGATGGCTATGTGTGCAAAAAGTGCGGCAACACTAATTATTGTAAGGGAAAAACAGAATTTTCAAGAAGATGTACGCGCTGTAAGCATGACGAATCCGCTACTGCCCACACCATTTTTCATCGTTGCAAAATAAACCTTACCGAGGCTTTCGAAATTGCCTATATGGTTTGCAGCACACCCAAAATTTCGACCTATGACCTTTCGCGCAAATTAGATAAACGGCAAATGACCTGCTGGAAATTTAAAAAGAAAATTACAGAATGTATTGAGCGCAATGGTGAATTTCAGTTTATTGAAACCTCAGAAGAATAAAATTCACCGGTTGACTTACTTAAAAAAATATCTATCAATTCCTTTTTGTAAGAAATAACAGGATTTCAAAATCATCCAGGGACATTCACATTATTTTCACATAAACTTCCTCACCATCATATCCCTGATCGGTGTAGTTGAATGCGTTTTATTTTTAATTACTCATTTGATTTCTCCAATCCCCCATAAAAATTGCCTTACTTTTCATACTTTTGTCCTATCTATATAAAGAAACGAATTTTACCTCTTCGGTGCTCAACAAAAAAATTCATATTGTGCTATTTTTTATTACCCTGCTTTTTTCTGCAAAAGGGCAGGAAATCCACTTTTCACAAATTGCCAATAACCCACTTTTTTGCAACCCGGCTTCCACAGGTTTATTTGACGGAGATTTCCGGATTGGCGCCACCTACCGCAGCCAGGGAAGGAGCATATCGGTGCCTTACACCACCTATTCGGGTTGGGGCGACACGCACCTCGCCCTGAGCCAAAGCAGAAATACAGGTCTGGGACTGGGCATTTTGGTGTATTCGGATAATGCAGGCGAAGGAAGCCTGAAAACAGCTTCCGGGTATTTTAGCGCGTCACTCGTCAAAGGATTTAACAGGGAGAATACTTTCAGGGCAGCACTTGGTTTTTCGTTGGGCTTCATCAACAAATCTGTAGATTTTACAAAACTGGTTTTCGACAGGCAATGGGACGGGACCATTTTCGATCCCAATCTGCAAAACGGAGAGCCCTACAATGGGAATTCGATTATTGAGCCGGATTTTGCTGTGGGAGGAATCATTTGCCGGGACTTCGACAAGCAGGTAAAAGCTACCTTAGGTGCCTCACTTTTTCATATCAACAAGCCTAAAATTTCATTCTACGAAAGTGAAAACAAGATGGAATACAGGCTGGTTCTACATGCTTTGCTAAACTTAAAAGTAAATGAACAAATACAACTTGCACCGGGAGCATATTTTGCCATACAGCAATTTTCCAATGAATTGATGCTGGGATCGAATATTCTTTTTGTAAATGACAACATGAAATTTATTACCGGTCTTTGGTATCGCCACGAACGGGACATCATTCCACATCTTGGATTTTTTGTTCAGGATTTCACTGTGGAATTTAGCTATGATATCAATATTTCCAAACTACACATCGCTTCAAATTACAGGGGTGGCCTTGAAATTTCACTCCTTAAAACTATATCAGTAAAAAACAAAACCCCGGGCTGCAATGGATTTTAAAAGCATAAATAATAATAACATTGGCAAGCGAAGTTTTCTTTTTACCCTGCTGTTCATTTTACTCATCAGCCCTGCTAAGCTCACTGCCGATGATTATTTTTGGATAGGGGGAAGCGGTAACTGGAGCGACATCAATCATTGGGCAACCACCAGTGGCGGATCGGTTTTGCACATTCAGGCTCCCACCGTTGCCGACGATGTTTTTTTTGATGGCAATTCATTTCCACCGGGAAATAATCAAGTCACCGTCAATCAAAAAAATGCCATCTGCCGCAACATGACCTGGGAAAATATTTCAAATCAACCGGTATTGGCAGGAAACGACACCACCAGCCTAAGGATTTACGGCTCACTGAAGTTGGCTCAGCAAATGACTTTTAATTATCTTGGAATACTCTACTTTGAAGCAACATCGGCTGGTCAGACCATCACCACAGCAAGCAGGATATTTCCATGTGAAATCATTTTTCAGGGAAATGGCGGAGGATGGAAATTGATGGATGATTTCAATTCTGAAGGCGCTGTACATTTTATAAGGGGAAATTTTGATACAGACGGAAACAGCTTTACCACAGGAACTTTTCAATCTATGACGAACGAGCAGCGTGAACTATTACTTGGCTCTTCAAGCGTTACAGTGAACTCCTGGAGCCTGAATGCCGAAAACCTTAATCTGGAAGCCTCGCAATCCAACTTTGAAGTTCAGGGTGCTTTAAACAACCAAAACGGAGTGCGGCTCATTTACAACAATGTCACTTTTACAGGATTGTCATCCAGCCTCACCGGGCAAAATAACTATATAGTCTTTAACAATGTAAGCTTTTTTAATGGAAACGTTTCCGGGGATTTCACTATCGATACACTAACTTTTGCCGGTGATGGGCAGGTTAGCGGAAACGATTCGATCAACTACTTAATTTATGCAGGTACCGGAAATCTGACGGGAGGACAGAACATCGTAAAATCGGTACATGCCCTGGATGATTGTTTTATTGAAGGAAACAATGTGATCGACAGTTTGGAAATTGCCGGTAACACAATAATAATTGGCACAAACACTATCGGATACGCAAAGCTGAAAAACATAGCCGGGATAAACAATCAGAATTTTTTTGGTGAACTTAGCATTACCGGCGAAGCTTATATCATGGGTGAAAACGAGGCCAATGTTGCATTTTTAAATGGCAATTCATGGATATCAGGAACCAATAATTTTAACACTCTGAACTTCAGGGAAGGCAGAACTTATACTCTGGGATCGAATTCAGTGCTTACAATCAATAATCAGCTCAATGCTTCCGGAACTTGCTACGAGCCCATCAGAATACTATCAGACACCAATGGCGTTCAATCGACAATTCTTAAAAACAATAGCCCTTTTGTTGGCGAATATTTATCGTTACGGGATATTAAAGCTGAAGGCTCAACACCATTTGTGGCAAACCTGTCGGTAGATTTGGGAAATAATGATGGCTGGAACATCCAAACAACGAGTGGCATTGATCTGTTTTGGGTGAACGGGCAGGGCAACTGGAACGATCCTTCTCATTGGGACGAAAGCTCAGGTGGTTCGGGCGGTCATTGTCCTCCAACCGAAATTGACAATGCCATTTTTGATGGAAACTCATTTTCATCTTCAGGTCAACAGGTGAACATTAACATTTACAACGCTGTGTGCCGCGACATGAACTGGGAAGATGCAATTGGCTCCGCTCCCACCCTCAGTGGCTCCGACACCTGCAACCTGAGAATTTACGGCTCTCTCTATTTTAACCCTGTGGTGGAGAATAGTTTTATGGGAGATATTTTCTTTGAAGCTACAGAACCAGATCAGATCATCCGATCGGCAGAAAACGCTTTTAATAACAGTATCTGGTTCAATGGAAGAAATGGTTTTTGGGATTTGGAAGATGAACTCTTTGTAAACCTCGACATCTACTTTGAACAAGGCGGAGTAAAAACCAGGGGGAATGATATTACATGCAGCGCTTTCGGATCGAACGATACCACCACCCGCTATTTGAATCTGGGAACTTCCACCGTGAAAATGCTTGGG
Source organism: Bacteroidales bacterium (assembly GCA_021740425.1). Taxonomy (GTDB): domain Bacteria; phylum Bacteroidota; class Bacteroidia; order Bacteroidales; family 4484-276; genus SABY01. The sequence goes on along the minus strand of JAIOZV010000044.1, from coordinate 8,671 downwards.
ATGCTGCGTGATGTTTGGCTGATGAATGGCATGAATCTGACGTTTTTAGCCGACTCATCCCTACTCATTTCACAACGAACCCAGGCTGACATTGTTTCGATAAATGCACCTGTATCCCAACCATTGGTTTATCACAATGTAGAATTTTATGGTGATGAATCAAGTCTTAGGAATGAAGGTGCATATTGCATTTACAATCTGCTTACCTACTTTGGAAATTCAAACCAAACCCGCGGTGATTGCACCATCGACACCATAACATACAAGGGATTTGTAGGACAAATATATGACAAGGATACCATTAAAACAGCCATTTTCCATAAACCAGGTGCACGGGTTGAAGGTGAACATGTGATCGAAATCGGGTACTTTTACGATGAGGCAACTGTTAAAGGAAAAAATATCATCGACACTGCATTGTTTTACAAACAGGCAGCCATCACCGACACAAATTTCATTGATACAACCATTGTCTATCGAAAAGCCATGATTGAGGGTTACAATACTTTTAGAACCGCTACTTTGCTGGATGACGGTGACTTTTATGGCGAAAACTTTTTTGATGATCTCACATTGAGTAAAGCGCGAAACTATTATTTGGAACATTCAAAAACACAAACCATTACCAGCAACCTGATCCTGGATGGCTCCTGCACCGGACCGATCATTATTCAGTCCACCGAAAATACAGTGGCAGCCAATATCCATAAAGTAAATGGTTCGGTGGAAGGCCAATACCTTTCGCTCCGGGATATCAGGGCCACGGGAATCACTCCATTTAAAGCACTGAATTCTGTTGACCTTGGCAACAACGAAGGTTGGGACATCACCACATCAAACCCGCTGGAATTGTACTGGGTAAATGGTACCGGATTCTGGAGCGATTCGTTGCATTGGGCCGGGATTTCAGGTGGCACTGGTGGCTATTGCGTTCCTACGCCGATCGACAATGTTTATTTTGATGAAAACTCTTTTATAAATCAGGGCGACAGCGTAAAAATTGACTTCATCAATGCCACCTGCCACAATATGAACTGGACGGGGGCTAAAGCCAACTCCATGTTGTATGGCTCCGATACGACCAACCTTCGGATTTATGGCTCATTAAAACTTAATCCCACTATGGTGAATAACTTTTATGGTAACTGGTATTTTGAAACAAACGAAAAAAATCACACCATAGAAAGTTTTGGACAGCCCTTTAAAAATATCATAACATTTCAGGGAATTGATGGTGACTGGACTTTCTCCGACAATCCCGGTAACATCACTGGAATAGTGCTTAAACACGGAACGCTGGACATGAGCGAAAGGGAAATTATTTGCGGATTTTTTAACTCAAACTTTATTTATTTCCGCAGCCTTGACATTTCAAACGCAACCATCAATACAACCAAAGAAAACACAAATAGCTGGCATCTCAACACAGCTAACCTCACATTCGATGGAGAAAATTCTGTAATTAATTCGACAGCAATCAATGGCATTGTCAGAACTGAAGGCGGAGGGATAATCCGTTACAACAACGTAAACTTTGACAGTTATTCACGGATTTACAACATTGCCACTGAGGCAAAATACAACAACATTCTTTTTGAAGCCGATGGCAGTATTTTTGGCAATTGCACCATCGACACCATAATTATAATGGGCTCCGGGAGCATCAACGATTCCGACACCATTAACTATGCACACTTCCATGGAATGAACGGTAACCTTATTGGTGGAACCCACCAGGTAAACACAATCCTATTCGACAACAACGGAACAATCAGCGGAAACAACGCCATCGATTCCACAATTATTCAGGGGGCCGGAAACATTACCGGCGCAAATCAAATTAGCAAAACCCTTACTATTGGCGGCAAAGCAGTAATTAGCGGCCAAAACAATCTTGGACCAACTATTTTGATGGGTAATGGACAAATGAATGGAACAAATCAATTTACCAGTTTGAAGCTTACACCAAATAACTTGTATGAATTAGAAGAAAATACTACCCAGTTTATTTCAGACAATCTTTTTATCAGGGGAAACAACTGCTTTCCGATTACACTCCGCTCGCAGACAGCAGGAACCCAGGCTATAATTTCAATGCCTAACAACAGGGTAGTTAGCGGTGATTTTCTTGAAATACGCGACATCAATGCAGTTGGCGGAGCGATTTATTATGCAGGAAATTTCAGTTCGGATTTATCGAACAATGATGGCTGGATTTTCGATAATGCCCCCGGCTATATTTATGGCTTTGCCAATGACACCGCGATTTGTGAAGCCGATGTTTCACTTATTGGAACACAAAATTTTAATCCTGATAACAATACCACATTTTTATGGCACGATGGCAGCACAGGCTACGAATATCTTGTAAAACCTGATGATACGATTGCATGGGTTACGGTAAATTACGCCAACGACTGTGCCTATCGGGACTCCATAAATATTCATCGCCTTCCCTCACCGGATGTTGAGCTTGGGGGAGACAGAGTTGTGTGTGAGCACGACACCATTTTCCCTTTGCAATATTCGGATAACGTGGATTTTTTATGGCAGGATGGATCGACCAAACCTTTTATCCTTGCCTCAAATTCTGGCATGTATTCACTTGAAGTAAGCAATGAATTTGGCTGCACCTGGCAGGATGAAATCTATGTTGAGGTAGTTCCCGCTCCGGTAATTTTTTTAGGAAACGATACCATTATCCGTCCGGGCGATCAGCTTTTGCTGGATGCCGGAAATCCGGGAGCAAGTTATGTCTGGTCAACCGGCGACACCACACAAACTATTTTTGGGCAAAGCAACCAAAGTTACTGGGTTGGAGTAGATAAGTCAGGATGTATGGCCTTTGATAGTATTTTTATTGATGAATTCCCACCATGTGTGCTTGCAGTGCCCACAGCTTTTTCGCCCAATGGTGATGGCAACAACGATATTTTATATGTTCGTGGCAATAATTTTACAGAATTTGAACTGATGATTTTTAACCGCTGGGGCCAATTAATCTTTCAAACTAAAGATACCGGAACCGGATGGGATGGAACCTTTCAGGGTGAACCTCAGGCCATGGATGCATACAATTATTATCTGAAAGGTATTTGCCTTGACGGGCAGGTAACAAGCAGCAAAGGAACAATTACATTATTAAGGTAAATAAAATGAAGCAAATCATTTGGATCATACTGTTTGCTTCTATTATTCACGGAAGCACTGCCGGAGCGCAAACCACTATTATTCTGCAACCCGGTCCTGAAGAGGGCAAGGATGCCTGTGTATTTACGCTTTTGCCTGACTCAGCCCTTGGAAATATTACATACTACATTGCTACCGACTGGACCTTCTTTGGTACTCCCGGAACATACAGAAGCCTGATTGATTTTGATCTATCTGAAATTCCTGAAAATGCCACCATTCTGGATGCCCGGCTCTCCCTTTATTACCACCATCGCTATGTAAATCCTGAACAAACACACTGGTCATTGAGTGGCTCCAACAAAAGTTACTTACAAAGAATAGTTACTCCCTGGGAAGAACACAAAGTAACGTGGAATACGCAACCCCTGGTGGACACCACCCACCAGGTAGAAATGCCTCAAAGTATTTCATCACGGCAGGATTATTTGGATATTGATGTAACGCAACTTGTTCAGGATATGATGGACAATCCAGGGACAAGTTTTGGCTTCAGGTTTATTTTACAAACGGAGGAATATTACCGTAGGATGTGCTTTGCCTCTTCCGATCGCGGTGTTGACAGCTTGAACCCTATGCTTGAAATAACATTTAACACCTGCGGAATTGATTTGGGAAACGATACCACACTATGCAATTCGGAGGCACTTCAACTTTCACCTGGTTCAGGTTATTCAAATTATTTCTGGCAGGATGGGTCAACAGATTCATTATATTTTGCTAATTCCACTGGTTTGTACTGGGTTGAAATCTCTGATTCGATGGGTTGTGTAGCAAGAGATTCTATACTTGTCACAATTTCCAATCCCATCGAAATTCAACTTGGGAATGATACCTCATTATGCTTTGGGCAAAGCTACCTGCTCGATGCCGGTGAAGGATTTTCGGCCTACCTCTGGAACGACGGCTCACAAACCCGTTTCAACGAAATCTCAAGTCATGGATTCCACTGGGTGCAGGTGAGCGATTCGTTGGGCTGCACTGCCGTGGATTCCGTTTTTGTGGATGTTTATAATAGTTTTGAAATCTCTCTCGGCAATGATACCACCCACATTTGCGAAGGCGAATACATTTTCCTGAATGGCCCCGATGGCTTTGAATCCTATCTTTGGCAGGACGGCTCGGATTATCCTTCCATTCTCGCCGACACTGCCGGAACTTACTGGCTGGAAGTGACCGACGAGAATGGCTGCGCTGCAAGAGATTCTTTGGAGCTCATCGTAAATTTCATCCCCGAAAACCTGCTGGGCAACGACACCGTGATTTGCCCCGGAGGCGAAATCACAGTACAAGCCACTCCTGGTTATTCAAGTTATGTTTGGCACGATGGCTCTCAAAATCAATCTTTCACCACAAACCATGAAGGAATCTTTTGGCTCACCGTTCAGGATGATATTGGCTGCGCCGGAACCGATACCATCAAAATTACTGACTTTGAAATCCCGGGCCTGGGAATGGCAGAGCAGGAATGGATTTGTCCTGAAGATACCCTACTCTTAGATGCCGGTGAAGGCTATCTTTCTTACCTCTGGAGCGATGGCTCGCAAAATCAAACCCTGCAGGTTTTCAATGCAGGAAACTATGCTGTGGAGGTCGAAACAGTTTGCGGCCTGTTTTCAGATGCTGTTGAAATTAAATTGTACAGAGGGAATCTTGACCTTGGCAACGACACCATTTTGTGCGATGGCGAAGTTTTGTATTTAAACCCGGGAAATAACTATTCAAACTTTCATTGGAGCAATGGCTCATCGGAAAGCACCCTTCTTGTAAAAAATCGCGGAACCTACTGGCTTAAAGCTTTTGACGGATTTTGCAATGTTAGCGACAGCATCACCATTGACGCCTGTGCCGAAATTTGGATTCCCAACGTTTTTACCCCCAACAGCGACGGGCACAACGAAACTTTTTATGCAGTAACAGAAAATGAAGCCGGAATTGTGAATTTCAAAATGGTAATCTTCAACCGTTGGGGCAGAATAGTGCATACCCTCGAAAATATAAATGATGCATGGGACGGGAAAATTAATGGCAGCACTGCCGCCGATGGAGTTTATTTTTGGGAATGCGACTACAGTGCCCGCGACAAAACCGGCAAAATCAATTTTCATTCAAAACAGGGAAGTGTAACTTTGATTAGATAGAAATTATGTTAAAAAGAGTTTTAATCTTCGTCAGTATTGGTCTAATAATACACTCGGCCAGTTTCGCACAATACCCCGGCAAAATCTGGTATTTTGGTGAATTTGCAGGCCTGGATTTTAACACCACACCCCCCACACCACTTGCCAATGGTATGGTTAATTCAGGAGAAGGATGTGCCACAATGTCGGATGTTGATGGAAACATTATTTTTTATACCGATGGTGTTACAGTTTGGAATAAAAGTCATGAAATAATGCAAAATGGTGAAGGTTTGTTTGGGCACCATTCATCAACACAAACAGCAATAATTGTTAAACAACCTGGAAATAATCCAATCTACTACATCTTCACAACAGACTATTTTGCCGGCCCCAAAGGTTTAAACTATTCGATTGTGGATATCTCACTTGATAATGGTTTGGGGGAAGTTATCGAAAAAAATATACAGCTTCTCACACCTGTAAGCGAAAAGCTAACTGTTGTGTCACACAGCAATGGCATCGATTATTGGGTAATTGCACATAAGTACAATTCAACCGCTTTTTACACCTACCTGATAAATGAATCCGGTATATATCCCGATCCTGTGATCAACAATACAGGCACTACACATCAGGGCGGCGGGAATGGTGTTAACAACGCTTTAGGGTATTTACGGGTTTCGCCATCCAACGAAAAACTTGCCGTTGCCATTTATGATATTGGAAATATTGATGTACTGAATTTTGATGGATTAACCGGCAATATTCAGATCGATTTCACCATTCCTTCACACCCTAAAGCTTATGGCGTGGAATTTTCACCAAACAATCAGTTGTTATACGTAAAATCGCTTTACTCCGGAAAAATTTACCAATACAATTTAATGGCAGGTTCGGTGAGTGAAATCCTTGCCTCCAAAATTTTAGTTGGTGAAGCTACAAATACGCCTACTCCTGTAGATTACATTTCAGGAGCACTTCAGTTAGGATTGGATGAAAAAATATATGTTGTAAAATACATGGATGATTATTTGGGTAGAATTGGGAACCCTAATGTAATTGGTGTGAATTGTAATTTTGTTGATGATGCTTTTTATTTGCAAGGAAAAAAAGGCTTATTAGGTTTCCCATATGCCGGACAAACGACTATTTTCTCATTTCAATCAGAAAACTATTGTTTTAACGATACTACATTCTTTTGGCCAGAGGGAATAGAAATACAAAACATCGACTCTGTAGTATGGAATTTTGATGATCCGGCATCTGGTAACGAAAACTCCTCAACCTTATTTAACACCCATCATATTTTCACCTACCCTGGAACTTTTGAAGTCCAACTTATCATTTACTTTTCCGGAGAACAGTTTAGCATCTTAAAAAACATCACAATTCATCCTTTACCAGAGCCTGAGCTTGGTAATGATACAATCATTTGTGGAAGCCAACAGATCGTGCTGAATCCGGGGGAAGATTTTGAAACTTACCTTTGGCAGGATGGGTCAACAGAACCCGCACTTATCGCAGGTGAAACAGGGCTTTATTGGGTTGAGGTGAGTAATGCGGAAGGGTGCATCAACCGCGACTCTATCCAAATTACTTTTTCGCCGGGAATTGAAATCTCCATTGGCAACGACACCACCTACTGTTTTGGAGATACAAATTTGATTTCTGCGGGATCGGGATTTGAGAGCTACCTTTGGCAGGATGGCTCCACCGATTCAACCTTCATGGCTTCGCAAAGCGGCACTTACTGGGTGGAAGTGATAGACGAATACGGATGTTTTGGTTATGACACCATTAACCTTACTTTTCTTCCGTCGCCGGATATTTCGTTTGGTAATGATACCCTGATTTGTTTCGATCAGACCCTGTCGTTAAATGTGGGTGAAGGTTTCGACAATATCCTTTGGCAGGATGGCTCGCAGGGACAATCATTTTTAGTAACTGAACCAGGCCTTTACTGGGTTAATGTGAGCAACGATTGTGGCTTGGGTGGGGATACAATTTCTGTGGAATTCTCCGAACCTTTTGATATTTCACTGGGAAATGACACGAGCTTTTGCTATGGCCAAAGTTATATGTTGGATGCAGGAGAGGGCTTCCTGGATTATTTGTGGAACGACGGCTCACAAACCCGTTTCAACGAAATCTCAAGTCATGGATTCCATTGGGTGAAGGTTAGCGATTCGCTGGGATGCACTGCCACGGATTCCGTTTTTGTGGAGGTTTACAATGCTTTCGAAATTTCTCTCGGTAACGACACAACCCACATTTGCGAAGGCGAATACATTTTCCTGAATGGCCCCGATGGCTTTGAATTCTACCTTTGGCAGGACGGCTCGGATTACCCTTCCATTCTCGCTGACACTGCCGGAACCTACTGGCTGGAAGTGACCGACGAAAATGGCTGCGCTGCAAGAGATTCGATGGTTCTGGTGGTTAATATCATCCCTGAAAACCTATTGGGCAACGACACCGTGATTTGCCCGGGAGGCGAAATCACAATTCAAGCTACTGAGGGTTTTTCAAATTATGTGTGGCACGATGGCTCTCAAAATCAATCTTTCACCACAAACCATGAAGGAATCTTTTGGCTCACCGTTCAGGATGATATTGGCTGCGCCGGAACCGATACCATCAAAATTACTGACTTTGAAATCCCGGGCCTGGGTTTGGCTGGGCAGGAATGGCTTTGCCCCGACGACACCCTGCTCCTCGATGCCGGCGGAGGCTATCTCTCTTACCTCTGGAGCGATGGCTCGCAAAATCAAACCCTGCAGGTTTTCAATGCAGGAAACTATGCTGTGGAGGTAGAAACAGTTTGCGGCCTGTTTTCAGATACTATAGAAATTAAATTGTACCAGGGAAACCTTGACCTTGGCAACGATACCATTTTGTGCGATGGCGAGATTTTGTATTTAAACCCGGGAAATAACTATTCAAACTTTCATTGGAGCAATGGCTCATCAGACAGCACCATTCTTGTCAAAAATTCCGGAACCTACTGGCTAAAAGCTTTTGACGGATTTTGCAATGTTAGCGACAGCATCACCATTGACGCCTGCGCTGAAATTTGGATTCCCAACGTTTTTACCCCCAACAGCGACGGGCACAACGACACCTTTTTCGCTGAAACAGAAAACCCTGCAGGCATCATCAATTTCAAAATGGTAATCTTCAACCGTTGGGGCAGAATAGTACATACCCTCGAAAATATAAATGATGCATGGGACGGGAAAATTAATGGCAGCACTGCCGCCGAAGGGGTTTATTTTTGGGAATGCGACTACAGCGCCCGCGACAAAACCGGCAAAATCAATTTTCATTCAAAACAGGGAAGTGTAACTTTGATGAGATAA
>JAIOZV010000043.1 GCA_021740425.1 Bacteroidales bacterium | reverse complement strand
CGATTACAATCGAAAGTTTCATAAAAATCGGACGACAATTAAAAGAAGCGCCAAAGATAATCACAATGGTTTTGAGCCATCAAAGGAAAATTAATTTTAGTGGTACAAAGTTTCGCAGTGGAAAAGCTAAGTTTTTTTTGAAATTGGAATGTCCTTGAGTTTTAACAAATGAGGTGACTCAGGCATTAAAGTATGAATAACGTGTATACATCAAGCTTCGCCTGTAAAGATGTAAAGGGGCAAACCAGAGTGGAATAGTAACTGGCGGGTATGGTCGATGGTGAACAGCCTCTTGAGGAAACTTTTCCGATGGTGAACTACTGCCACCATGTCTATTTGTTGTTTTTGAATGTAGTCGTCAATACAGCTCAGAAAATCATCGTCACCAATGACTTTAAAAACAATGCTTCCAATTTCAGTTTCACTGCGAAAGTGCTGCATCAAAGCATTCATTTTATTTTTTCCTGCTTCAGGTTCATAATCCAGATCCACATGAATGCAATGAATTACGGGCTTGTAGTTCGACACCAAATCGATGAGGGTAGAAAGATATTCGAAATCATCCCCTTTCAAATCGGTGGCATAAACCACATTTTTAAATCCATGATATTTGGCATCGCGTGGAACCGTGAGAATTCGACAGGTTGCACTTTGCACCACTTTTGATGAAACTTTTCCGGTAAGTAAATCTTTTTCTCCCTTGCCACGGGTACCCATAACAATGAGATCGGGATTGTAGGTTTCCGAAATATTCAAAATTTCTTCTTCGGGCATGCCACCGGTGAGTGTAAAGACAACCCTCACATTTTTAATACCCTCGTGAGCTATCTCATCCATCATTTCATGATGCAATTTATCCATATCTTTCCTTGCATCTTCTTTTATTTTAACCATCATTTCCTGGTTAAATAATTCGTTGGTTTCGACGGAATAAGGAAATGTGGAAGCTGTAGCTATTATAAAATCAAAATAGGCATGAAAAAGCCGTATTTCAGCGCCGTTTAGTTTGGCAATTTCAAGAGCATATCGACACACCGTTTCGGTATGTGGCGAAAAATCAACGGGAACGAGAATTCTTTTCATGATTTTAAAATATTTACCTGTTTCCACAAAAATAATCATTTCAGATGGATCCCGATGGCTTAAACTTTCCCAAAAAGTGCGAACAAATATCTTAAAACCTTTGTCAGTAAAGCATTTTAGTATAATTTTGGGGCTCGATTTTTATTTGCACAAAAAAAATCAGCTCAGGATTTCAATCTGAAAGTTAATCAGCGTATCAAAAAATGATTTAGAAAATGGGAAACCAAATTAACATAGGTGATTTGAATGAATTTACAACTTTAGAAAAACTGGATTTATGGGTGCAAATTATCGACACCAATGGGAAATTGGTGTTCATGAACAAATATGCTGAAAAATATTGCGGTTATTCATCTAATGAATTCAAGGGGAATCACCTCTTTTGGGAAAAACTTTTCAATAACAGAGAAGCGGGTCTGAGGCTTCTTAATATTTTCCGCAACAACATCAATGGTGCGAATAATATAAATTCAAAAACTATAAAAATAAAAATCAGAACAGGTGAATCAAAGTGCCTTTTATGGTCGATGAATATCATTAAAGATCATGAGGGGAACACAAAGGGAGCTGTTATTTTTGGACAGGATTACACTACTATCAGCCTAAAGACAAAACAAGAAAATACCGACGAAAAAAGATATCGTCATATATTCAGGAATGCACCGATAGGCTTTTTCAGGTCGCTGCCCGAAGGAAGGTTTCTTGAGATTAACAATGCCTTTGCCACCTTGCTGGGCTATAGCAGCCCGGAGGAGGTGCTCGAAGAAGTTGGTAATATTGCCACAGATGTATATGTTGATAAAGGTTTGCGCGAGAAAGTTTTAAAGGAAACCATCAATACCGGTGAAGTAAAATCCTACGAAACAATTTTTAAAGATCGGTGGAAAAACACCTTCGATGTGCGCTTAAACATCAGTTCGCACTACGACAAAGAAATCAACAGCACTATCCTCGAAGGCACCATAGAAAATATTACAGCAAGAAAAAATGCAGAAAAAGCCAACCGGGTCATGCTGCAAGTTGCAAAAGCTGTGAGTACCACCGATGAAATTGATGAACTGTTCGATTTGATAAGAATCGAAATTACAACCTTAATCGATACGAAGAATTTCTTCCTTGCTCTATTCGATGCCAGTAACAATACCCTGAGCCTGCCATTTTTTCAGGATGAAAAAGATCATTTCGATCAAATCCCAACCGAAAAAACGCTTAGTTCGCTGGTTTTGAATACAAAGAAAAGCATGTTCCTGCGATATTCCGACATCATGAAACTTGCTGATGAAGGAAAAATTGACTTTGTGGGAACGGTTGCAAAAGTATGGCTGGGTATTCCGATTATTGTTGAGAGTGAAGTTTTGGGGCTTATGGTGGTGCAGAATTACGAAAATGAAAATGCTATTCGTGAAGAGCATCAGCGTTTACTTGAGATGATTTCGCCCCAGATTGGCCTTTCCATAAAAAGAAAACAATCGGAAAAATTACTCAAAGAATCTGAAAAACAGCTAAGAGAATCAAACCAGACAAAGGATCAGTTTTTTAATATCATTGCCCACGACTTGAAAAACCCTTTTAATGCAATTATAGGTTTCTCATCTCTGCTTACAGAGGAATGGAATGAATTTGATGACGAAGATAAAATATCGATGATCAGTTCTATTAAATCCTCATCAGAAGGCGCTTACGAACTCTTGATGAATTTGTTGGAATGGTCGAGACTTCATGTTGGAAAAATGACCTACGACCCCGAATTTATTGATTATGGAAGCTTAGTCAGAATCAATTTTTCACTTTTAAAAACAGCCGCCGACAAAAAAAATATCAAGCTGGTAAGCAATGGATTTTGTGAAAAAATGGTGTATGCAGACCCCAACATGATTAAAACAGTGATCAGAAACCTGCTGACAAACGCAATAAAGTTTACACCCGACCATGGAATAATTTCGGTGAATTGTTACAAAAACCCAGAAATACCGGGCATGATGAACCTTGCGATCAAAGACAGCGGTGTTGGCATACCCAGCCATGAACTCGAAGACCTCTTCAACCTCGCCAAGAGCCAATCAACCACAGGAACCCGCGGGGAAACCGGGACAGGGCTCGGGCTGGTGTTGTGCCGGGAGTTTATCGAAAAAAACAATGGCATGATTTGGGCCGAAAGCGATTCTGATGCCCCGGAAGCTGAAAAGGGAAGCACTTTTCACATCGCCCTGCCCATGAGACCCATGTAATTTTCCGGCCTGTTTTTAAGTTTTTTTTTATTTTTGCATAATCTGTGTGCTATCCACAAAAAAATAACAAAAAATTTAATTCAAAATAATGAATGGAATTAAACAACAACGATCATTATCAGGTATTTTCACTTTCTTGTTCATAATGCTATTTCTGGCCGCATCAGCGCAAAACACTGCAGGCAACCCCGATACAAACCTGCCAGCTAATTTTCCCCGGATTACAGTAAAAACCATCGCAAATCCTTCTTCAGCCAACTTTTTTATTGCTCCTTTCAGCTCATGGGGAATGTTTACGGATATCGACAACTACATTGCAATAATCGATAACTTCGGCCATCCCATTTATTTTAAGAAAATTAAGCACAACAGCATCAACGACTTTAAGCTCCAGCCCAATGGCCAACTTAGCTTTGGAGGCGGATCTGGTATCAAACATTACATCATGAATGAAAAAATGGAGCTGATTGACAGCCTGCGACCTATCGGATACTGGATTGATTATCATGACTTCATCATTACCCCTGACAATCAAAAATGGTTGATAGGCATCGACACCCGGCTGATAGATATGAGTACCATTGTTCCCGGCGGACAGCCCGATGCGACAATCATGGGGCATGTTATTCAGGCTCTTGATTCACTTAACAATGTTTTTTTTGAGTGGAACACCTGGGATCACTTTAGCCTTACCGATTGTGAACCTTATGTGGATTTAACTGCTTCCCTGATTGATTTTGCCCATGTGAACACGCTTGAACTTGATAGCGATACCTCCTTTATTATTCTCGCGCGCAACATGAACGAGATCACTAAGGTTGACCGTAGAACAGGTGAAATTATATGGCGCATGGGGGGCATACACAACGAATTTACCTTTATTAACGACACCATTCAATGGGCATGGCCCCACGATATACGAAAGATCGGAGAGGGGATTTTTACCCTGTTCGACAACGGCAGGTTCAACACACCTGAGCCCCATTACTCCAGTGGTGTTATTTATAATATTGATGAAACAGCCCGAACAATTACTCAGGTAAAACGCTATCGCAACGATCCTGATATCTATGGCGGAATTATGGGAAATTTTCAAATGCTCGAAAACGGGAATTTTATTTCAGGCTGGGGCTCAGGCTCATACCCCGACAGTATGGCAATTACTGAATTCAATGCAGATGGTGCCATTGAACATATAATCAATTTTAACGCAATTAATTACAGGGCATATAAATACAATTGGCAACCCAAACTATTTTATCCAAAAAGCGACACCCTCGATTTTGGGAAGTCTTTATTATCTCATGGCGAAAACCTTGCTGAGTTGAAAATATTCAACAATTCCGATTCGATCATCTTATTGAGCGGATATCATTTTAGGTTCGATCAATTTTCATTGGATACCTCATTCCCCATTGAAATTCAGCCAAAGGATTCCATCCTGCTGAAGGTTCGTTTTCAGCCCACTGAGGCAGGCTACTTTGAAAATGCTCTTACCCTGCACGCCGACAATGCAGATACTACACAACGAATTGGCCGGCAGATTTATTTAAAAGCTGAGGCTGTTGATGACACAGGAATTGATGAACCATCGGCTGAAACATTATCGGTTTCTCCTAATCCGGCTCATAGTTTTGCAACGGTAACACTTCCACAAACAATCTCCGGAAGAGCCAGGATATTTGATTTTTCCGGAAATTCCATCATGGATTTTGAATTTGGGAACAAAAAATCTTTGACTATCGATCTCGAAAATTTTACCAAAGGGATTTATTTCCTTGAAATTACAAGCCGAACAAATAAACTATACTCCACCAAAATAATCAGATATTAAAATTTTAAAAAATGAAAAACTTTCAAAAACTAAAACTTTCAACAATGGTCTTTTTAATGACCATGATTACAAGCCTGACATTTTCGCAGGCACAATGGAACTACATTTCACCTGCGCCCGATGCACAGTATGCAACCATTAGGCACAGCATTGTATTAAGAAGTAGCGATGTGATTGATTTAAATTCAGTAAACCATGCAGCATTGCTAATCGAAGGTACCAAAAGTGGCCTGCACAAAGGTTCGTTTAAACTGGCAAATGATGGAAGAACATTGATTATTGAAACTGGTCGCCCATTTGCCTACGATGAGGAAATAATGGTTAACATTTCTTCGGTCATTAACACGGTTTCAGGTGAAAATTTGCAACCTGCCACATTTTCATTTCATACAATGAAAGCTGATAACAATAATTTAAGGATTGAGTATGAACAACAAATCCTGAATGAAATACAAAATCAGGCTCTTCAATCAAAAGAAGTAGCACCTCCGCACCATCTCAAAAGCACAAACAACAGTAATTTACCGGAAGATTTTCCTGAACTTTTCGTAACAGTAAATAAAAATCCGGCACCCGGTTATGCATTTCTTACGCCAAATAATCCATTTGCACCGCCAAACAGACCATCTTATGCCATGATGCTTGACAAATATGGCACACCGGTTTATTACAAAAAATTTAACAGCGCGGTTGCCGACCTCAAGATTCAGGAAGCAGGAAACATTAGCCACTTCCTGCCATCGCAGTCGGGTGGACTGGGTGTTATTTACGGCAGCCATCTGATTTATGACAGCTATATGAATGTCGTTGATACCTTTCAGATGGGAAACGGATACCTTGCTGAAGTACACGACTTTTTACTCTTTAACAATGGCCACTCGGTGATGTTTACCTACGATCCACAAATCGTTGATATGAGTCAGATTGTTGAAGGTGGCGACCCTGCTGCTACTGTTGTAGGTTTTGTTTTGCAAGAGCTCGATGCTGATAAGAATGTGGTTTTTGAGTGGAGTAGTTGGGATCATATCCCAATTACAGATGCTGTTCCTGATATCGACTTAACAAAGGTATTTATCGATTACGTGCATGGAAATGCTGTGGAACCCGATACCGACGGAAATTATTTGATTTCATTCAGGCATACAGATGAAATAATAAAAGTAAGCCGGGAAACCGGTGAAATTATTTGGCGACTGAATGCCTATCGTGAGAATCTAAACGACTTTACCTTCACCAACGATACCATAAAATTTTCGCACCAGCATGATATTCGCCGTTTGGACAATGGCCACATCAGCATCTTCGATAACGGAAATCTCCACTGGGGGCCGTATTCCCGGGTGGTTGAATATGCCCTTGACGAAGAAAATATGACAGTGGAACAGGTTTGGGCTTATCCTGCCGAACCTGGTCATTTTGATTTTGCTATGGCCATGGGTGGAGCTCAACGTCTTGAATTCGAAAATAGAACAATGATAGGGTGGGGCATTTCATTTGCTCCAATGAAAATGTCGAGTGAAGTTACATATTCTGATGGCCCAAGCTGGGAAATCTGGACAAATTTTGCTGATACACTCAGAACTTACAGGGCTTACAAATTTGATTGGACCACCGATATGTTCTCTTTTTCAAAGGACACAATCGACTATGGCGAATTTTCAGGTTACACTCCTGAACCCTACATCCTTCAAATCACCAACAATTCGGAGGATGAGATTAACATCTCGGGACATCATAAACACCTGTCAGCCTTTACCGTTCAGCAAGGCATACCTGTAAGCATTGCTGCCGGCGAAACCGCCAACGTTACTGTGAATTTCTTCCCTGCAAGTCAGGGGCAGTTTGAGGATGTTTTAACTATTTACTGCACCCTCGGGGTTGAAAGTAAAATAGCAAAACAAGTGGTGCTCCAGGGCCATACTGCGGATGCAACAACTCCTGAAATTTCATTCAACCTTGCTGATGGAACCATTGATGTATCCCGCAAGCCTGAAATAAAAATGACAGCCAATGAAAAACTTTTTAATCAGGATGGAATGGAATTGTCAGCCATGGATTTAGCCGGGATGATTCAATTTAAAAAAGATGACTTGAACGGGGAAGATGTGCCTTTCTTTGCTGAAGTGGTTTGGTATGAAACAACAAAAACAGAAATTATTGTCCATCCGGTTGATTCTTTGGGGAGTGGACAAGAATACTATTTTGCGCTGAAAGGCAATACCTGTGGCGATTGGATGGGAAATATTATTGACAATAATATTGGCATTGCTTTCACCACCGAAAATTATGCCGGCATTTTCACAAAACCTGCAATTCATTTCGATGTTTTCCCAAACCCCACCAGCGACCTGTTGCAGATTAAATTCCCCCTTGAGGGAAATAAATCAATTGAAGTCCTCGATTTTTCGGGAAGATCACTGGGTAAAATGCAAGCCGAATCCGGCGATTTACAATTCAGCATCAAAAACCTGCCTCAGGGTGTGTATTTTATTAAAGTAATTTTTGATAACAGACAAAGCGGCATCGCCAAGATTATCAAACAGTAAAATATTTTAAACCATAAATATCCTGCAAAACTTCCGATTGTGGAAGCTTTGCAGGATTTTTTCTTTTATAAAAATAAAAAAAATGAAAAAACAAATTATTCCACTTTTACTATTAGTTGTAGTGATTATTAATGCAGAAACCGAGGCTCAGCGAAAACCAATAAACTCCAGCAACATATTACCCGAGGATTTTACACTCATCAATGCCGAAGTTTTTGCTCAACCCGAAAACAATGACTATTTCTTTTTTGCATTCATGAGGGCATGGACTATTTACCCAAATCTTACACCCTACCTTGTAATAGCCGACAATTATGGAACACCCGTATATTTTAAGAAATCGGATGGTGATGTGATGGATTTTAAGATTCAGCCAAACGGAATGCTATCCTATTATGACGATGGATTGAAAAAACATCTTTTGATGAATCATGCGTTTAGACCCATCGACACGATTTCATACTTGAATAACCCCATCGACTTTCACGATTTTCACATCCTGGAAAATGGCAACTATTTGCTTTTAGGAGTAGAATTGCGATTGGTTGATATGGATACGGTAGTTGAAGGTGGGCACCCTGGAGTAACTGTGGCACAGTGTCAGATACAAATTCAGGACAATGCAGGAAACATAGTTTTTGAATGGTCGGGATGGGATCATTTCCAAATTACCGATACTAATGTTGACCTGCTAGATGAAAATTATATTGATGCCACCCACACCAATGCCGTTGAAATGGATAGCGATTCAACACTACTTATCAGCAACCGCAACATGGACGAAATAACAAAGATCAACATGCACACAGGCGAAATCATCTGGCGGCTCGGAGGGAAAAACAATCAGTTTACCTATATTGGCAACGACACGCTTGGCTTTGCCGGCCAGCATGATATCCGAAGACTGCCTGATGGTTCCTATCAACTTTTCGACAATGGATGGAACCATAACCCGCTTTTTTCGTGTGCTCTAAGGTTCGAGCTGGATGAAATAAATATGACAGCTCTTGTACTACAACGACTCCGCAGTCAGCCCGACATACTTGGTTCGATCATGGGAAATGCCCAGCACTTGACCAATGGAAATACCATAGTTGGCTGGGGCAGCGGTGATCCTAATATTACGGAGTTCGATTCGCTGGGCAACAAGCTTGTTGAGTTTTCTTACGAAACCGTTTCATACCGTGCTTATAAATTCCCATTTCAAACCACAGCAATGTATTTCGTTCAGAATAGTTTGGCTTTTGACCCCGTAAAACCCGGCGATACAGCAACGACAACACTTGGCATATTCAACAATTTGCAGGAAGATATTGTAATAAACCGACTTGTTAGCAGAACAGGTTTATTTTCGTTCCAGGATAGTGAACCCATTTTAATTGAACCCGGATGCACTCAAAATGCAACAATAATTTTTACAGCGGATACCATTGGGGCATTTAATGATGTATTAACTATAGCTTATGATTTGGAAAGCGATACATTAACACGGAGGATTGCCAAACAAATATCAGCTAATAGTATTGTGAGCGAGGATGCTTCCATCATCCAACATTCAAATATTTCGCTGACAGCCTTTCCTAATCCTGTAAGAGGTATCACCACCATTTCATCATCACAAAGTGGGGAAAAGTATTTTGAAATTTATGATATTTCTGGAAGTATTATTCGTTCGTTTTCATCGGATGAAAAGAATTTCCTGCTGGATTTGTCCGGTCAAAGTTGCGGTATATATTTTTTGTCGGTGAGCGATGAGAAAGGCACGAGGGGACTATTAAAATTGTTGAAAGAATAAACTCAGGAGTTAATAAAAAGCCCGGCAAAATAGCATTTGCCGGGCTTTGCATTAGTATTGAAAACTCCCGTTTGGAGTGATCAGGCTCAGCAATTTTTCATCTGCAGCTTCACATCTTCCTACTATTCCGGCATCCACATTAAAACCTTTCGAAATTTCGATAAGCTTAAGGGCAGTGTCGGCATCGGTATAAATTTCCATTCGGTGCCCCATATTAAATACCTGATACATCTCCCTCCATGAAGTTCCCGACTGTTCTTTTATCATTTTAAAAAGTGGGGGAATTTCAAAAAGATTATCTTTTATCACATGCAATTTATCCACAAAATGCAACACTTTGGTTTGCGCACCTCCGCTGCAATGCACCATGCCATGTATTTTATCCCGATAGGTACCGAGCATCTTCCGAATGATGGGTGCATAAGTTCTGGTAGGCGACAAAACCAGTTTTCCTGCATTAGTTCCTGGAACTTCGGTTGGATCGGTGAGGCTTATTTTACCTGTATAAACCAGCCTTTCGGGAACTTGCGGATCGAAGCTTTCAGGATATTTTGAAGCCAGTGATTTTTCAAAAACATCGTGTCTTGCCGAAGTAAGTCCATTGCTCCCCATGCCACCATTGTATTCTTTTTCGTAGCTGGCCTGGCCGTATGATGCCAGCCCAACAATTACATCGCCGGCCCGGATATTTGAGTTGTCGATCACATCCCGGCGTTTCATTCTGGCTGTTACTGTAGAATCTACAATGATTGTCCTCACCAGATCTCCAACATCGGCAGTTTCGCCACCTGTGCTGTATATCTCCACACCATAGCTGCGCATTTCCTCCAGAAACTCCTCCGTACCATGAATAATGGCCGAAATAACTTCACCGGGGATAAGGTTTTTATTGCGCCCTATCGTTGATGAAAGTAAGATTTTATCCGTTGCACCCACACACAACAAATCATCCAGATTCATCACAATGGCGTCCTGAGCAATACCTTTCCACACCGAAATATCTCCAGTTTCTTTCCAGTAAATGTAGGCCAGTGATGATTTTGTACCTGCACCATCAGCGTGCATAATTGTGCAAAATTCCGGATCACCGGAGAGTAAGTCGGGTACAATTTTGCAAAATGCCTTAGGAAATAATCCTTTATCGATATTTTTAATGGCAGCATGCACATCTTCCTTTGATGCGGAAACTCCACGTTGGTTGTATTTGTTATCCATTATTATACACTTTTTCGTTGCAAACTTAAAATTTAAATTTTTAGCATTTGCCAATCTTATCATGAAAACCAAAGGATAAATGATATCTTCCGGCAGAAACCCATTTTATTCCCTTAAATGCCCGGCAATAAAAAATAACATTAACTTCGTTTCATCAATAAAAAATATGGACATCCACAAAATACTTCTTCAATATTGGGGCTATACCACCTTCAGGCCGATGCAGGAAGATATTATTCTTTCGGTGATGAAGGGTCAGGATACCCTGGCGCTTTTACCCACCGGAGGAGGGAAATCCATTTGTTATCAGGTTCCTGCACTTGCCATGGAAGGAATTTGCCTGGTTGTTTCCCCGCTTATCGCATTGATGAAAGATCAGGTAGAACAGTTGAAAGCCCGTAAAATAAAAGCCTTTGCAATTTATTCAGGAATGCATTTCAACGAAATAGAAGTTGCGCTCAATAATGCAGTTTACGGAGATGCCAAATTGCTATACGTTTCGCCCGAAAGATTGGCCTCACGACAGTTCAGAGAGGTTTTGCAGTACATGAAAGTGAATTTTGTGGCTGTGGATGAGGCGCATTGTATTTCACAATGGGGCTATGATTTCAGGCCTCCCTATCTTCAAATTGCTGAAATTCGTGATATGATTCCCAAGGTCCCTATACTGGCAGTAACGGCATCCGCAACTCCGGAAGTAGTTGATGATATTCAGGAAAAATTAAACTTCAGAGAAAAACGAGTTATTCGGCAAAGCTTTGAACGCGAAAACCTGGCCTATGTAGTTTTGTATGAAGAGGATAAAAATGGCAGAATTATCAACATGTTTAATAAAGTTCCCGGTTCGGCCATTGTTTATGCAGGCACCAGGCGGCGGACTTATGACTTTGCCAGGTTTCTTGTAAAAAATGGTATTTCAGCCGAGCATTACCATGCAGGTTTGAGCAATGCCGAGCGTGATCAAAAGCAGCAAAACTGGATGAAGGGAAAAACGAGAGTGATTGTTGCAACCAATGCTTTTGGAATGGGCATCGACAAGCCGGATGTGAGGCTGGTTGTTCATGTGGATTTGCCAGGAAGCCCAGAAGCTTATTTTCAGGAAGCAGGGCGCGCAGGGCGCGACCTTAAGAAATCCTGGGCCGCTGTGCTTTATCAGGATGCTGACTTGTTGGATGCCGAAAAGCAATTCGAAAGCAGTTTCCCGGAAATGGATACTATCAGGCGGGTTTACCAGGCTCTTGGAAATTATCTGAAACTTGCCCTGGGCAGTGGTCAGAATCTGAGTTTTGATTTCGATATTTCCAACTTTAGCCATCAATACAATTTTGAACCCGTTGTAGCTTACAGCGCATTGAAATTTCTTGAAAAAGAGGGCTATCTTATCCTTACTGAAGGCGTTCACAATCCTCCCAAAATCCATTTTAAACTGCAGGGTGAAGACCTTTACAGGTTCCGCGTTGAACATCCCAAACTTGATGGTTTTGTAAAACTGATTCTTAGATTGTACACCGGCCTTTTCAGCCAGTTTGTAAAGATCAGCCTTACGGAAATCTCTAACAAAACCAAACTAAGCACCGAAAAAATAGCCGCCTTACTCGAACAACTGGATCATCTTGAAGTCGTAAATTACATTCCTCCCAAGAGCAAGCCCCAAATCATAATGACCATCGAAAGGCTTGACTCCAAAGACCTATACCTTGCCAAAGAAAATTATGACCTGCGCAAACAAATTGCAAGGAAACGTCTGGATGCTCTTAAAGATTATCTCACCAATAAACGAAACTGTCGCAGCTTGTTTTTATTGAGTTATTTCGGTGAAACCGGAAAACAACGATGTGGAAAATGCGATGTATGCCTCGAAAGAAATAAAGCACAGATCAGCAAGGCAGAATTTGATAACGTGCTAAGCCAAATAAAACCCTTATTGATGGTAAAACCAGTTAAGCCTGAAGAATTATTTGTTGCCATCAATAATTTTAATGCTGAAAAAAGCAAACGGGTTGTGGAGTGGCTTCTCGACAATGATAAAATTTATTATACCCCCGATAAAAAACTTTCCTGGAAAAATAAGTAATCCTTATCTTCAAAATTATATGGTCATTTCAACTGGATATTATTTTAATTTTGCGAAGTATTTTGCATTTCAATGATATCACTTACTTTTCAGAATGATAAAAAATAAAAAGATAGTTGTGGTACTGCCGGCCTATCAGGCTGAAAAAACCCTTGAAACAACATTCCGTGAAATCCCTTTTGATATTGTGGATGAGGTAGTAATTGTTGATGATAACAGTTGTGATAACACCATTGAAGTAGCCAAAAGGATTGGCATAAAACATATTATCAAACACCCTCAAAACAGAGGTTATGGGGGAAATCAAAAATCCTGCTACAAAAAAGCACTTGAACTCGGTGCCGATATTGTAGTTATGCTTCATCCCGATTATCAGTACACGCCAAAATTAATTCCCGCCATCGTTCATATTATTGCCAACGATCTGTATCCTGTGGTTATGGGTTCAAGGATTTTGGGTCGGGGGGCTTTAAAAGGCGGCATGCCTGCATACAAATATTTCGCAAACCGGGTTTTAACCCTTTTCCAAAATATTTTACTTCATCAAAAGCTCTCCGAATATCACACCGGATACCGTGCATTTTCAAGGGATGTTTTGGAAAAAGTAAATTATGAAATAAATTCAGATGACTTCGTTTTCGACAACCAAATGATTGCACAAATATTTATGGCAGGATTTGAAATTGGTGAAGTAACCTGTCCTACAAAATATTTTGATGATGCCTCTTCCATTAACTTTAAACGCAGCGTAAAATATGGCCTTGGTGTTTTACATACATCCATTGCCTATTTCCTGCATCGCAAAGGAATTATCAAATCAAGGTTGTTTCGTAGTTTATAAAATGGTTCTGATACAAGAAAATATCCTTCCCTTATCATTTTACACCCGCAGCGATGTGGTACAAATTGCCCGGGATCTTGTCGGCAAAGTACTTGTAACAAATTTTGAAGGGGTTCTCACCTCAGGGCTTATTGTTGAAACGGAGGCTTACGCCGGAATTGAGGATAGGGCTTCACATGCCTACGGAGGATTAAGATCAAAACGAACTGAAATCATGTTTCTCCCCGGAGGTATCGCCTATGTTTACCTGTGCTACGGTATTCATTCGCTGTTCAATGTAGTTACCAACGGTAAAGATATACCGCATGCAGTGCTGATTCGGGGAATTAATCCATTGGATGGAATCGACAAGATGCTTAAAAGAAACAAAAGGGAAAAACCAATAAAAAATATGGGAATCGGGCCGGGACGATTATCAGCTTTATTGGGCATACACTATTCACATTCGGGCAAAACGATTACTGCTGAGGCCAATGAAAATCATCCTGAAATTTGGATTGAGGACAGGGGCATAGAACTGAAGGGGTCATCAATCAAAGCTTCACCGCGCATTGGCGTTGACTATGCCGGACAGGATGCGCTTCTACCTTATCGGTTTGTGCTTAATACAAAATAAAATCCCCGAATAAAAAATTATTCGGGGATTTTATTTAAAATATTCTGCTCAGAATATTAAACTTGAGCGGATAATTCGCTTCCTGATTTGAATTTTACAACTTTTTTAGCTGCAATTTTCAGTTCTTGTCCGGTTTGTGGATTTCTTCCGGTTCTTGCTGCACGGGTTGAAACACTAAATGAGCCAAATCCAACAAGGGCAACTCTATCACCTTTTGCGAGGGCATCGCCGGTAGTTTTAATGAAAGCATCAAGTGCTTTTTTTGCGTCTGCTTTTGTCAGGCCAGCGTCTGCTGCCATTGCATCAATTAATTCTGCTTTGTTCATGATGTTAGAATTTTTGGTTAACAATAAATTTATTTAATCGGGGCAAATATAAGGCAAATCCGTTAAATAGCAAGGTATACCTGTTAAAAAGTCTTATAGATGTTGATAAAAATCAGATTTTGTTAATAAGTAGAGTTAAAAAATCTTAAATTGACCATTCCGAAGTGCTTCTAACGCTACATTACTTTCCAATCGTTACTTAGCGGGAATCCATTTAAAAAACTTCGGATATCCATTCTTTTTTTTCCGGAAACCTGAAGTTCGAGTATTTTAATCACCCCATCGTTGCAAGATACTGACAAAGTGGATTTTCCGTCAGTTTGCAGAAGGTGGGGTTTTTCTGGATGTTTTGAAAGTGAAAAATCGGCTTTATATATTTTTATTAAATAGTCATTTCCTTTGGTATCCGAAAGAGTGGTATATGCTGCAGGATAAGGGCTTAATCCCCTAATTTTATTGTAAACCACAGCAACATCTGCCGACCAGTCTATCCTGCAATCTTCCTTATATATCTTGGGAGCATTCTTCAGATTACTTTGCTCAAAAAGCATCAATTCGGATTGGCTGACCGGCGAAAGCGCATTGTTTTGGACAGCACTTACGGTTTTTAGCACTAAATCAGCCCCTGACACCATCAATCGATCATGAAGCTCCCCAAAGGTTTCATCTTTTCCTATTTGTATTTTTTCATTAAAAATGATGTCGCCGGTATCAATCTCATGTTTCAGAAAAAATGTAGTGACGCCGGTTTCAGTTTCCCCGTTCATTATCGCGTGATTAATTGGTGCAGCTCCCCTGTAATTGGGAAGTAAGGAAGCATGGAGGTTAAAAGTACCAAACTCAGGTATCGTCCAAACCACTTCAGGTAACATCCTGAAAGCAACGACTACTCCAAGGTTGGCATTGAGTGATTTGTATTCTTCTAAAAATGCAGGATCTTTTAGATTTACCGGTTGTAAAACCTTTAATCCGTTTGATGATGCCAGCAATTTTACTGCAGAGGCTTTTAGCTTTTTACCTCTTCCGGCAGGTTTATCCGGTGAGGTAATTACCCCAACAATATCCAGTCCTTCATGGATGAGTTGTTGCAGCGATGCAGCGGCAAACTCCGGGGTACCCATAAAAACGATTCGTAATGATCTTTTCATAACAATTCATGATAAAAAAAATACCTGCCCGAAAAAAACGGGCAGGTATTTTAAATATTTTCAATTCCTTTACTATTTAGCCATTCCTTCGGCATTTGCGATGAATTTATCTATTTCGCGGGCCTCCTGACTTTTGGAGAATTCTGTTTTGATTCTTTTGTACACCTCAACAGCTTTGCTGTATTCACCATTAATTTCGTAGGTCCAGCCCGCCTTCATTAAAAAGGCTGGTGATGTGAGGTCGTTTGGCGAAATATTGGCAGCTTTAATGTAATAATCAACAGCCTTTTTTGTATCACCCAATTCCATGTAGCAGTCACCAATGGCACCTAAGGCCATAGGTCCAACAAGTTTATCATCGCCGTCAAAATGTTCAAGATATCCAATGGCAGTTTCAAATTCACCTTTTTTCATATAAATGATGCCAGTGTAATAGTGAGCTAAGTTGGCTGTTTTTGTCCATTTGTAATCATCCATGATATCCAGAAAACCGGGATAAAGGCCATCACCATTTAAAGCATAGTTGAGCGAGTCCATTTCAAAATACTTCTCGGCCATGTAAACCTGATTTTGTGCCTTAACCTCTTTTGGTTTCAGATAAAATTGGTTAAATCCAAGGTAAGCAAGTATTACCAAAACCAGTATTCCAATACCAATTAAGATTGGATTTTGATTGTTCTCGATAAAATGTTCTGTTTTACTTAGTGCCTCCTCAACAGCTTGAATGTTTTCTTCTGCTCTCGTGGTTTTTTTCGCCATAATTTTCTTCTAAAATTTTGAGGTGCAAAAGTATATTTTTTTTTGATTAACAAAAGGTAGCGGATAATTTTTTTAATTTTGGTGATTTCTTTTAAAAAAAAATCTTTGATGCCTTAAATAAGTTTAAGTCGTTGAAGGGTAAATGTAAAAAATGATTCATGCTATGCTCAAGAAAACAAGAAAGTTACTTTTAATTCTTTTGTTAATTATATGCTCAAATCAATTGATAGCCGGTTGGGAAATAACTTACAGAAATACTGACACTGACGGGCTGATTACCTACGAGGTTATGCTTATTGAGGATAACATCCTTAAATATTCAGGTACCGATATTTCTTTCATATTTGATGCTACCGATGAAATGTTAACGTTTATTATTAATTATAACCAAAGTTACTGGACTGGAAAAATTGATCATTTTAGAAATGAGCTTGATAAGGCATTGCAAACAGCCATGAAAGAAATGATTGAACAACTCCCCGAAAGTCAACAACAAATTTATGGGCAGATGCTTGATGGCATGGCTCAAATGTATGCTACCCCAACTCCAGAGGCAATCAAAGCTTTGGATTTAAAAATTACGAATACCGGTGAAACAGAAAATATCGCAGGATACATTTCAGTAAAATATCAGATTTTGGTAAATGAGAATCCCAAAGAAACTTTATGGATTTCAAAAGATATGGACGTAAGTGATGATCTGGATTCCGGAAAAATTATTGAAATGATGAATCAACTCAAACCCAACATCGAAGATGATTCATACTATGAGTTCACACCCGGGTATTTAGAACTTTATCAAAGCGGTTTCATTATGAAATCGCAAAACGCCAATGGCGAAAATATTGAGGTAATAAAAGTGGTTCAACGAAGCATTTTGGCCACCGAATTATCAGTTCCTGAAAATTTCATCAGGATTACACCCGCCGAATATATGCATCAGCAAATGATGGGGGGAAGTAGCCAGGGCACCGATGTTGACTGGTAAACTTCTAATTTGAGTATTCTACATTTTCACTAAAATTATTATTTCTATGAAGCATTTATTATCACAACTGATCACCCTTTGGCACAGAAAAAATGCACTGATTGCCTATCTGCTAATCTTTTCAACCAGTGCTTTTGCGCAAAACGAGGACACGAAGATTACCATCAACAACTGGCTGCACCTTGGGAATTTTGATGTGAAAAAACCGGCTTACAACCAGCAGAAAAATCTTGGGGGAGAAACCTTTGAAAATGCTGATTTGCTGCAATTCAATTTTTTGGATGTAGAAAAATTCGAACCTAAAACATCCTCAGAAGTTCGATGGAAAAACAACACCTATGAGTGGTCGGAGTTAAAATCTGCCAAAAACGATTTTGTAGAAATCGAAAAAAAGGCAAAAGGAGCCGATTACCAAATCGGATTTCTGGCTGCCTATATTCATGCCACACAGTGGATGAAAGCAGAAATTGAACTGAGTAGTTCACAATTACTCGAATTTTATTTGGATGGTAAAATGTTAAAAAGTAAAGAAACGGAAAACCAAAAGGAGGAAGACCCGGGCAAAGTATCATGTAAACTTACACTCGAAAAAGGAAAGCACCTCATTCTGATTAAATCATTGAAAACTGCCGAAAATAATGCCGACTGGAAAATAAAAGCCGAATTGAAGATTGATGAATCTTTCCCGCAGTCAGCCTTAACTACAAGTATTTCTCCCACAAAATTCATGACCATTAATCATCTCCTGGAAGGGAAAAGCATCAGTAGTGCAAGCATTTCACCCGATGGTGACCTCTTCTTATTAAAATACAGTCAAACCACACCCCCAAACGGCGATCAATCGGGTTGGAGCGAAGTAATCAGTGCCGAAACCGGACAACTTGTACAATCATTCAGGGAAGCTGAAATACACAATATCAAATGGGTGCCATCGGGGAAGGCAGTTGCGTACGAAACATCCGAAAAAGATAATAGCAGTTCGCTATGGGTTTTTGATTTCGCTGATATGAGCCTCAAAAACATTTTGGCTGGCGTTGATGATTTCGACGATTACACATGGTCCGACGACCTTACCTTTATCATTTACTCGGTTTCAGAAAAAGCTGACCAAAAAAGCGGGAACATGAAACGCTTCGAAGGAATGCCCGACCGCTGGCCCTGGTGGCGCAGCCGAAGCTTTTTGTACAGGCTTGATGTTGCCTCAGGGGTTTCGGAACAACTCACTTTCGGGCATATTTCAACCAATTTGATGGATATCAGAAATGATGGGCAAAAAATCCTTTTCAGTCAGGACATCCCCGACTTTTCGGAAAGACCTTATTCAAGGCAATTCCTGATGGAAATGGATATTGAAACATATAGCATTGATACAATATGGGAAAAAAACTTTGGCGGTAACTGCCAGTATGCACCAGATGGTTTGCACCTGCTCGTAACTGGCTCACCTGTCCTTTTCGGGAGCATCGGTAAAAACATAACCGGGGATGTCATCCCCAACGATTACGATACCCAGGCCTACATCTACGACATGACCACCGGAGAGGCTGATCCCATTAGCTTTAATTTCAACCCAAGTATTGAAAATGCAGTGTGGAGCAAATACGACAAAAATATAATCTACTTTCTGGCGGCTGACCGCACCTATAAAAGGATTTTTACTTTCGACCTGAATACGAAATATTTTGACGAGGTAAACACCGGAATTGATGTTATCAATAGCATGTCGCTGGCCGAAAATGCCCCGCTTGGCGTGTTTACTGGCTCAGGAATTTCCACTCCAAAGTATGCGGTATCGATAAACCTGACGGATGGCGAAATCAAAACCATTGCTAACCCGCAAGCCGAGACCTATAAAAATGTTGTGTTTGGCAAAACAGAAGAATGGAATTTCATAAACAAAAATGGTGTTGAGATTGAAGGCCGCATTTATTACCCGCCCGATTTTGACAAAGACAAAAAATATCCGCTAATCGTTTATTATTATGCAGGCACAAGTCCTACCGAACGAAGTTTTGGAGGCAGGTATCCAAAAAATATTTTTGCAGCCCAGGGATATGTTGTTTACAATCTTCAACCCAGCGGAGCCATAGGTTATGGTCAGGATTTTTCGGCGGCTCATGTAAACAACTGGGGCATCTCTGTTGCCGATGAGATTATCGATGGCACCAAATTGTTTCTCAACGACCATGCATTTATCGATCAGGAAAAAATTGGATGCATCGGAGCGTCATACGGCGGATTCATGACCATGTTGCTCCAAACCCGTACCGACATTTTTGCAGCAGCCATTTCGCACGCCGGAATCAGCAGCATTGCAAGTTACTGGGGCGAAGGATACTGGGGCTACCTCTACAGCTCGGTGGCCTCGGCCAACAGCTTTCCGTGGAACAACAAAAAATTATATGTCGATCAAAGCGCACTATTCAATGCCGATAAAATCAATACACCCTTGTTGCTATTGCATGGAGATGCCGATACAAATGTTCCTCCCGGAGAAAGCATCCAGCTTTACACCGCACTAAAACTATTGGGAAAACCTGTCGAGTTGATCGAAATAAAAGGCCAAAATCATCAAATTGTGGATTACAAAAAGCGCATCGAATGGCAAAATACCATATTTGCCTGGTTCGACAAATGGCTCAAAGATCAGCCGCAATGGTGGAACGATCTTTATCCTGACAGGAATTTATAGAAGATTCTAAAAACTATTTTATATTAAATATTGTTGCTCAACCCTTTCGTTAAAAATATATGGCAAAACAAACCCCATTGGCTGAATTACTAAGACCCGATTCGTTGGAAGGTTACATCGGGCAAGAGCATTTATTGGGCGAAGGTGCCATTCTGCGCCGAAGTATCGAATCAGGAAATTTACCGTCCATGATTTTATGGGGGCCACCCGGCGTTGGAAAAACAACGCTGGCTTTTATCATTTCTCAAACACTCAGCCGGCCGTTTTACACACTTAGTGCGATCAATTCGGGAGTTAAGGATGTAAGAGGCGTTATCGAATCTGCCAAAAATGAATCCAGCGCCATTTTGTTTATTGACGAAATCCACCGTTTTAGTAAATCACAGCAGGATTCACTTTTGGGAGCTGTAGAAACAGGAATCATTACCCTCATTGGCGCTACCACCGAAAACCCTTCCTTCGAGGTAATTTCACCTCTGCTTTCACGCTGTCAGGTTTATATTTTGAGACCTCTCGACAAAAAGCATTTGCAGGCAATGATTGCGGGAGCTTTAGCTCATCTCGAAAAAGCATTAAATAAAAAAATTGAAATAGAAGAAGATGAAGCTTTACTAAGAATTTCGGGAGGTGATGCCCGTAAGCTTTTTAATGCCATCGAGCTTGTGGTAAAATCGCAGCAAAATGCAAGAGAAATTTCGATCACAAACCATGCGGTTATGGAAACCATCCAGCAAAACATGGCTATCTACGACAAAGCGGGCGAACAACATTATGATATCATTTCGGCCTTTATAAAATCGATGCGGGGCAGCGACCCCAATGCCGCCGTTTATTGGCTGGCCCGTATGATTGAAGGTGGTGAAGACCCAAAATTTATTGCCAGGAGAATGCTTATTCTTGCTTCCGAAGACATCGGGAATGCCAACCCAAACGCCTTGCTGCTTGCCAATGCCTGCTTCGATGCCATCAACAAAATCGGCTGGCCCGAAGGCAGGATCATCCTTTCGCAAACGGCTGTTTACCTCGCCACTTCATCCAAAAGCAACTCCACCTACCTTGCCATTGATGAAGCATTGGCTTTGGTTAGGAAAACCGGCGATTTGCCCGTGCCCCTGCATATCAGGAATGCACCTACCCAATTGATGAAAGAAATCGGTTACGGCAAGGATTACAAATACGCCCACAGCTACGACAACAACTTTGCCGACCAGGAATTTTTACCTGAAAAAATTAAAAATACAAAGTTCTACGATCCCGGGAAAAATGCCCGTGAAGAAGAAACCAGAAGATGGCTGAAAAGCAGATGGAAGGGAAAATACGGGTATTGACACAGGAAGTGAAGTACTGCACAGCATCAGAAAGCGAGCTCAGCGCTTTAATAAATACAAAATAGATTGAATACTTAAATTAATCCTTCGGAGTATATAAATCATGAAACTTACCAAACGATGTGGAAGTATGACTATTCTTGAACAATGATAATAAAACCAGACCTAAAAAGTATGAACAAAAAAAATACGAAATGACCAAAATAAGGAACGATGGAATGATAGAGCGAAAGAATGATTGAACGAAGGAACGAAGGAGCGAAGGAACGAAGGAGCGATGGAACGAAGGAGTGATAGAACAATGGAATAAATGGACGTGGGAGGGATGACATGATTGGAATCAATGAAAAAGTACAGTGCTTTTCAGCATTAATTGTTATCGAAATGAAAGTATTCATGGCGGTGTAAAAACAAAACGGGAACACTATCTTTCGATAAAGTTCCCGCTCGCTTCAAAGTCACCGTAGTGTCTCATTTGCGTCAAGCTACTGTTGTTTTGGCTGCTCTTTTCGGGTTTCCCTTGTGGGTTGCCTTTCGTGAGCCTGATTTGATTGTTCCTTCCTTGCGGAATTCGCAGATTCAAACCTCAACTTGATGTGCAGACACTCAAAACTGTTGCTCCGTAGAGCTTGTTTGATTGTCCGGATACCGGTCAAATGCTTTGCGGCATTTTTGGCTTTCCTTTGCAGGGCGGCCGTTTCCGATAACCTGATTTTTTGAATTCATCATCTGAATTTTCCACCGGAGTGGATTTTCATTTGATAACCGGGATGACTACTTTCTTGCGTTAGTTTGAGGTGTTATCCCTGATCAACATTCTTTAAAATGCTGATGTCATCCGGCATAAATTCAAAGAACTGGTGAAATTTTAAATCGGCAAGCTAATGCCTTCTTTTCTGCTTCACCCGGGATTTCCGAGTATGCCGTTGCCGACATTTTCGTTTACCCCCTGGCTCGTCAAGTTAACCATTTTATCTCTCACTTGATGAAACAAAGATAGGTTGTTCGATATCCTGAATCCAAGTTTTTTCATCGATACTAATACACATGTTGTCAAGAGGTTTTATCAACATTTGTTTAAAACCTGTACATTCCTTGTGCCGCGTATGGTGAAAGTAGATTTTCGGTTTTGTTGAACTCACAAATTGTTAATAACTGCCAAGTAAGTTTTCAAGGTGTTGGTATTCAATGCCAAAGATTTTTTTAATTTGGTAAATTTGTTCCGAAATACCCACTTTATCAACAATTTTATCTGATTTGATGGCGATGATCATCACATTTTTTGGTGTGTGTTCTGTGGAAATAAATTCGAGTGTCTTTACCTTATAGCCATATTTTTCGAGTAACAGGCTCCTTATTCCATCGGTGAGCAGCTCGGCCTGCCGCTCAAGAAAAATCCCATGCCTGAGAACAGGTTTTAGTGCATCATCCACATTCATCGATTTTCTGACTTGCTTGTGGCAGCAGGGCGCAACCACAATGTAATCGGCTCCGGCCGTGATACCTTTGTAAATGGCATCATCGGTGGCAGTATCGCAGGCATGCAAAGCAATAAGCATGTTTAAATTTTCTATTTCAAATTCCTGAATGTTGCTTTTTTGAAAAGTCAAATTTTTGAAGTCAGAAATTTTTGCGATTTGATTGCATTTTTCTACCAAATCCCGCCTCATTTCAACACCGGTAATTTGAGCCGGGATATTTCGGTTGTTCGTTAAATGATCGTAAAGTGCAAAAGTGAGGTAGCCTTTTCCCGATCCCATATCAACAACTTTTAAAGAATCCGGAGTAGTTTTTTCAGGTAAAATGCTGTTGATGATTTCGATAAATTTATTGATTTGCCTGAACTTGTTGCTCATCGCCGGTATCACCTCAAAGTTGCTATTTGTAACACCCAACTGCTGCAGATACTGCCTTCCTTCGGGTT
>JAIOZV010000042.1 GCA_021740425.1 Bacteroidales bacterium | reverse complement strand
GATAATTATCGGGATGAGCTAAGGAGGAATATTCAATATTTCAAACTTCATTTCCCCCGACCCTCTGATTAATCCCGCACGTGCGGGACTATAACCTCCCGATAATTATCGGGATGAGCTAAGGAGGAATATTCAATATTTCAAACTTCATTTCCCCCGACCCTCTGATTAATCCCGCACGTGCGGGACTATAACCTCCCGATAATTATCGGGATGAGCTAAGAAGGAATTTTAGTTTTATTCCAAAAGAACAATTACCTTTTTTCAAAAGCGGTGGCAAAAATAGATATTGTTTCCAAAATAGCAATACTTTTGCAAAAAAAAATTAAAATAATAATTAAACAATACATTTTAAGCATGGCGAAGGTTTTAGGAATGGGCAATGCCCTGGTTGACATCATGATAAAAATTGAAGATGAGTCCGTCTTCGGAGAATTTCAACTTGAAAAAGGTGGAATGCGCCTGGTGGATGCTAAAACAGTGGAAACCGTATTAAGCAAACTAAAACATCTTCCAGCCGAAAAAGCACCCGGGGGATCAGCAGCAAACACCATTAATGGTGTTTCAAACCTGGGCATGGAAACTGGTTTTATTGGTAAAGTGGCCAGCGATGCAAACGGTAATTTTATGGAACATGACATGTTAAAAAATCATATTCAACCCCTTTTACTAAAAGGCAATTCCCCGACCGGGGTGGCAGTTGCAATGGTTACACCTGATTCGGAACGCACCTTTGCAGTGAATCTGGGCTGTGCCATCGAACTTTCACCGGACGATATCCAACCTGAAATGTTTGACGGGTACGACTATTTCCATATCGAAGGATATTTGGTTCAGAATCATGACCTCCTGCGAAAAGCTGTTAAACTTGCCAAAGATAAAAATGTGAAAGTGTCGTTAGATCTGGCCAGCTTTGATGTGGTTCGCGAAAACCTCGGCTTCCTCAATGAAATCATCCATGATTATGTGGACATTGTATTTGCAAACGAAGACGAAGCCAAGGCTTATACAGGACTGAATCCGGAGGAAGCTTTGCATAAAATTTATGAAGACAGCGATGTTGCCGTGGTTAAAACCGGCAAAAAAGGATCCTTGATTAAACACAACAATCAGGTACATCAAATTGGCGTAATCGAAGCCATCAGCATCGATACTACAGGTGCCGGCGACCTTTATGCAGGAGGATTTTTGTTTGGACTCGCTACCGGGCTTCCACTTGAAAAATGTGGTAAAATTGGATCACTCCTTGCAGGAAAAGTTATTGAAGTACTCGGCGCAAAAATGGATAAGGAAACCTGGGAATTTATTAACAAAGAAGTGAAACGAATTATTGAAGAATAGCAGCTTTTGAGTTATGGTAATTGCATTTATCACACTGAAACAGTCGTAAAATAAATTATTGAGTGTTAAAAAAAACTTAGCAGCCTAATAATAAAGACTTCATTACGTTAGTGAAATTGTATGTGAATTACCCAGGCAATAAAAACACAAGTAAATTAAGTTGACAGCAATGTTATTAAGCATTTTATTACAGGCAAATAAAACAGGCCAAGCCATCAGTGATACGGCCACCAGCGCATTGACCGGTGAAGCCGGTGAAATTTCCATGTCGATTTGGGAACTCGCAATGAAAGGCGGATGGATTATGCTGATCCTTGCCCTATTCTCGGTCATCGCAATTTATATTTTCATCGAGCGCTTTCTGATCATAAACCATGCTTCGCGCGAAGACACCAATTTTATGAACCATATCCGCGATTTTATTCATGATGGAAAAATTGATGCAGCCCTGGCCTTATGCCACAAAACCCAAAACCCGATTGCAAGGATGATCGAAAAAGGATTGCGCAGAATTGGCAAACCTCTCAACGACATCAATGCAGCCATCGAAAACGTTGGGAAACTCGAAGTTTCCAGATTAGAGAAAAACATTGCAACCCTGGCCACTATTGCCGGAGCAGGACCTATGTTGGGATTTCTGGGTACCGTAATCGGGATGATCCGCGCTTTTTACGATATGTCGATGGCAGGAAACAACATTGATATTGCTTTACTCTCATCAGGGATTTACCAGGCCATGATTACCACCGTAGCAGGGCTGATTGTTGGAATCATCGCTTTTATTTGTTACAACATTTTGGTATCGAGGGTCGAAAAATTAGTTTTTAAACTTGAAGCCCGTGCCACCGAATTTATGGACGTTCTCAACGAACCTGTTGACTAAAAAACTGCCGAAAAACAAATAAATCCATGGCTATAGAAACCAGAAATAAAAGAAGCATCCAGTTCAGCATGGCCTCTATGTCGGATTTGGTGTTTCTACTTTTGATATTTTTTATGTTAACCTCTACTTTGGTTGCACCCAACGCTATCAAATTGTTGTTGCCGCAAAGCAGCAGTAAAACGCTGGCTAAACAAACCATCACCGTATATATCAACGACAAGGCAGAATATTTTATCGGGGAAACACCTGTTGCCAAAGAGCAGCTTGTTACCCTCCTTGGCAACGAACTCGCAGGACAACTTGAGGGTTCGGTTGTACTTCGCGCCGATCAATCTGTTGAAGTGCAATATGTGGTAAATGTAATTGATGCGGTAAATAAAATCAACGAAAAATACGACACCAAACACAAGGTGATCATGGCCACCAGGCCGGGGTAAAAGAAGTTAATAGTTATTGGTTATTGGTTAATTGCTTTTGAAAGTTAAATGAAGACTGAGAATTTCCAACTGAGGACTGAAAACTGAATGGGACTTAATACAATGGACGAAAAGAAATATAATATGCAAGGTGCGATCGGAACAGTGATTTTTCATGTTCTGGTTATTGTTGCTTTGCTGTTTCTGGCGCTTCGCACGCCTTTGCCCCTGCCCGGCGAAGAAGGTGTTGAAGTAAGTCTGGGATATGATATTTCAGGTTCAGGACTCACACAACCCGAAAAAATTAAACCCATTCAACAAATTCAGCCGGAAGTTATAAAACCTGAGCCCAAAGAAATTATAACCCAGGATGTTGAAGAAACACCAATAATTGAAGAAAAAACCATTGAAAAGATAATTCCTGAGGAGGTAGTAGAAGAAAAAGTGGTTGAGGAAAAAGTGGTTGAAGAACCGAAAGTAAACCCCAATGCACTTTATACCCCGCAAAAAAAAGATGAAGACCAATCTGGCAACCAGGGCAACGGAACAAAGGAAGCGGATCAGGGAAAAGAAAGCGGATCGAAAGACAGTAAAAAAGAGGATGGAGTATCAGGCATGGGCGAAGGCATATCTTTTGACCTTGAAGGGAGAGGTTCGATTCACCTCCCAAAGCCTACTTACAATTCGATGGAACAGGGAAAAGTGGTGGTAAAAATCTGGGTGAATAAACAAGGAAAGGTCACCCGCGTACAATCCGGAGTTCAGGGAACCACCATTGCTGATGCCCAGCTAAGAAAAATGGCTGAGGATGCAGCCAAAAAATCAGTTTTTACCCCCGATCCCAATGCAGCCGAATTACAAACCGGAACCATCACCTACAACTTTATCCGGAGGAATTAGTGAATCTTTAGAAGGAGTGGAAAGTTTCCGCTCCGACATCAATAATTCATGAAAGTCATCCGATGAATATGCCCAAACACTAAACAATTCCTTTGATTTTTTGCAAAACTGCGTTAACATTTCATCGGATGGCTAAGGCAGAATGCTGACTTTCTATCGTCAGCCAACCTGGCTGAAATAGAAACGGCAAAAAAAATTATATATCATATTTTGGATGCGCAGGCCGGAATAAAAGAATATGCCACCCACTTACTCCACATACCCCAGCTTCAGCATATTCGATTTGCCCGGCTGATTAATGGGCATGTTTGAAATATGTACCAGCAAATCCCCGGATTGCACTAATCCTTTTTGCCTGAGCTCTGCTATTAGATCGTTGATGGTTTGGTCGGTGTGAAAATATCGGTCAAAAAACACCGGCTTTACCCCCCACAAAAGATTAAGCCTTCGCAGGATTGCATTATTATTTGCAAAGCCGAAAATCGTGGCTTTAGGCCTGTGTGATGAGATTTTGGCCGTGGAATACCCTGAAGAGGCCACCGACACAATGGCTTTGGCTTTGGCTTCACGAGCTACATTGCAACCGCTGTATATTATGGAATCGGAAATGAAGTGCAGATTATTTTTAATGACCGGCACATGGTTTTTATGATAGATTCCATCGTATTGTTCAACCTCAGAGATAATTTTTTGCATGGTTTCCACGGTTTCAGCAGGGTATTTACCCACCGAAGTTTCTCCGCTCAGCATCAGGGCATCTGCACCATCCATCACCGAATTTGCCACATCGTTCACTTCGGCCCGGGTAGGCCGCGGATTAGTGAGCATGCCTTCCATCATTTGGGTAGCAATGATAACAGGTTTGGCATGGGCAAGGCATTTTTTTACTATCATTTTCTGGATCATGGGCACATTTTGCAAAGGAATCTCCACACCCAGATCGCCCCGGGCAACCATCACGCCATGAGCTGCCTGAATGATTGAATCGATGTTTTTAACTGCCTCCGGTTTTTCAATTTTCGCAATCACCGGAATGCGATGATCAGGGCTGTATGAGTTCATCATGGAGATCAGCCCTTCAATATCCGAAGTTACTCTTACAAACGATAGTGCCACCCAGTCGAAATTATGATCCATAATAAACCTAACATCTTCCTTATCTTTTTCTGACAATGAGGGTAGTGACAATCTGGTGTTTGGCAGGTTTACACCCTTACGCGATGTGAGTAAACCCCCGTTTATCACTTTAGCTGCTACTTCAGTTTTCCCGTCTGTTCTGGATATCCTCAGTATCATTTTACCATCATCAAGCAAAATGGTTTCGCCGGCCTTTACGTCCTTCGGGAAATTCTGGTAACTGATAAAAATTTTATCTTCGGCAACCTGCGACTTATCCGTGGTAAAACGGATGGTTTGCCCGTCCTTAAGAAAAACACCCTCAGGGGCTAACTCACCGATCCTGATTTTAGGCCCCTGCAAATCTGCAAGGATGGCAACATGGGTTTCCAGCTTTTTATTCAGGTCGTGAATATCTTTTATTATCCTTTCAAATTCATCATAATTGGCATGTGAAAAGTTTAATCTAAAAACATCCACGCCTGCAAATATCATTTTTTTGAGCATGGCTGCTGACGAGCAGGCTGGCCCCACGGTAGCTACAATCTTTGTTTTCATTCTTTTTTATTAACTAAAATTCCATTGTCAAATATCCTAATACTTTTTATGCTGACACCATTAATTATAGAGTTTTCTTACTGGTTTGTATGGTGCAGGTTTTAATTTAATTTTTGCTTCATCCCTCAACCTGCCAAGCTCGATCATGTGATATTCAAGATCAGTTAAAATTGTATTGATAAGCTCTGTGGTTTTGGCTACTTTGGATTTATTGCTGTGACTCCTGCCGGGATCTACATGATTGACACTGAAAATATCGTTGAGCTTACCGATGTTATCAACAATTTTTTCGAGTTCCGGCTCAGGAAAATACCCTTTGAGAATATATAAATAGCTGTTCATCATCTGATCGCTGGAGCTTATGTCCTGAATAAGATGAAATTCGGAATGTAAATCATCCATAAAATAATACAAGGAAAAAAGCAGAGCTTGCTCACCTGATAAATAGACAGGAAGGTCGGCCTGCCGGGCGAGTTTTAATCCGAATAAGTTATTCAAATGGAAAGCAAGCATGTAATCAGCCAGTGTGGTGGATATGCTGAAAATAGAAAAATCATGGTATTGTTCCCCGCTTGGTTTTAACTTCTGCTTTTTCATCTCTTGCAAAAATAAGGGTTTTGTATCAAAGGTTTACGTTTTCCTTCCATCAAGATAAACTTTTGGGTGTTTTTTGCCAAACATCCTGACAATAGCAAAAAGTATGAGCACATTTAAAGGAAAAAGTATCCATGCTGAAACACCATAGGCCGCCGGAATGGTTCCAAAAAAGATTGCAACTGAACCCACTACAATGGCATAGGGCATTTGCGTGCGCACATGGCTTATATGATTGCAGGAACTTGCAAGCGAACTAAGGATTGTTGTGTCGGAAATTGGCGAACAATGATCCCCCAAAACTGAACCGGCCAATACTGCCGAAACCACATTGTGAAAAATGGCGATGGATGTATCATAATCCAGGCCGGCATCCTGGCATATCAGCCACGAAGCAGGCAATATCAGCGGATAAAGTATGGCCATTGTTCCCCATGACGATCCTGTGGAAAAAGAAACAAGTGCAGCAAGCAAAAAGGTTAGTGCAGGAACAAGATAGGGCGAAAGTTCTAACAGAATCAAACTGGAAGAAATAAACTCGGCAGTGTGCAAATGCTCGGTTACAGCAGCTATCGACCAGGCCAAAACAAGGATGAGCACAGCGGTTAGCATGGTTTTAAATCCATATACCAGTGCATCAATACTTTTCGATAAGGATAGAATTCGCTGTGAAACAGAAAGTAAAACAGCCACCACAACCCCCGCAAGTGAAGACCAGAGTAAGGCACTGAAAGAATCGGCATTCCCGATTATACCTGAAATATTTCCGCCAAAGCTCATTTCGGAATGGTATCCAACAGCTTTATATCCTGTAATAATCAAACCTGCTATGGTGCCCAACACAACAACCATTACTGGAACAAAAGCGTTAAACCACCTGGCATGAATACCCTCCTCCGGCTCAGATTCCATCCCGAAACCATCGGTATTTATACTTTCATTTCCGGGGCTGTTTTCCCCCCTGCGTGCCATGCTTTCAACCTTATACATCGGCCCAAAATCACGGCGTTTCCAAATCAGAAAAAACATGAAAAAGAGAGCAAAAATCGGATAATAGGCATATTGAAGGGAATTTAAAAAAACATCGTATGGTGTTTCCGGCAGGTCAAGTGTTTTGATACCATCGTGAATATAGCTCAACTCCGCTCCTATCCATGTAGTTACAAAAGCTATGGAAGCTACTGGAGCAGCCGTTGAATCAACAATATATGCTAGTTTCTCCCTCGAAATTTTCAGTTTATCGCTTACCGGACGCATAGTGTTGCCTACAACAAGGGTGTTGGCATAATCATCGAAAAAAATTAGGATACCCAAAAGCCAGGTAACCAACTGACCCGAACGGGCATTGTTGGCATAACGTGAAAGATAATTTACCACCCCTTTCATGCCTCCGTTTTTAGTGATTACCCCTACCATACCACCAATCATCATCGAAAAAATAATGATCGAAAGATGGCTTTTATCCATCATGGCATTTAAAACATAGGTATCTACCACAGCAAAAAATCCATTGAAAAGTGCCTCAAAAAAATGCTGCCCGCGATAGAAAAAGATAATAAATGTTCCTACCAGGATCCCGGTAAACAGGGCTGAATATACTTCCTTTATAAACAGCGCCATCAAAATGGCTATCAGGGGAGGCAACACGGACATCCACAAAGGAATGGGTGTAAAATCATCTTCAAACCCAAAATCATCAACACTTACCGACAGCCTTTGCTCGCCCTGCATGACCCTGGAAATCCGTGCTTCACCATTTTTGAAATTCAGATAAGAAATTTCCCCGTTGATGGTCACAGCAATTTCTTCATTAACCAGAGATTTGATCCCGGGATCGGTAACCTCGAAAAGGAAGGTAACAGGAATATCCTCCATCACGATTTCAGGATATGATAGTTTTAAATTTTCATTGTTCAAACGCCCGTAAGAACGATCCGGAAAGGTCTGTGCAACGCCGGAGGCGTGCAGCAGAAATAGAAGTAAAATCGGTATTACCGTTAATATTTTTCTCACGCTGAAAGTTTGCGGCTAAAATAGTGAAGAATTATTAATCCTTCTCCAAATAGTTCCTTCCAACATTCGGAAATGAATTCTATCTTTGCCCGAAATAATGAGCAGGTAATTTCCCTGTGTTTTATAACAACGATTTACTTGGCCTTTTCATGAAAAATGAAATCAACATCACAAAGTATTCCTCTCCTGCTCAAAACAACATGAATCCCGGCGACCCGGAAAGCGAAAAACCATTTATTCAACAGAACCAGGATTCAAATTCCAGTATTTCTGACAACGAATTGTTTGGCCTGGTGCTCAATAATCTTTGCGACGGTGTTGCGCTGTACGAAAAAGGAAATTTGATTTTTGCATCCCCGGCCTACAAAAAATTACTTGGCTTTGAGGATTTGTCAGAATTCAGTACGATCGAAAAATTTATTGCCCGTATCCACCCCGATGATATTGCTGAGGTGAGAGATAAAATTGAAAAAGCCAATCAACAAAAAGTTAAATATCACAAACTCCAGTTCAGATTCATCAAAAAAGACGGGTCATGGTGCTGGATTGAAAATTCGACCAAACGCGAATATAATACAGCAGGAGAAAACCATCGAATATTTATTACCAGCCGCGAAATAACGGACATGAAAAAATCTGAAGCGCTCCTTTCAAAAAGTGAAGCACGTTTCAGAGCCTTGTTTTCGCATAATGCAATCGGAATTTTCACCATTGATTTAAACGGAAATATTTTAGAAGTAAATGAAATGTTTTGTGAAATTTCAGGTTACCGGCCTGAAGAAATTGTTTTGAAATCAGCAAAATTGCTTGCCGACCCAAACGATGATCCGTTTTTTGAAGACATCACCAAAAACCTGAAAAACTGTCAATTAAAAATTATGGCTGCCGAACATAGGCTGAAAAAGAAAAACGGTATGAAAATATGGGTTGAAATGCATTGCTCGGCAATCAAAGATGCAGCTGATGTAATTGATTCATGGATCGTTTCATTACAGGACGTAAGCTGGAGAAAAGAAGCGGAAAGAGCCCTTGATGAAAACCGGCAAACCCTTGAGGCCATAGTTAATAATACCACTGCCATTATTTATACCAAAGCACTTGACGGGAGACTTACATTTGCAAATAAAGCCTATGAGAAAACCTTTAATTTAACCTCCCGCGAGGTGATTGGGAAAAAAGAAACCGACATAACTGATAAAAACGAAGCAGAGGTTTTTCGTGCCAACGATTTGGCAGTAATAAAAAACCGGAAACCCATGATTTTTGAGGAGCACATGTACCTCAACGGAGAGCTCCACACAGCGGTTTCGGTTAAAGTTCCAATTTTTGACAATGATCATGAAATAACCGGAATTTGCGGAATAACCACAGATATTACCGAAAGGAAAAAAGCCGAATTGCAACTCCTCGACCTGAAAGAAAAACTGGAAATGGCACTCTCGGGTGGAAAGATGGGCATCTGGGAGTGGTTTGTTGAATCGAATCAGGTAAACTGGTACGGCAGTCATGCTACCCTTTTTGGTATAGATGATCAGGAATTTGGAGGAACTATAGATGATGTACAAAATATTGTGCATCCCGATGACAGGAACCGAGGCATCGAAACCTTCAACAAAACCATAACCCTTGGCATTGATTTTAAAAACACCTATCGGGTGATATGGCCCGATAAAAGCCTTCACTGGCTGTTTTCGTACGGGAATCTTGTAAGAGATAAAGATGGCAAGCCCTGGAAAATTGTTGGTATAACCCGCGATATTACTTCCGACAAGATGATGCAGGACAAAATGCTGAATCAAAACCGTGAATTATCAGAACTCAATTCAACCAAAGACAAGCTATTCACCATTATCAGCCACGACCTTGCCAACCCTTTGAACAGTTTGCTGGGCTTTGCTCAACTCCTGGATATGAGCCATCGCCAAAACCCTGCTGAAGACATGGGCAGATATATCGGGATGATATTAAAATCGGCCCGGGCAATGGCCGACATGCTCAAAACTCTTGGCCAATGGTCGAGATCCCAGCGCGGAAAAATCAGGATCACTCCAAAGGAAATTGTTCCATCCGTCCTTGTCGATACAGCTTATAACCTTGCTTATGCATCGGCCCAGGCCAAACAAATCACGCTCATCAATAATATTCCTGTAGAAATGTTTGCCTTTGCCGATGAAGAAATGATAAACACCATTATTAGAAATTTGATAGGAAATGCCATAAAGTTTTCATTTGAGGGAGGCGAGGTAATCGCCGATTATTCTATAAAGGACTCAAATTTCATTCTTAAAATTCAGGATCATGGCATTGGGATTGAACCTGATTTGCTGGGGAAATTGTTCAGCATTTCCGGCTCTGAATCGTTGCCCGGCACTGCAGGCGAAAAAGGTACCGGACTGGGATTGCTTATATGCAAGGAGTTTACTGAACAAAATCATGGGAAAATATGGGCCGAAAGTTCAGCAGATAAAGGCACAGTATTTTACCTTCAAATCCCGGGAAAGCCCCCACCAAAAAAAATCTGAATTGTTAGCGAAAAAAATAATACAGGAATCCTTATCCCTGCAGTAATATTTTTTTGTGCAGAACCAGTGAGCTTCTGATAATTCCTTCCGCATCATATCCGCAATCTTTCCAGAGTTCTTCCTGAGACCCCTGCCCGATGAACCTGTCGGGAACACCCAGCCTGATTACTTTTGCAGTGTAATTATTTTCGTTCATGAATTCAAGTACGGCAGATCCAAGTCCTCCGGTAACAGCACCGTCTTCCACAGTAATTATTTTATCGAAATTATCAAACACTTCATGAAGCAGACTTTCGTCGATAGGTTTTAAAAACCTCATATCATAATGCGCCGGTGAAATTTTCTGTTCAGCAAGTTTTTCGCAGGCCTTCACCACTTCGTTGCCAATATGCCCTATCGATAATATAGCAATCTCTTTTCCATCTTTTATCTTGCGCCCTTTACCAACTGGCAGTTCCTCAAAAGGCACTTTCCAATTTCCAAGCACTCCCCTGCCACGCGGGTAGCGAATTACAAAGGGACCTTTGTTTTCAAGCTGCCCGGTAAACATCATATTCCTTAGCTCAATCTCGTTCATTGGGGCACAAATAGTAAGGTTTGGGATTCCCCGCAAATACACCAAATCAAAAGTGCCGTGATGTGTAGGCCCGTCTTCACCAACCAGTCCGGCTCTGTCGAGGCAAAAAACGACATTCAGTTTTTGAAGTGCCACATCGTGGATTAGCTGATCGTAGGCTCTTTGAAAAAAAGTAGAATATATATTGCAAAAAGGCACAAAGCCCTGCGTGGCCATGCCTGCTGAAAAGGTGACGGCATGCTGCTCGGCAATTCCCACATCAAAAGCACGGTCGGGCATTTTGTGCATCATCATATCCAAGGAACTGCCCGATGGCATTGCCGGTGTAATCCCCACTATCTTTTGGTTTTGCCCGGCAAGTTCAATGATTGTTCTGCCAAAAACCCCCTGATATTTTGGAGGCAAAATGCCTCCGCATGGATCAGCTTTGATCATTTTACCAGTATGTTTATCGAATTTCCCGGGAGGAGCATGATACATGGTAGGATCCTTTTCGGCCATCTCAAGGCCTTTGCCTTTGGTAGTGATAATATGGAGTAATTTGGGTCCTTTAATATTTTTAAGGTCGCTTAAAAGCTGAACCAACCTAACCACATCGTTGCCATCAACCGGGCCAAAATATCTGAAATTGAAAGCCTCGAAAAGATTGCTCCGTCGAAAGATACTTCCTTTAACAGCATTCCCTACCTGTTTTAAGATCGCACGGGTATTTTCTCCATATTTGGTGTTGCCTCCCAACATTCGCCATATTTTGTTGCGTATGCGGTTGTAGGTTTCGGATGTTGCTATCCCGGCAAGGTAATCCTTGATAGCCCCAACGTTTTTATCGATGGCAATGCCGTTATCATTTAATATAACGAGAAGATTTGGATGGTTAACTCCTGCATTGTTCATGGCTTCAATGGCCATGCCTCCGGTCATTGAGCCATCGCCGATTACGGCAATGTGATGTCTCTCGGTGAGGCCAAGCCTTTGAGAGGCTTCAGCCATGCCCAGGGCAGCAGAAATTGAAGTAGAAGAGTGGCCAACACCAAAAGCATCATATTCACTTTCCGACATTTTAGGAAAACCACTAATGCCGTTTTTTTTGCGGTTGGTATAAAAAAGATCGCGCCGTCCGGTCAATATCTTGTGGCCATAGGCCTGATGTCCAACATCCCATATAAGCTTATCATCAGGTGTATCGAAAACATAGTGAAGGGCAACAGTAATTTCCACAGCTCCAAGGCTTGCTCCGAGATGGCCGGGGTTGTTAGAAACTGCATCTATAATAAAATCGCGCAATTCCTTACACAATTCCTCCAGCTTTGATACAGGCAAATCCTTGATATCCTCAGGCGAATTAATACTTTTTAATAGTGACCCTGACATATTCCCTTTCCTAACAATCCAAATTTATTATTTAAACAAGTTTGCAAATTTATAATAATCCAAGTTCAAGCTTGGCTTCATCCGAAATCATATCCTGATCCCAGGGTGGCTCAAAGGTAATTTCAACTTCTGCATCTGTAATGCCCTCCACTTCCAAACATTTTTCTTTCACCTCCATGGGCAGGGATTCGGCGACCGGGCAATTGGGCGAAGTGAGCGTCATCAGCACATAAGCCTTGCTGTCATTCAAAATTTTTACTTCGTAAACCAAACCCAAACTATAAATATCAACGGGTATTTCCGGGTCAAACACAGTTTCCAATTGTTCAATTACCTGGTCTCTTAACGATTTATTTTCGATTGTATCACTCATAATATTTTTAAATTTTTATTTATTTCACAACGAATAACTCCAAAAACAATGTCATAATGAACTTGTTT
This sequence comes from Bacteroidales bacterium, assembly GCA_021740425.1. GTDB lineage: Bacteria > Bacteroidota > Bacteroidia > Bacteroidales > 4484-276 > SABY01. The sequence continues at coordinate 10,850 of JAIOZV010000042.1, read as the reverse complement.
ACAACGCGAATTTTTTAACATCCTCACCCGGAAGTTCAAATTCGATAGTACGAAGAAACTTTACTGAGGCAGTTATTTCGTTGTACATCACCTTATCGTTTTCGATGAATTTAACTACTTCGCGATACTTAGCTACAAAATCTTCGATATAGGGAGATGATTTTGCAGGCCTGCGAAATTCAAGTGCCTGAGCAGCATTAAATAGTTCGATAGCCAAAACCCTTTCGAGATTTTCGAGTACGCGGTAGGCCTTGGTGGCAGCGTTGGCTCCCATACTTACATGATCTTCCTGCCCTTGCGATGATTCGATGGTATCCACAGAAGCAGGCGTACAAAGCTGTTTGTTTTGATTTACGATGGATGCGGCAGTATATTGTGGAATCATAAATCCGGAATTTAGCCCGGGATTGGCCACCAAAAAATGGGGTAAATCCCTTTTGCCGTCCAGCAACTGGAAAGTCCGGCGTTCAGAGATATTTGCCAGTTCAGCCATAGCTATACAGAGGTTGTCCAGTGCTAAAGCCAGCGGCTGTCCGTGAAAATTTCCGGCTGAAATAATCAAATCTTCATCGGGGAAAATGGTGGGATTGTCGGTAACGGCGTTGATCTCCATGCGAAAAACATAGGACACGTAGTCGATCGAATCTTTGGAAGCACCATGCACTTGCGGAATACATCGGAAGGAATACGGATCCTGAACGTGTTTTTTCTGACGGTTGATCAGTTCACTTCCAGCGATTATGTTACGGATGCGGCTGGCAGTTTTTATCTGTCCGCGGTGATGCCGGATTTGCTGAATCAAATCATGAAAAGGTTCAATGCGGCCATCGAAAGCATCCAGCGAAAGCGCTCCGATAATATCAGAAAGCCTTGAAAGCCTGAATACCCGCAGACAAAGGTAAATTCCGTAGGCGCTCATGAACTGCGTTCCATTGAGCAGTGCCAGCCCTTCCTTCGACCGCAGGGTAATGGGCTGCCATCCCATTTTTTTGATCATTTCGGTCGAAGCCATTTTTTCGCCTTTAAAATAAACTTCGCCCATTCCAATAAGCGGGAGCGACATGTGAGCCAATGGTGCCAAATCGCCGGAGGCTCCCAACGAACCCAGTTGATAAACCACAGGCACAACATCGTGGTTGTAAAAATCGATGAGCCGCTGCACAGTGGTGAGCTGCACACCTGAATGACCGTAGGAAAGTGCATGCACCTTGAGCAGGATCATAAGCTTAACGATCTCCTGAGGAACTTCATCACCGATGCCACAGGCATGCGACATTACCAAATTTTCCTGCAACTGGCTTAAATCCTCACGTGAAATTCTTACATCGTGCAAGGCTCCAAATCCGGTATTTATCCCATAAATCGGGTCATCGCTTTCGGCCATTTTTTGGTTGAGATAGGTGCGGCATTTGTTAATTTTTGCCACGGCTTCATCCGACAATTCCAGGGTATAGTTGTTTCTGGTAAGGCTGTCGATATCTTCAAAATTCAACAGCTTCGAGCTTATTTTATGTATTGTCATTATAATTTGATTTTTTATTCAGATGGCAAAAGTATTCATTTGAAATCAATCTGAATGAGATGTTTGTTTTTGATTACAGGGGCTGCATATACATACCTGCAAAGGCATTGGCAAGCCTCCCGACCAAAATTTACATTGGAAAAACATTCTTACAAACTACCGAAAGCATCCCGGATAGTACCTGTTTATAATGTATGAATTTTGGATTAAATATTTCACTTCACTCAATTTGACAAGCAACATTGGTAATTTAAAAGGGATTACGGGATGGCTGATTCGGTGCTTCCTGCACCAACACCCATCCAATTCACCAGTACCCTTGATCCCTTATTGGAGCTTGCAGCCAGCCACCTTTCGGTAACTGAGAGGTTTATTATTTCTCCCAAAAGCCTTTTCAAAGAGCTTGTCGCTAATGCCGGAAAATCGATGCGAAGCGCAATTTTGAAGGGAGAAATCTTAGCTATAAAATTTTGTGAACCTACACTAAATTATCAGCACCCTTCGTCTATTTAAAAAATTACTTTTGCCCAAAATTTTAAAAAATGGAAAATCAAATCGAATCTCTGGCTGAATTAAAAAATCTGGCTGAAACCGAAAAAGGCTTGCTGATCTACTTTTACAGCGATCGCTGCGCCCCCTGTTTGAGCCTGCGCCCAAAAGTAGCCCAAATGGTTGCCGATGACTTTGAAGGCCTAAAACTGGTGTTTATAAATTCAGAACAAAAACCTGAGATACCCGCCCATTTTGGCGTTTTCGCCAATCCTTCCATCATCGTATTTTTTGAAGGGAAAGAATTCAGACGATACAGCAAATACATTTCCATCAGCGAACTTGGAGGAGATATCGACCGCGTTTATAAAATGGTTTTTGAATAATGAACTGAAACCCGCCGCTAAAAGGTTTATTGATTGATAACCAGAGCCCGATTCAAAATGTAAAATTTTTAGCGCCCGACTTCTTTTAAAATGGCCGAACCTTGACCTGTAAAGCTATTGGCAGGTTTTGTGATTATTATTCAACCAAAATCTTTATTGCTTCTCTATTGCTGCCATACTTAATTTCAAGGAAATAAATGCCTTGTTTTAGGGATGGAAATGATAAAGTAAAGGGCTTGTTTGCAAAGTCGGATAGGTTGGTTTCATAAATAATTTTTCCCAAAGCGTTGACCAGAAGCAATGAAATTTCTCCGTAAACAGGTGTTACTGATTGCAGCTCAAAGCTTCCATTATTGGGGTTCGGATAGACCGAAAACCGGAAATGGTTTTCATACCCATTATTTATTCCTGCCGAACCCTTCGTCACAAAAATACTGTCATAGTCTGTACCACAGGCATTGCTTGCGAAAATGTAATATTTTCCTGTTTTGGTGATGATAAGCACGCTTGTATCGGAAACAGGAATGGAATCATTTTCATAAAACCACAGGTAATTTGCTTCCTCATTTCCTGCATTGATGGTATCCGGAAACTCAACAACAACCAGCGTATCTGTCTCCAACTCAATTTGTGGCGGGAATTTTTCGACAAGGGTAATTTGGTCAGTTTGAAAACAACCATATTTGTAAACAAATACTTCATAAACACCTCCCACGCCTGTAGCTATCCATGAATTTGAATTACTGAGCTGAACGTTATCTCTGTACCAAATATATTGATAACCCGCATCGTAGGGGGTTGAAAGGAAAACGGGCACACCATGACAATTTATGGTGTCGGGATCAGCTTCAAGATCAGCCACCGTAGCACCGGAAAATATATAAATGGCATCCTCAACAACGCAGATGCCATTGTCGGCGGCAACACTGTACCAACCGGCTGAGTTGAGGGTAAGTGTATTTCCGGTGGCCCCTTGGATGAGTGTATCGTTATAAAACCATTGGTAGGCAAGATCGGGAGAAAAAGGGGTCTGGAGCTGAATGCTGTCATCCCCACACAAAACCGTGTCGGGGAGGGCACTAAGCTGCACATCGGGACGCGGAACCATCGAAACAATCAAGCTCCCGGTGGTGTCGCTGCAAATGGTGTTTGGGTTTACGATTACCGAATAATCTCCGGGTTCTTTTATCCATCGCTGATGTGAATATTCAAATCCGATGGACTCATCATTACACAGCCAAAGGAAACTGCTGCCATAATTCGCCTCACAGGTAAGCTGCAACGAATCGCCCTGGCAAAAAACATCCTGAGTAGCCCAAAGGCTTGCATCAATTTCCGGGCAAATGTTTGGCAGGGTATCCACAATGGAAGCAATAAAAATATCCTCATCCATATTGCCGCTGTTGTTGTAAATGGTGTCGTTGCCAAAAACGGCCTCAAGGCTGTTGTAATATCCGTTGATGAAAATCTGATTTTGAAATAAAGAAATGCCCCTGGTGTATTCATGGTCAATGCCGCCGGCTTTTTCGACCCACTGGGGGAACCCAATTTCGTTGTACTTGCAAACGCAGGCATCAAATCCCGGAAAACCATAGGATGAGGTATCGCTAACCAATGTATCCAGCCCAAAGATGAACTGGTTGGAAAAAAATGTACCAAGAAAAAGGTTGTTCTCTTCATCCACAGCCAAATCGCCCATCCTTATCCACCAGGAACCCTCCAAATAATTTCCATCAGGAAAATTATTTGTGCTCAGCGATTTTGTAAATATTTTGTTCCCGTCAGCGTCCATTTTCATCAGGAAATTTTGCCCTGAGGTAAGCGTATCATTTTCAAAAACCACTGTACCAAAATAGTTTCCGAAGGCATAAATATTCCCGGCATGATCTACAGCGAGCCGGGTGGTTTCACTATCGCTGTTGTATTGGGGTGTCCCTGACTTCACCCATTGAGCATTTCCAGCCGTATCAAAACGGGCTACAAAATCTTTGCGGTCAGGGTTATTGTCATCGATGATGATGTCACCGAAATTGGCACCTCCCGACCAAAAGCGACCTCCCAAAACAATGTATCCATTTTCGTCATAAGCCAGGGTATATACATAATCTTCCAGGGTGCCACCTGCCCGTTGCGCCCAGATTACATCACCGTTTTCCGAAAATTTAGTGAGAAAAATATCATAATTAAAACTTGAACCCAAATTGAGGCTCGTCAGGGTATCATTATCAAAAACCAAATGGCCGAAAAAATGGCCACATGTATAAATATTGTCTTCCGGGTCCACTTTAAGGTCATTTGCAAAAGTGTATCTGGTGTCACTGATCGTTCCGAATTCTCTGGCCCACAAAACTTCGCCGTCAACATTGTATTTTACCATAAACATGCGCGGCTGAATGGTTCCCTGGAGATTGAAATCCCCAAAACTTATGTTGTATTTAAAATACCCGGTAACATAAATATTGTTCTGGCTGTCGCAGGCAACGCCGGTAGCCTGTCGTGCGCTGTTTCCTCCGCCTGATGTCCTGAGCCATTGCACTTCCCCTTCAGGATTTGTTTTTACAAGAAACACCCCCTGTGATGGAACCGGGATTCCTCCAAATTCCCCACCTGTAATATAGCCCGCAAAATATGCATTACCATCGCAATCTGTGGCTGAGCATGATGAAAAATCTGAAACATGCGCGCCCGCTCCAAGGGCAAACTGCCATTCCCGGGCATTGGCCTGTAGAGCCAGAATGTGAATAAAAACAATGAGTACCGAAGTAAATTTGTTGATCTTCATTTTTGTTTTTTTTTAGTAGAATTCGGATTTGATAAATCAAAGATAGTCGAAATTTTCTTTTCGAAAAAAAGGAGAAATGATTGCAGGACAGGGTGAAAGAACAATGAAACAATAGTGGATAATTGTAGGTTATCAGCTATGGCACCATAGTATTTCAGCATGATATTGTCGAAAGGATTATCGTATTTTTTCAAAATAGTGTTTTCTCCATTATTCCTTTTTCCTGATTTGAAGTTCACATAAAATTTTACTTCCAAATATTGTCACCTGAAAATTTTACACATCTTTTTGTAAATATCGTAATAGCTACATATTTCCCATGGCCTACTTTTGCTGCGTTATTCACTCATAAAAAACTTTAGAAAATGAAAAAAGTAATTTTTAGAATGCTTGTAATCTCAGTTGCAACTGCAACATCACTACTGATGATTCAGTGCAACAAAACCGAAGATGTAACATCTTCAACAGAAAACTCAGCTTACACTTATGTTAGCCCGGTCGAAAAAGCCATGCTTCTCGAAGAAGGTATTGGCAGCGTTGATGGTATGGATGATATCATCGAATGTATTTACACCTGCGTAAACGGGATGCCGTATGAAGACCTTTCTGAAGGTGAAATTGCCACTTTAAACTACATGCGCGAAGAAGAATTTCTTGCCCATGATGTATATGTAGCTATGTACGATTTGTATCATATCCCTGTTTTTAACAACATTTCCAACAGTGAATTTATTCACACTACAGCCATAAAAGCTGTAATGGAAAAGTATGAACTCCCCGATCCTGCTGCAAACCACGAATTGGGAGTTTTTGAAGATGCTTCCATTCAGGCATTGTATGATGCACTTGTATTACAGGGTGCCGGATCGTTTCAGGATGCTCTTGTTGTTGGTGCTACCATCGAAGATGTGGATATCTGGGATTTGATGGAACACATGGAAAACGATGTGGATAATGAAGACCTCACTTATGTTTTGGGTCAATTGTATCATGGCTCAAGAAATCACATGCGTGCTTTCACTGCGCACCTCACATTTCAGGGTCTGACCTATACACCGCAATACATCACACAGGAATTATATGATGAGATCATAAATTCAGGTTGGGAAATTGGCAACGGCTTTTGTGTATGCAGTGGCTGTGCTACTGATGACTCCGGAATGATAAGAACAGAATAGTCGTTCACATGAAATGAAAAAATCAGGGAAATCCGCAATGAGGATTTCCCTTTTTGCTTTTTCAGGCATACAATTTTTTAAAACGCCGTGCCTTCATGGTGGAAAAGACAGATCATTGAAACACAGCGACACAGAGACACCGGGATTTAAACTTTAGGCCTGTAAACATCCAAATACCATGTGTGTAATCAAATCGTATCAAATATTTTTGCATATTTGCACAAAAGCTAAAATGAAATGCTAAACAAGATTATAGACTTTTCTATTAAAAACCGCCTAATTGTTGGACTGCTTACGCTCGCTCTGATTGCGTGGGGAGGATACAATTTCACCATTTTACCCATCGATGCGGTGCCCGACATCACCAACAACCAGGTGCAGATAATTACCGTTTCGCCTTCACTGGCTCCGCAGGAGGTTGAACAATTCACAACATTTCCGGTAGAAATTGCGATGGCCAACATTCAGGATGTAATGGAAATCCGATCCATTTCCAGATATGGATTGTCGGTAGTTACCGTAGTTTTTAAAGACCATGTTGATCCCTACCTGGCACGGCAGCTTGTGAGCGAACAAATAAAACTTGCTGAGGCAGAAATACCCGAAGGCATGGGCACTCCCGAAATGATGCCTGTAACCACCGGCCTTGGCGAAATTTACCAGTATGTGCTGGAAGCAAAACCGGGGTTTGAAAAAATTTATACTCCCATGGAAATCCGAACTGTCCAGGATTGGATCGTAAAAAGATTTCTGTCGGGGATTCCGGGAATTGTAGAGATCAGCAGCTTCGGAGGATTTGTAAAACAATACGAAGTTACCATTGATCCGCGCCTGCTTGTGAGCATGGACATCACCATATCCGAAATTTTTAGTGCCCTCGAAAAAAACAACCAGAACACCGGTGGCAGCTACATCGAAAAAGGACCCAACGCATATTACATCCGTGCAGAGGGTTTGGTGGAATCGATTGAAGACATCCAAAATATTGTCATCACAAAACAAAATGATATCCCGATAGCCATCAAGGACATTGCAAAAGTTCAATTTGGTTCACCTCCAAGGTTCGGTGCCATGACAAAGGATGGCAAAGGGGAGGTGGTAGGCGGAATTACCCTAATGCTCAAAGGAGCCAACTCCAATCAGGTGATTAAAAATGTGAAGGAAAGAATTGAAGAATTGAAAAAGACTCTTCCTGAAGGTCTCGAGATTCATGCCTACCTCGATCGCTCTGAGTTGATCCATAAAACCATAAATACAGTTAGCGAAAACCTGATACTGGGAGGATTGATCGTGATCTTTGTGCTGGTTGTTCTGCTTGGAAATTTTCGCGCAGGTCTTATCGTGGCATCAGTTATTCCCCTGTCGATGCTGTTTGCATTTTCCATGATGAACCTTTTCGGCGTTTCGGCCAACCTGATGAGCCTTGGCGCCCTCGACTTCGGGATGATCGTGGATGGAACGGTAATTATTGTTGAAGGCATCATCCACCAGATACATCGCAATTTCAACGGCAGGATTACCCAACAGCAAATGGACGAAAACATATACAAGGCAGGAGTAAAGGTAAATCGTGCCGCCGTGTTTGGGGTTGCCATAATTCTTATTGTTTATCTTCCGATATTATCATTTTCGGGCATCGAAGGAAAAATGTTTAAGCCCATGGCTCAAACGGTGAGCTATGCTTTGATCGGAGCATTGATCCTTTCGTTTACCTATGTGCCAATGATGGCTTCGCTAACATTAAGCAAAAATATCAGCAATAAAACAACCATTGCCGACAGAATTATGGGATTTTTCCGCCGTGCACATAAACCGACTCTGGAGTTGGCCATGAAGTTTAAGACCATTTTTCTATCTGTTGTTCTCGTGGTTATCATCGCTTCCTTTTTTCAGTTTTCACGAATGGGAGGCGAGTTTTTACCCACCCTCGAAGAAGGCGATCTTGCAGCTCAAATGGCTTTACCTCCGGGGTCATCATTATCCGAAAGTATAGCTTCAAGTACGAAGGCCGAAAAAATACTGATGGAAAATTTTCCTGAAATTATAGAGATCGTGTCAAAAATAGGAACTGCCGAAGTTCCCACCGACCCTATGGCTGTGGAAGATGCCGACATCATGATCATTATGAAACCTAAAAGTGAATGGGTGTCGGCAGATAACCGCGAAGAACTGATGGGCATGATGAAGGAAAAACTGGATGTAATGGCCGGGGTTGAATTTGAATTTACCCAACCTATACAGCTTCGCTTCAACGAGCTGATGACAGGTGTGAAATCTGATGTAGCCGTTAAAATTTACGGTGAGGATCTGGATCTGCTTTTCAACAAAGGCAATGAAGCAGCCGCTATTATTCAAAGTGTGGCAGGTGCAGGCGATGTGAGGGTCGAAAAAATCGTTGGCCTGCCTCAGATTGTTGTGGACTACAATTACGATAAAATGGCTTTGTTCGATTTAAATATAGATGATGTAAATAAAGCCATTCGCACTGCTTTTGCCGGCGAAGCTGCCGGTGTGGTTTTTGAAGGCGAAAAACGATTCGACCTTGTGGTTCGTTTGGATAAAAAATACCGTGAAAACCTGAAAAGCCTGCAAAACCTGAGAATTAACAGACCCGGCGATGATTTAATTTTGCTGAGCCAGGTAGCCAATATTTCATTTGTGGACGGGCCTATGCAAATTTCACGCGACAATACAAAACGCAGGATTGTAATTGGCATCAATGTGCGTAACCGCGATGTGGAATCATTTGTTGAAGAAGTAAACGACAAGCTTCAGGCCGAGATGAAATTACCACCCGGATACTACTTTACCTATGGGGGCTCCTTCGAAAACCTTAAGGCTGCTCAAAGAAGTTCGAGCATTGCCGTTCCCGTTGCCCTTGCTCTCATTTTTGTTTTATTGTATTTCACCTTCCACTCGCTCAAGCAATCCATCATGATTTTTACCGCCATTCCGCTGTCGGCAGTAGGTGGTATTTGGGCACTTTATCTTCGCGACATGCCCTTTAGCATTTCAGGCGGTGTCGGGTTTATTGCACTTTTCGGGGTAGCTGTTCTCGATGGCATTGTGTTGATATCCTACTACAATCAATTGCAAAAAGAAGGGATGGATGATATTTACGAACGTGTAAGGACAGGTACTTCCGAGCGTTTGCGTCCGGTGTTGATGACTTCTTTTGTGGCTGCTTTAGGCTTTTTGCCTATGGCCATTTCCACTGCGGCAGGTGCTGAAGTACAGCGCCCACTGGCAACGGTCGTCATTGGGGGTATTATTTCCTCAACATTTTTAACCCTGGTGGTTCTCCCCATTTTGTACCTGATATTTAACGATGGATTCAAACTTGGGTCATTGAAAAAAACAATCAAAAAGGCAGCACCCATAATGTTAATTTTACTGGCTCCTTCCTTACTTTTTTCTCAGGCCAATGCCTTTGATGAAAAATTATCACTCGACAGAGCCATTCAGTTAGCACTCGAAAACAACGCCGAAATTAAAAACTCAAGGCTGAATATTGAGATTGCCGAAAAACTTAAAAAAACTTCATTCAACCTGCCCGCACCTGAGTTTATGTATCAGTGGGGGCAAATCAACAGCTCAATAAACGACAAATACTTCGACTTCACCCAATCCTTCGGGTTTCCTACGATTTATACCTCACAGAGAAAATACCAGAAAAGGCTTTTGCAGTTGCGCGAAACCGAATACACACTCACAGAGCGAAGCGTTGTAAGCAATGTAAAATCGGCATGGTACAACTGGTTTACAGCTTTTTCCAAGTATCAGCTCGCCAAAGAGGAGGAAGGTCTTTATGCCGAATTTTTGCGTGCGGTGAAACTAAAATACGAAACCGGTGAAATAAATCTACTCTCACAATCTGTGGCCGAAACCCAGGCTTTGGCTATCGGGCAAAGATTGTATGAACTTGAACTCGAAAAATTGGCTTACGAACAAAATCTGAAAACACTTTTAGGGATTACCGGTAATTATATGCCCAAGGGCGAGATTCAGGAAATTGAATTGGAAGCTCAGCCCGTTGATAGTATTCCTTTGGATGTTCCGGGTCTGCGATACCTCGAAACAAAAACCAACCTGATGGATGCTGCCGTAAAGATGGAAAGCAACAAACACCTTCCGGATTTGAGTATTGGCTATTTTAACCAAAGTATTGATAAAGTGGACGGGTTTGAGGGCTGGCATGTAGGCGTAAGCTTCCCCGTTTGGTTCTGGTCCCAATCGGGCAGAGTGCAGGCAGCAAAGTTGCAAAAGGAGCAGGCTTCCAACGATTACTACTTTGAAATGAACCGTTTGGAATCTGAAGTTGATTTGCTTCAAAACGAAATAGCGAAATACAGGCAAATGATCGTCAGATACCAGGAGCAGGTTCTTTCGAAGGCAGATCAAATTATCCGCGACAGCAATACAAGCCTCAACGAAGGCGAGATTAGCTATTTCGAGTATGTACTTAGTATTTCCCAGGCCTACGAGCTTAAAGT
>JAIOZV010000041.1 GCA_021740425.1 Bacteroidales bacterium | reverse complement strand
AAAAAGCGGAGGGATACATTTCTGAAACTGCCGTGATAAAAATAGCAGACCATCTTAAAATCCCTACCAGTAAAGTTTTTGCAGTTTCTTCCTTCTATGATCAATTCAAATTTACAGAATCCGCAAAATACAATATTTGTCTTTGCAACGGAACTGCCTGTCACATGAAAGGATCGGGACACCTGCTTAAGGACTTTAAAAAAACCCTTGGCATTTCCGAAAACCAAACAAAGGGAAGAAAATTGTTCAGCGTTGAAACAAAGCCTTGCATGGGTGCTTGCGGGATGGCTCCTGTAGCGAAAGTAAATGAAGTTTTCTACTCCAATCCGGATGCCGGTAAGATTATCGAAATAATTGCTTCAATTAAAGAAAAAGAGGGGGTGTAAGCAAGATGGAGGCCAATACAAAATATTTAATAGAAAACGTTATGCTTAACTTCACCGGAGAATACACCGAGGAAGCTAAAACAAAAATAAATTTATTGCTCAGGCGTAATCTTAAAAAGCCGGTAATATTTATTGGAACAGGAACCTGCGGAATAGCTGCCGGAGCTGATCATACCCTAAGTGCAGTAAGGCAATACCTGGATAAAAATAATTTTGACGCTGATGTTGTGGAGGTTGGCTGTATAGGCCTCTGCAGCGCCGAACCTCTTCTCGATTTTCAATCACCGGGAAAGGCAAGGGTGAGCTTCCAAAAAGTTACATCTTCAGATGTTGCATCCATATTGGATGAATGCTTTCACAGCCACATTTCAGAAAACCACGTCCTGGGTCAGTTGAGGAACGAAAACCATGAATACTGGGAAAATGTGCCCATCATCAATGACCTCCCCTTTTTCAAGAAACAAAAGCGGGTATTACTTTATGATTGTGGAGAAATAGCTCCAACAAGCCTTGACGAATATCTGGCAAGGCAGGGTTATATGGCATTTATTAAAACCATTTTGAATTACCGCCCCGAAGAAGTAACCGACAAGATAGAACAAAGCGGACTGCGGGGCAGGGGGGGCGGTGGTTTTCTTACAGCTAAAAAATGGAATGTAGTCAGGTCAAATGGTGGCGAGCAAAAATATCTGGTTTGCAATGCCGATGAAAGTGACCCGGGAGCATACATGGATCGCACGCTCGTCGAAGGCAACCCACACAGGCTGATTGAGGGGATTGCGATTTCTGCTTACGCTATAGGAGCCTCAAAGGCATACATCTATATTCGATCAGATTATTCGCTGGCAGTAAGCAGATTAAAAACAGCACTGACACAAGCCAAGGACAATGGCATTTTGGGCAGCAACATTTTCAAGAGCGGATTCAACCTTCAGATATTTCTGCGCGAGGGGCCCGGAGCTTTCGTCTGTGGCGAAGAAACTGCCTTACTTAAAAGTCTGGAAGGCAGGCGCGGAATGCCCCGGACAAAACCACCCTACCCCACCGAAAAAGGCCTTTTTGGCAAACCAACGGTGGTGAATAATGTTGAAACGCTGGCCAATGTACCGCTGATCATGATGAATGGGCCTAAATGGTTTAGCGATATTGGGACGCCCGGAAGCTCAGGTACCAAACTCTTTGCACTCACCGGTGATATTGTCAATACCGGAATTATAGAAGTTCCGTTTGGTATTTCCATCGAGGAGATAATTTATGAAACCGGAGGTGGAATCAAAGACTCCAAAACACTAAAGGCAGTTCAGATTGGCGGGCCATCGGGAAGCCTGATACCTGTACAAAACATCGATATTAAAATTGATTACAGGGTTTTCAGGGAGCAAAATATGATTATGGGCTCGGGAGGCCTGGTGGTGATGGACAACAGCAAATGCATTGTTGATATCGTAAAATACTTTATCAATTTTCTGCAGAACGAATCGTGCGGAAAATGCATTCCTTGCCGCGAAGGCACCAACCGGATGTATAAAATTCTGGATGCAATCACAAATAAACCCAACGAAGAAAACGGACACGAGTCGCTCATGAGGTTCAAAGGGGTTCTTCAATTGGAGAGCCTGGCTGAGGTGATCAGGGAAACATCTTTATGTGGCCTTGGAAAAACCGCTCCTAATCCTGTGCTTTCAGCCTTGCAATGGTTCAGGGATGAATTTGAAGAACACATCTACGAAAGGAAATGCCGCGCCAATGTGTGCAAGGATTTACGTTCATACATAATTAGTGCAGAGCGATGCACAGGATGTATAGCGTGCCTTAGAAAATGCCCGGAAGATGCCATAACAGGAACTGCTAAACAAACACATTTTATCAATCAGGACAAATGCACCAAGTGCGGAATTTGCTATGAGGTTTGTAAATTTTCAGCAATCGATATTTTATAACAGGCCTTCTTTGAGTGAATCTGAATTCGGTATCAGGTTATTCGTTATTAGGGTATTCGTTATTGGGTTAATAAATTTTTAAATGACTATCAATGTCCATCTACGACCAGCAGCGACTAACAATGACCATCAAAACTACATCACAAATATTAGCAACTAAAAAATGATTTTCAATATCGAAGTAAACAATAAAGTCATCAAAGCACGGAAAGGAGATACCATTTTGGAAACGCTCCGCAGGAATGGAATTACTGTTCCAACGCTTTGTAACATGGAGAATTTTACTCCAACCGGCGCATGCAGAATTTGTGTTGTGGAGATTGAAGGTCATGATGAACTTGTCCCATCTTGTTCGCACCAGGTGGACGAATGGATGAAAATTCACACTCACTCACCAAAGGTAATCAGAGCAAGGAGAACCATAATTGAATTGCTGCTTTCAAGCCATCCCGACGATTGTTTGTATTGCATTCGCAACAAAAACTGTGAATTACAATCGCTGGCCGAAGAGATGGGAATCAGAGAACGCCGCTTACCCATTGTAAAGTCCAATCTTAAAAAAGACCCTTCGAGTGCAGCTATTGTGCGCGACCCCGACAAATGCATTTTATGTGGAAGATGCGTGAGAATGTGTAAAGAAAAAATTGGGATTTCAACCTTCGATTTCATTGGTAAAGGAATGAATACTTTAGTTGGGACGACTTTCAACAACCAACTCAATATTTCCAACTGCGTAACCTGCGGTCAATGCATCATGGTTTGCCCAACAGGTGCTTTGCACGAAAAAGACAACATTAGCCAGGTACAGGAAGCACTGCAAAACCCTGAGAAATATCCTGTTGTACAAATTTCACCAACAGTTTCAGTTTCACTCGCCGAAGAATTCAATATAAAGTCGGGGAAAGAGATGGATGGAATGCTGGTTGCAACCTTACGAAAAATAGGTTTTAAAAAGATATTCAAAACTGCCTTCGCGGCTGATATGATGGTATTGCAAATTGTGGATGAACTGGTAAGCAGGATAGAGAACAATCATACACTCCCAATGTTTTCGGGCGACTGTCCGGCTTTTATAAAATTCATGGAAGAATATCATCCCGACATGCTGCATCATATCTCTGTTTGCAAGTCGCCGCAACAAATTATGGGCAGCCTGATAAAACATCATTTTTCAAGGCAATATAAAATTAAAACAGAATCCATCCATTCGGTATCGCTGATGCCTTGTACGGCAAAAAAATTCGAAGCGCAACGCGAGGAAAATACCCACAAAGGAATACAGGATGTTGACACCGTACTTACAACCCGCGAACTTGCAAGATTAATCAGACTCTACGGGCTCGACATTCAGCAGGCAGCACCTGAATTGGCCGACAGCCCCTTTGGTATCCGCAGCTCGGCAGGAAAAATATTTGGCGCAAGCGGCGGAGTAGCTGAGGCTGTTTACCGCACTTTATATCATCGGTTGACCGGCAAAAACCTGCTCAATTTTAAAATCACACAATTCCGAAGCAATAAAAACATTAAGGAGCTTCATACTAAAATCGGAAAAATCAAAATAGGGGTAGCAGCCGTAAATGGCCTCGCAAACGCCAGAGAAATTATCGGGCAAATCAAAGCCGGGCGCAATGATCTTCAATTTATCGAAGTCCTGGCATGCCCGGGTGGCTGCATCAGTGGCGGCGGACAACCCATTACAAAAAACAAGGAAGCTGTAAAGGCAAGGTTAAAAACGCTATATGATATTGACGAAAAGGAATCCATCAAAGTATCCTATAAAAATCCTGCTGTAAAAGAACTTCTTGAAAAATATGGCGGAAAGGAAAATGATTCGTTCAGGGAAAAATTTCAAACCACCTATTTTAAACGAGATGTATTGCTTTAATAATTTCAAAATCATGGATAAACAGACAAAGTTACAGAGAAAAACAGGTTGGTTAAGCTGGAAATTTAATACTTCAATCCGGCCGATAAATAAGACTGCCTCAAAATCAACAACGTTTGATACCAGGCTTTTCTCCTACTCAGACGAATATTCCCTTCGGCAACCAATAACGATTAACCAATAACTCAATAACTCAATAACCCAATAACTCAATAACTCAATAACTCAATAACCCATTAACAATTAACCCAACCAACCCATGAGTCACTCGAGACGAAAACAATTGGTGTTTACAGTAAAGGATCGTTGCAGGGTTTGCTATACCTGTGTTAGGGAATGTCCGGTAAAAGCCATTCGCATTGTAAATGGCCAGGCCGAAGTTATCAACGAGCGTTGCATTGGATGCGGCAACTGCACCATTGTTTGCAGTCAGGGAGCAAAAATTTTCCTGCAAACCGATGATGATTTAAAAACACTTCTGAAGCAGGAGCAAAAGGTTGCCGCCATAATTGCCCCGAGTTTTCCGGCTGAGTTTACCGAAATGGACGATTACAAAAAATTCGTTGGAATGGTCCGAAGGCTTGGATTCAGCCTGGTGTGTGAGGTGGCATTTGGAGCCGATCTGGTAGCAGCAAAATATAAGGAGTTGCATCATGAGCTGGCTGATTATGGCAGCATTTCATCGGATTGCCCTGCCATAGTTTTCTATATCGAACATTACCACCCTCAACTGGTGGGTGATCTGGCCAAAGTTGTTTCGCCAATGGTAGCCATGACCCGCATCGTGAAAGAAAAGTATGGCAACGACACCAAAGTGGTGTTTATAGGGCCATGCATCGCTAAAAAAGCTGAGTCAGATGAAGTGGATGAGGCCATCACTTTCAAAGAATTAAGAACTCTTTTTGAGGAAAACAACATTACGCCCGAAAATGTAAACCCAACAGATTTTGACCCGCCTCATGGAGGCAAAGGTGCTATTTTCCCGGTGAGTCGCGGATTGCTCCAAACCGCTGGCATTTCTGAAGACATACTAAACGAAAATGTAATTGTAGCATCAGGAAGGGTAAACTTCAGGGAGGCAATCCGCGAATTTGAAAATGAAAAAGAAAACAAACACCACCTCGAACTCCTCTGCTGCAGGGGCTGCATCGTTGGCCCGGGCATGTCGAAACGCGGATCCCGATACAGCCGCCGTGCCAACGTAAGCAACTACGTTAGAAAAAGATTACAGGATATTGATATGGATGAATGGAAAAGGAATGTAGAGAAATTCAGCAAACTCGATTTTTCGCAGCAGCACGAAACCCGGGATCGTCGAATGTCGGTTCCCGGCGAAGAAGAAATTTCAAAAGTGCTGAAATCCATCGGAAAATTTGAAATTAAAGATCACCTGAACTGCGGCTCATGCGGCTACGACACCTGCCGCGAGCACGCCATTGCAATTATCCAGGGGCTTGCCGAAGATGAAATGTGTCTGCCATACAGCATCGAAAAATTGCATAAGTCGATCAGCGATCTGAATATTTCAAATGAAAGTCTGGCCTCCACACGCCAGGCTTTAAAACAATCGGAAAAGCTTGCAAGCATGGGGCAATTGTCAGCAGGCATAGCCCATGAACTCAACAATCCGCTTGGGGTAATTACCATGTACAGCAACATCCTCAAGGATGAAGCCAGCGAAGACGACCCTGTCCGCGAAGACCTTGAACTCATTGTAGAGCAAGCTGCCAGATGCAAAAAAATTGTTGGCGGATTGCTCAACTTTGCACGCAAAAACCAGGTTAATCTTGTCCCCACCAACATCATCGACTTCGTAAAACAGAGCATTGCTTCTATTATCAAACCCGAAAATATCACCATATACTCCGAAAGTAAAATCGTGGATCCAATGGCCAATATTGACAACGATCAAATGATGCAGGTGCTGACCAATCTTGAAAAAAATGCGGTAGAAGCCATGCCTGACGGAGGACAAATCCAAATCACCATTACCGGTGATAAGGAAAATGTTTCTATCACCGTTACTGATGAAGGAACAGGTATTTCAAAAGAAAATATGGAACATATCTTTACGCCATTTTTTACAACAAAAGGCACAGGAAAAGGCACTGGTTTAGGCCTGCCTCTGGTTTATGGAATTGTGAAAATGCACCAGGGTCAGATAGAAGTAAAATCGAACGCCGACAATCAGGCCGGAAAAACCGGAACAACTTTTAAAGTAACTTTTCCGAGGGGGTCAGCAGGATACTAATTGATCATTAGTTGCCCCGGCATATACGGCATTTGTTATCGGTTTATTAAAAAATTAAATAGATTTAAAGTACACATCTGGATAAAAAAGTACAAAATGAAAAAAACGGTTTTGATTGTTGATGACGACATGGATTATTTATATCAGCTTAAGCTAAAAGTTGAAAATTTTGGTTTTGAAGTAGTAACTGCAGACGGGCAATTTGAAGGAGAAAAAGTAATTGAATCGCTAAAACCCGACCTGGCCATTTTCGACCTGATGATGGAAAATGAAGACAGCGGATTTGTGCTGAGCTACAAAATGAAAAAGAAATATCCTGATGTTCCGGTGATACTTGCCACTGCCGTCACAGCCGAAACGGGTATGAGTTTCGACATAAACGAAGAAAGCAATAAGTCGTGGATTAAAGCCGACTTATTGTTGGATAAAGGAATACGCAGCGACCAGCTCGAAAAAGAAATTAAAAAACTACTGAAAATATAATTGATATGGCTACATTAAAAATTTTGGTGGTGGATGATGAACCCGGCATCCGCTCTGGAGTGGTGCGAATCCTGCGCAATTTCAGGGTAGATTACCCATTTATGGATGAATTCTACGATTTTGAAGTTAGCGAGGCAGCAAGCGGTGAAGAGGGGATAGAAATTGCTGACCGCGAACTACCTGAAATTGTTTTGCTCGACAATAAACTTCCGGGCATACAAGGCGTGGAGGTACTGGAGTATATCCGCAAAAAAAAAATACGACATGTTTGTGGTGATGATCACATCGTATGCCTCGCTCGAACTTGCCGTAAAAGCAACCCATGATGGCGCTGTGGATTTCATCCCTAAGCCGTTTACCCCACTGGAACTCAAATCATCGCTCGAAACCATTGCAAAACAAATTTATCTGAAGCGCATGGCTCGCGATATGAAACAGGAAGGCAAACAAATCCGTTTCCAGTTTTTGTCGGTGTTGTCACACGAACTCAAGGCTCCGCTGAATGCAGTGGAAGGTTACCTGAATATGATTAAGGATCGCCAGTTGGGCAGCAACCTCAGCGATTACGACGAACTTGTGGATCGCTCCCTCAAACGGCTCACAGGCATGCGCAACCTTATTTTCGACTTGCTCGACCTCACCAAAATCGAATCGGGAAAACCCAGCCAAAAATCAGAAAATACCGATTTGGTAACCATCACACGCAATGCCATCGACACCATGATGCCTTTTGCCATCCAAAAAGAAGTGGAAATATCGCTGAACAGCCCCGAAAAAGTGGAAAAGTTTCTTGATCCGGAAGAAATGGAAATTATCTTGAATAATCTCATCTCCAATGCAATAAAATACAACAGGCAAAAAGGCACTGTGGATATTGATATCAGGGTTGCCAAAGCAAAAACAACAATCATTGTGGAGGATTCAGGCATTGGAATAAGCCAGGAGGATAAGGCCAAATTATTCAAAGACTTTTCCAGAATTAAAAACCCCAAAACCAGGAATATTTCAGGAAGCGGGCTGGGACTGTCCATTGTAAAAAAAATTGTTGAGCTCAATAATGGCACTATTAAAGTAGAAAGTGAACCCGATAAAGGAACGGTTTTTACGGTAACTCTGCCGGTGTAACAGTTTTATTTTAATACCACAGAATAACATTAAATGATAAATTTACTAATATAGCTCCCTCCCAAATGACTATTAAAATATTCACTTTTAAAGAATTCAAACACCCAACAGCAAAAGATCTATTAAATTAAGATTAAGAAATGCTTTGCCACTCCACCACCTAAATTATTTCGGATGCAATGGTGTAATATTGTGGCTGTTTATTAAAGTAACTGATCGTGAAAATATACAGAAACACAGATAATCTTCCGCGAATAAAGCAGTGTGTTGTTACCACCGGATCATTTGACGGGGTGCACATCGGACATCAGGTTTTAATTAACCGGCTCAACGAATTAGCCAGATCTATCCAGGGCGAATCCGTTTTAATTACTTTTTATCCTCACGTACGCAAAGTTTTATATCCCGAAACCAAAGGCAAGGATTTGGAAATGATCAACTCGCAGAGTGAGAAAATTGAACTGCTCAAAAAAACAGGGCTCGACAACCTGGTAATCATCAATTTTACTCTCGAATTTTCAAAAACCACCGCTGATGATTTTGTGCGAAACCTCCTGGTAGGCAAACTTGGAGCCAAAATAATTGTGGTGGGATACAATCACTATTTCGGACACAACAAGGAAGGAAATTACGATAAACTAAAAGCGTTGGGCAAAGAACTCGACTTTGAAGTAGTGGAAATTCCCAGGCAGGAACTTGAAAAGGAAACGGTGGGCTCCACAAAAATCCGCAAATCATTGAAAGACGGCAAGATCATGCATGCCAACGCCTATCTCGACCACATTTATTTTATCGATACCCTGTTTTGCAACGGAAGCAGTTTGTATGCGCAACTCGGGATGAAAACTTTTACCTTAAACATTGAAGAAGACAGCAAATTAATTCCTCCTGACGGAATTTACGCAATTCGCGCAGAGATCGACAGCAAAAGCTATAAGGGTATGATGCTTAATAATTATCATGGCGGATTTCTGCATCCCGACCTTAACAAAACTATTGAAATTATGCTTTTTGAAATGGATGAAGATTGTTGCAACAAATCGGGAAAAGTGTTCTTGCACCGGGAGATGAGCAAAAATATGCTGGTAAACGATCCTGATAAATTGAAAAATCAACTGCTGTCATTAAAGTCAGGGATAGAGGATTTGATTTATTAGCGCTAAGCAATACTTTTTCTACCTCTATTTTTTAAAATTATGAATACGCTGAGGGTGTAACTGCCACAGGTTAAAAAAGATAAACATGGGGAACAGTAAAATGACAATAACTTTTTTGGGAACAGGAACTTCCATTGGCGTGCCTGTAATAACCTGCGATTGCCCTGTATGCACCTCAAGCGATCCGCGCGATAACCGAACCCGTTCATCGGTGATGATTGAAGTGGGTGAGGAAGTTTTTGTGATCGACTGCGGCCCCGATTTCAGGATGCAAATGCTGCGCGAAAAAGTGATGAACCTTTCGGCCATCCTTTTCACCCATGAGCACCGCGACCACATTGCAGGGCTCGATGATGTGCGGGCATTCAACTACGTACTCAACAAACGCATCGACATTTATGGAATGAAACGCACACTCGACATGATTCAAACGGAATTCCCCTATATCTTCAGCATTCAGCGCTATTTTGGTGCCCCTCAAATCAATCTCAACGAAATTGACACCACCCCTTTCAGCATCAACGGCTTTGAATTTATTCCCATCATCGTTCAACATGATAAAATCCCCATTCTGGGATTTCGCTTTGGTGATTTCACCTACATCACCGATGCCAGCTTCATCGATGATGCAGAACTAAAAAAAATAAAAGGATCGAAAGTACTTGTTGTAAATGCATTACGCAATTCCACACACCCCAGCCATTTTTCCGTTAACGAAGCTGTCGAAATCATCGAAATGATAAAACCCGAAAAGGCTTACCTCACGCACATGAGCCATTTTATCGGGAAACACAATGACCTTGACACAAAACTTGCCGATTACATTCATCCGGCTTATGATGGGTTAAAAGTTGAAATATGACCCCGGGAAATGGTTCAATATTGTAAACTTTAGGAAGCTTTAAATTTCAGTAATTTGCATGCGAATTATTGATTAAGTAAATAAATACCAAAATGATTTTTACCCCCGAAAAATATGCCATCCCTGATGAACCGATGAAGCCTTTTATCGATGCTGATGAAATTTGGGGATTTCTAAACAAGGCAAAGCCAACGCAGGAACGTGTACGCGAAGTGATTGCAAAATCACTCGCCAAAAACCGCCTCACCCTCGAAGAAACCGCCGTTCTCATCAACGCTGACGATCCGCAACTCATCGAAGAAATTAAAAATGGTGCCCGGGAACTCAAAAAAAAGGTTTACGGAAACCGCATTGTTTTGTTTGCGCCACTTTACATCGGCAACCATTGCATCAACAATTGCAAGTACTGCGGATTCAAGGCCTCCAATAAATTTGCCGTGCGCCGCACACTCACCGATGATGAAATAATAAAAGAAACCGAGGCTCTTGAGGAAAATGGTCAAAAACGCCTGATACTGGTATATGGGGAGCATCCCAGGTACAATCCCGATTACATCGCTCATACTGTAAAACTGGTTTATGGTGTAAAAAAAGGTAATGGAGAAATCAGGCGGGTTAACATCAACGCGGCACCTCTTGACATCGAGGGATTCCGCACCGTAAAAAAAGCGGGCATCGGAACCTACCAGGTTTTTCAGGAAACCTACCACCCTGAAGCATACAAACTATTTCACCCCAGTGGCCCGAAAAAGGACTTCAACTACCGCCTCACCTCCCTCGACCGCGCCCAGGAAGCCGGTGTGGACGATGTGGGTATCGGGGCATTGTTCGGCTTGTACGACTGGCGCTTTGAAGTAATGGGGCTGGTGCGTCACACCAACCATTTTGAGGCTGTTTACGATGTGGGGCCTCACACCATCAGTTTCCCCCGCATCAAAGATGCCTCCGAGCTAAATATTAATCCGCAATATGAAGTGAGTGATGAAGACTTTGTGCGGATCATTGCTATCCTGCGACTGGCAGTGCCTTACACCGGCATGATTCTCACTGCACGCGAAAGCCATGCCGTGCGCACCGAAGTGATTCATTATGGTGTATCGCAAATTGATGGCGGCACAAAGCTGGAAATTGGTGCTTACTCCAACTCCCTCAACGAAAATCAAAACCTTAACAAGGAACAATTCAAAATTAATGACCCCCGCTCATTGAGCGAAGTAATCGATGAGTTGCTGGAAAACGGTTTCCTGCCCTCCTTCTGCACTGCTTGTTACCGCAAAGGCCGCACCGGCGAGCATTTCATGGAATTTTCGGTTCCGGGATTCATCAAGCGCTATTGTACGCCCAATGCCATCCTCACCCTGGCCGAATATCTCGAAGATTACGCCAAACCTGAGGTGGTTGCAAAAGGCTGGAAAGTTATAGAAGAAAACAAAAAGGAACTCGCAGGTTTTGTCCGTCTGGAAGAACTTGAAAACCGCATTGAGCGGATTAAAAATGGTGAGCGGGATTTGTATTTTTAATGATGCAACTACTGCCAGTACCACCCCCGTAAACCTTTACTAATCCGGATAGCTTATTCAAAGAATGGAATTTCCATAAAATAACAACTCTGGAAATTCATGGCCATAATTTTCTGAAGCAGTTTATTAAATCTCACCTTCATTTTCACCCTATTGGGTGAAAATGCCTATGAATATTCCTTTTTCCTTTCGGGATAAATATCCAGAACCAAAACATTTTCAGGCCATTTAACCATTTGATTTTTTGTGCTTTAAAGCAAATTCAATACGTGTTATTTTTAGGAAACCTTCCATTGGCATACTGTTGGAATCACCGGTTTTCGATCTAACTATTGCTAATACAAAAAATAAAATGTCATGAAAACACAAACATTTACAATCGTTCTGGTTCTTTTGCTTATGATCTCAACGATCTTAAAAGCTGAACATGTTGAAACCAATGATGCCGCAACAGTCGGCAAAAACTATTATTGGGAAAACTGTAACAAAACCCAATCATTATCCTATGACAAGGTGGTTTTGAATTTATTCTCCACCAAAACTTACAATGATAATTCGCTGTATTACATTTTTAATGTGAATAGTGCGGATGGATTTATCATCGTTTCTGCCAACGACAATACCATCCCCGTTTTGGGGTACAGCACTTCCGGAAGCTGGACCGGGAATAATTTGCCTCCTGCTTTCGATCAAATGCTGAATCGCTTCGAACTGCAGATTGCAGAAGTGATCGACAACAACCTGGAAGGTGATGCTGAAATTGATGCTAGCTGGGCAAAGTACCAGAAAATGGTTCCTGCAGTACCCGAATCAAAAGGGGTTACCCCGATGTTGATTACCACCTGGAACCAGGACAACTTTTACAACCAGCAATGTCCTGTGGATGCAGCCGGTCCCGGAGGTCATGCTTATGCAGGATGCGTTGCTGTTTCGATGGCCCAGGTAATGTATTTCTGGCAGCACCCGTCAACCGGGATAGGAACAAATTCCTATGTTCACCCAACTTATGGTACCATAAGTGCAAATTTTGCCACAGCTACCTATAACTATGCTGCCATGCCCGTATCGCTAAGCGCTGTCAATTTTCAGGTGGCCCAACTGATGTTTCACTGCGGGGTGTCTGTTGATATGAACTACGGTCCTTATGGTTCAGCACCTATGGGGACATACTGGGATACAGACATTGAGGATGCCCTGAAAAACAATTTCAATTATGCCAGCACGCTACAATGGAAATGGAAAAACAATTACACCACCGCAACATGGATTTCGATGCTCAAAGCGGATCTGAACCTGGGCAGGCCACTCGTTTATTATGGCTGGGATGGAGCAAATATGGCTCACAACTTCAATTGCGACGGATACAACAACAGTGATTACTTCCATTTCAACTGGGGCTGGGGCGGCTTGTACGATGGCTATTTTCCGGTTACCAACCTAAATCCTTTATCCGGATATAACTTTACCTTTTATCAGGGAGCAATTTTTGGAATGTATCCCAACCAGAACCCTCCACAGAGCAATTATGACTGGGGCGATGCTCCCGACAACCCCGGATACCCTACGCTCTCGGCCAGCAGCGGCGCTTATCACAAAGTGTCCACTCCGCCAAATCTTTTCCTCGGCTCACTTATCGATACCGAAAATGACGGACAACCCCATGTAAATTGTGCCGGCGACGACAACAACAACCTTGATGATGAAGATGGTGTGGTTTTCCCACCCATGGTTGCCGGGAGCAGTGTGATGATCAATATCAATGTCTTTGGCAGCGGTTTCCTGAATGCCTGGATGGATTTTAACCAGGATGGCGACTGGGCTGATGCGGGAGAACAAATTTTTACAAACATCAGCATCACGAATGGAACCAACAGCCTGAATCTGAACATCCCGGCATCGGCTTTTACCGGCTGGACTTATGCACGGTTTCGCTTAAGCTCACAAGCAAATCTAAGCTATACAGGATTAGCCACAGATGGGGAGGTAGAAGACTATTTTGTGAGAATTAATGAAGAAGAGCAAACAAACAATCATCAGATCATTTTTTCGGTTGATATTGGTTCTGACACCGAAATGAGCGATCCTCAATTTGACATGGACGAAGTGTTTGACCCCGGCGATGCTTACCTCTTACAGGGAGCCTATATGCCTGTGCCGGGAACTGACGGATTTTTTGATGATGCCGGGGCATTCGGTTTTGACCCCTTCCCCGATGGTGGTGTTCCGGGAACTATGGCTCCGGTAATGTCAGGAATTCCAATTGAACAGGTTTGTGCTGACTTTTTCGACCTCGACGGGATCGACCTTGCAATATGCGATTTGCGCCAGTTGGATTTTGGTGAAGGCTTACCCCCCATTGCCAAATTTGATGAACCCTATATTCATACTGCCGACAGCCTTTTGATTTCATTTGATGATGACGATGCTTTCCCATATACCGATCCCTCGGGAAGCATTCCTGTGATGGGATTTTCGCCCAATGGATCAATTTATGGCCAGTCAGCAACTCAGGATGAGATAATTGAAGTTGATTTGAATCTTTCTACACCCTTCCCGGTGCCTGTTCTCAACTTGTTTCCTCAATACGATGAGGTAGCCATTCACAGCAATCTCACACCTGACCCTAATATGGCTATGCCCAACCAAAACGAACACGATGATGATGTGGATGCACTGGACGCACCTGCCGGTTTGGATGACCTTCAACGGACATATTTCAGTGCCGACCACGAAGCTACAAGTTTTGATGCATACGGAAATTTGCTAAATCCCGGAAGTATTTATCTGGCCGAAGGCGGAAATGCAATAGAGGTTATCAATGCTCAAACAAACCTGGGACTGCCTTATGGCACCGACGTGGATGCTTTTGAATTTGCATGGGTTGATAACCCGCAATGGGGCTACATTGCCTTAGCTGTAATTTTTAGTGTGGACGAAAACGACCCCACAACCATGGTTGATGAATCGGGTTTGCTCTTCCCCAATAAATTATATGTTTCATTTTTGGATGGTTGGGCCTTCGAATTCTGCACCGATTTTTTTGAAGATGATATTGACGCCATTGCTATTTTTGGCTCCCCAACCTTACCATCAATACCCAAGGCAGATTTTTCGCCAATCAACAGTACCATTTATGCAGGACAAGTCATTCAATTTACCGATTTATCAACAAATGCACCCACAAACTGGACCTGGACATTTACGGGAGGAAATCCGCTTACATTTATTGGCTCCACTCCACCCCCTGTAACATATGCTACACCTGGAACATATCAGGTTTCGTTAACCGTTGCCAACACAAATGGCACGGATACCAAAACAGGATCAGTTCAGGTTTTACCTGCAAACTGGCAATATACTTCAACCAACATTTCTCATATTATTTCCATCCCCTTGTCTGCCAATCCTTCTGTAAATGGCGTATTGCTTGCAAATGGAGATATGGCCGGAGTTTTCTATACCGACTTCAACGGCATTGAAATGTGTGGCGGATACGCTGTTTGGGATGGTGTGAATAACGTAAGTGTATCGGCATTTTGCGATGATATAACCACACTTGCAAAGGATGGATTTGTAAACGGAGAAGTACTTACATGGAAGGTGTTTACCTGGAGTGATGCAACAACACACCCGGTTTTGGTAACCTACGATCAAACCCTGCCCAATTTCGATGGCAACTACTACGACTGGGGAGTTTCGGCATTAACAAGTTTGAATACCTGCCTCACACATTCGCTGGTGATGCTGAAAGGCTGGAAAGGTGCATCAAGTTATCTTGCCCCAGCAAATACCAACCTGTCAACAATGCTTGCTCCTGTTCAAAGCAATATGATCATTATGCAGAATTTTACAGGGGTTTATTGGCCTGCCACAGGAATAAACACGCTAAACACATGGAATCCTTATGATGGCTATGTTGTAAAAATGAGTCAGGATGCCGTGCTCAACATTCAGGGCACTGCACTGAGTAACCGAACGCTGAACCTCAACCCCGGCTGGCAAATCATCCCCGTACTGAGCTCTTCGGCCACAACTACTTCGAGCCTGTTCAATATTCCACAAATTATGCTGATTAAGGAAGTGGCCGGGCCAAAAGTTTACTGGCCGGCGATGAACATTACCAGCCTCAGCATGCTCCTGCCCGGCGAATCGTATTACGTATATGTTTTATCCCCGGTTTCGATAAGTTTCCCTGCTAAATCAGCTCCTGCAGGTACCAATCCAATTATGAATTACCAAACCGAAAATTCACCCTGGGAGACGGTTGCACCTACACCAAATTCACATCTGATGCTTATACCTGAAAATGTTTCCTCTGCTTTTGCACAGGGAGATATTCTTGGGGGATTTAATAAAGATGGATTATGTGTAGGATACACTGCGCTTTCAGCAAAAGATAATGTCCTTACCCTTTACGGGGATGACATTACAACACCTGAAATTGACGGGATGCAAGAAAATGAACCCGTAATTTTCAGGCTATACAGCCCCGGTTCAGACAATGACATTTTATTGCACCCTGAATTTGATGACCAAAAACCTGATTCTGGCAACAAATTTAAATCCAATGGAATCTCCGCTATGTCATTTATTACAGGATTGGACGAAGTGAACTCCTTTGGCGAATTGCAGCTTTACCCAAATCCGGCCACAGATTATATTAAAGTCAGCCTTGACGAGTCTTCATCGCCACTGGGAAATATCCAAATCATCAATTTTATTGGAGTACTAATTCTCGAAGTTCAAAGCACCAATACTTCAGAAACAATTGATGTTTCGTCCTTGCCTGAGGGGTGCTACGTTCTGCGTGTCACCAAAGCTGGAAATACCATTTCGAAAAAAATAGTAATTCGTAAATAAGCAATAGGAGGTCGAATTACCATAAGCCTTTCCTGAAATTTGGGAAAGGCTTTTTTTGTGTATATTTATGGCCTTACTTATCATCAAGAAATAATTGCTATTTTTATTGGTCTGAATTGATATAGAAATTTATACATATTAATTGAACAAAAAACACAAAGAAATGAAAACAATGATTTTTTTCCGGATTCTTCTTTTATTTTCGCTGATTTCAATTGGCGTTTATTCCAAAACCATTGAGCCGCAGGTTGCTGAACAGATTGGTAAAAATTTTTACTTTAAAAATGCAGGAAGTGAAAAACAATTGGGCTACGATGAAATTATGCTTTCGCTGTTTTCGACAAAAACCAGCAATGGAATTCCCGCTTATCACATCTTCAACATCAACCAAAACGATGGATTTATAATTGTTTCAGCCTCTGACGCTGTAATGCCCGTAATCGGTTACACTATTACGGGAAAATATACCGGCGATAATGTACCTCCTGGCTTACAGGGATTACTGGATGCTCATGCCAAAACCATATCGGAAGTTGTAAATTTAAAACTTGAACCAACTCCGGAAATCCAGACACTTTGGAAGACCCTGATGAAACCCGAGCCGGAGCCGGAACAGGTCAAAGCCCTGGCTCCAATGCTGAGCACAACCTGGGATCAGGGATGTAGCTACAACGATTCGTGCCCCTATGAACCATATTATCATGCCTGCAACCATGCCTGGGCAGGCTGCGGGGCAACGGCAATGGCACAGATACTTCGTTACTTCAGCTATCCCTCAAGCGGCATTGGTTTTCACTCTTATCAGGATGAATTCCCCAACAGCACCGGAAAATACACAACAGTAAAAGCCAATTTTGCTGCCACGACTTACAACTATTCTGCTATGTCGAATTATCTGTATTGGCCAAACACCGATGCAAACATCGCCCAATTAACCTACCATTGCGCTGTTGCTGCAGATATGGATTTCGACACCTCCGAATCTGTTTCATACATGGATAATATCCTTTCGGGATTGAAAACCAGGTTTGGTTATCCCAATGGTGCAAAATGGGTTTTTATGAGTGATACTACAAACTGGAAAACAAAAATTAAAAACGAAATGTTGCAACCACCCGGCAGGCCACTGTTATACTGGGGTGCCGATGAGAACGACAACGCGCATTTCTGGGTTTGCGACGGCTACGATAATGCAGGGTTGTTTCACATGAATTGGGGAGTGTTTAGGTATGTTCCCAACCCTATAAATTTCAATGGGTATTTTTATATTTCAAGCCTTGCCCCTTATTCGGGTGCCCCGGATTTTTCGTACCGGCAAGCTGCAATTTTCAACCTGAGCCCCTATTGCAGTGCATCCTCGCTCACCGGCGATTCATCGATGATTATGTCTGTTCAGCTCAACACCCTTCAAAATGAGCAATCAGGTTCAACCTCCTGGAAAAGCTATAATGATAATAAAACCCAGTTCACCACGAATCTTTCAAGAGGGAGCAGCTACGGCATCAGGGTAAAGGTTCGTTATACCTTTGGAACTCAAAACACCTTAGCCACAGTTTTTATCGACTGGAATCAGGATGGTGACTTCCTGGACACTTCCGAAGCTTTTTCATTGAGCCTGTCTTATGATTTCGTCCAGTTTATGCCGGCACCCCCCAAATATTACGGAATTTATGAAGCCACGATTTCAGTACCTGCAAATGCTCCTCTCGGAAATACTCCATTACGAATGAGGGTCGTCCCTGCTTCGTATGGGTCAAATCCATCCTGTGGCCAAACACCCGCCGGTGAAGTTGAGGATTATCTTGTAAGTGTTATTGCAGGAAATCAACCGCCCCAACCAGCATATCCCTTCCTGTTTTCGCTTGATATTGGCTCCGACAGCGAGTTGAGCGATCAGCAGGCTAATGGGAATGAATTGTTCGATCCCGGTGATTGCTATTACTATGATGGAACAATTTTGCCTGTTGGCGGAATGGATGGAGTTGTTAATGACCGGAATTTGGTGAGAACCGATACTTGGTCAACACCCGGAATGACAGGTGCCGTAATTCCAATAGGAAACGGATCCCTTTTGAGCGCCAGCTTTTTCGACCTCGATGGCATCGATCAGATTTATACCGACCTCAGCATGTTTGGTGGCAATTTTCCCGTTCCTGCGTTTGACGACAGTTTAATATTTACCCCGAATCATATCCTGATTTCCTTCGACGATGATAGCCCCCCAAACTGGTCGGATACTCAGGGAAGTGTTCCCATAAACAGTTCCTCTCCTACGCAAAATAAAATATTTGGAACTACGAGTGCAAAAGATGAAATTGTTGAGGCAGAATTTCAGGCAGGTGGATCTGGTGGGTTCCCGCTGGGGATGATCTCATCAGGGGTAATATGCGATGAAACTTCACTGCACCCGCAACTTGGCCCGAATCCTGACAATGGCAATCAAGACGATGATGATGTGGATGCCCTGGATATGCACAGCACCCTGCCTCAATCCACACTAAAAACCTATTTTACCGTTGACCACGAAGCAACTTATATTGATCCTGTGAATCAAAACCCCATGGTACCATCAAACATCTATGAGTATTTCGGGTCTTCAGCCGGTGTTTTCCATTTTAGTGTAGCTGTTCATTTCTCACAAATCAATGTTTTCCCTGAAACTGATGTGGATGCCTTCGAGTTTGTCTGGTTATGGAATGATCAAATACAATCGCAGGCACTTGCAGTTTTATTCAGTGTGGATAATGATGATCCTTTAACCTTACTTGACGAATCGGGCAATTTAAATCCAAACATGCTTTATTATTCTTTTATGGATGGTTCTAATCATCCATTTTCAGATGAGGCCTTCGATGACGACATTGATGCGATAAGCTGTTCGGGCAAGTCATTTCTATCTCAAAGCATTCCCTCAACCTGGCAATATACCCCAGGCGGAACTTCACATATTATTACGATCCCCTTAAACTGTAATCCCGAGCTAAATGGGAATGCGCTTGCATCTGGGGATTTGATCGGTGTGTTTTTTAATGATAACACCCGTGGTGAAAAATGCGGAGGGTATATCACCTGGAACGGCACAAGCAATCAGGCACTTTTTGCTTACGGCGATGATATTTACACTCCTGATATTAAAGAGGGCTTTGATGAAGGAGAAGATTTTATCTGGAAGGTTTTCTCATCAGGGGAAGGAAGTGATTATTTTGCCGAAAGTTCTTATGACCCGATGTGGCCTGAAAAAGATGGTAAATTTTATGATAATGGTCTGTCGGCACTTTCAGGCCTTACAGGATTCAGCCTTCATCAAATATTTAAATACGGGGGATGGAGTGGCATTTCCAGTTACCTGGATCCTTTGAATCCCGATCTCGATGAGCTCTTTTCACCCTACCTTAATGAACTTATTATCCTTAGTAATTTCGGGGGCGTTTATTGGCCGGACGCAGGCATCAACAATCTGAACAACTGGGATGCCTATGCCGGCTATGTGATGAAATTAAATCAGGACATTTTAATAGATTTTAAAGGGAGTACGCTTTCGGATAATACAGTATTGCTCACTGCCGGCTGGAATCTTTTGCCTGTGCTCAGCTCCTCAAACACGGCTACTACATCGGTGTTGGGCATTCCCGAGGTTGTGGTGGCCAAAGAAGTGGCAGGAAGTAATGTGTTTTGGCCCGCACAAAACATCTATTCGCTTTATGCATTAAGTCCCGGAAACGCATACTACGTTTATGCGGAATCCGATGTTGTTGTGGATTTTTCTTCAAAAGCAACTGCCATTCCCGATGTTACTCCGGCATCCGGGTCAATTACAGCACCTCCAATGTGGCATCCTGTTTTGCCAACACCAAACAGCCATTTGGTAATTGTTCCGTCTGATGAAACAGGACTGATCAATGACGGGGATTTTATTGGGGCTTTCGATAGCGAAGGGCAATGCTGCGGCTACGCACAGGCCGGTTCCCAAAATATTGCTCTGGTAATTTATGGAGATGATATTTTAACCGGGGAGAAACTTGGAATGGCAGAGGAAGAAGAGATTATTTACAAAATTTACAAGCAGAATGACACTAAAGATTTGTTGATAAATCCGGGATTTTCAAAAGATTTTCCCAACGTCGGGTCAAATTTTATCACAAACGGCTTGTCAAAAATCGATTTTAAAACCAACATGCCTGATGAAATTCCTGCCTCTGGTGTCTGGATTTATCCCAATCCGGTAAACAACAGTTTTGTAATTTCATTGGATGAAACCCTTGTTGAATGCATGGAGATTCAAATGACAAACATGCTGGGCGAGGTGGTTGTTAACAAAGCATTCGCCCCGGGCAGCAAACACACCATTGATGTATCGCATCTTTCAACCGGTACATACATCCTGCGTTTATCATCCACGCAATTTACACTTGCCAGAAAAATTGCCGTGCATCATTAGCATTTTGCAAAACACAATCGATAAGTAATCGATACATGAAGTAAATAAGTTAAAATTTGATGGGTTTTCACACAAATGGGTGAAAACCCATCATTGTATTCACCCGGGCTACATTGTAAAAGCGAAACATCAGAACTTTAAATAAAAATTTATTGGCTTGTATTAAGCTGATTTTCAATCAAGAAAAAAATAATTGAGCAATTTAAACTAAAAAAAACATCAAAGGCACAGTGATTGAATATGGGGTATCACACCTTAGTGAAAGGAAAACAGAAATGATGAAAAATGAAAAGATACAAAATAGATCAACTGCTAATTTTTTTTCCTCAATTCCCCTTCATTAGCCCCTTCCCCTTAAACCAATTATTTTAAACAACCAGACTTAAATCATAAAATTTGAAATACTGAATTCTTTAATCAAAAAGCAAAATGTAAATTGTTTGGGATGAAGCATCAAAATTGACTAATTTTATCTCAACAAAAAAGTATCTCCACTTGAGCACGGTAATACTTTAGAGCTTCGTAGTTAAAGTAAACACACAAATATTTTTCAAAGTTATTGATAACCTA
Organism: Bacteroidales bacterium; assembly: GCA_021740425.1. Lineage (GTDB taxonomy): Bacteria > Bacteroidota > Bacteroidia > Bacteroidales > 4484-276 > SABY01. The sequence continues at coordinate 2,730 of JAIOZV010000041.1, read as the reverse complement.
AACCTTTACAGTTATGAAAAATTTGTTTTACGCTCTCTTAGTTATGGTTTTTGCAGGCTCCTGTTTTTTGGGTGTTGCAATGGCCGGAAAAATGCTTGATGCTGATATAAAAACGCATCTTGAACCTACTGTTAATTCAGCAAGTGCTGATGAATCCCCTCTTGCGCTCAACGGAGCATTTGCTGTTCCGCTTGAGCTGTTCGATTTTGGTGATGCCCCTGATTCTCCATTTCCAACCCTACTGTCCAGCGATGGGGCAAGACACATTATTGACGGGGCAACTTATCTTGGAAACGCCGTTGATGCTGAGGCAGACGGACAACCAAACGCTTCTGCCGATGGTGACGATATGATGAATCTGGATGATGAAGATGGTGTAACGTTTTTATCAACGCTTGTGGCAGGAACACCGGCTCAGGTTAAAATTACAGCATCCACAGGAGGAGCCCTCAGTGCCTGGATCGATTTTGATCGCAACGGTAGCTGGGGTGATGCCGGAAACAAAATATTTGCTGATGAAATGCTTGTTGCCGGTGAAAACACCCTGACTTTTTTGGTACCTATGGGTGCTGAGACAGGTTCAACCTACGCACGTTTCCGTTTTTCATCCCAACAATATGGTCTCAACTACAAAGGCCTGGCTGAAAATGGTGAAGTTGAAGATTATCAGGTTGAGATCATCGAAAACCAAAGTATAAAATGGAACCAAAATCCTGATACTGAATTTTACGGATACCATGCACATCAGCAGGAAGGCCCTGATTTATGGATTGCCGATGACTGGCAATGCGAAGGTGGCCTGGTAACTGATCTGCACTGGTGGGGATATTATGAAATGCCTGTTTCAGGGCCATGCAGCGGGTTTAGAATTTCGATTTACGATAATGATGGCTCAGGCCCCTACAATAAACCAGGTGCACAAATTCTCACCTGGAACGCTCCTTTTGGAACCAATCCCGGTGAAGTCGGGGAATATTTTACAGGCCGTCAGGCCATTTCGGGAGATGACCTGTATTATTACTATTTTGTATTGCCTGAACCTTTCGCTCAAACCGAAGGTAATTTCTATTGGCTCGAATTAATGGCCTTATCAGAAAATCAGCAAAATAATGTAGTTTGGGAATGGCAAACAAATGGAGAACCGATTGTGTTGAGCCAGCCCATCCAGTTTGACGAAAGCGGATTCCAGACACTGCTCGAACGGAACATGGCTTTCGTTATTACCAGCCAACCTGAAAGTGTTGATAATTATGACTTTGGCGATGCTCCTGACACCCCCTACCCCACTTTGCTCATTAATGATGGTGCCAGGCATTATATCGACGGATCAACATTTCTGGGCAACAGCATTGATGCCGAACCTGATGGATTACCAAATTTTAATGCAACCGGCGATGACTTCAATAATGCTTATGATGAAGATGGTGTAAACTTTATCAACCCTTTTGTGGTGGGCAAAACTGCACAGGTTAAAGTGCTGGCATCAAAAAGCGGGTATCTGAATGCATGGATAGATTTTAACCACAATGGCAGCTGGGCTGAAACCGCCGAACACATTTTTATCGATCAGTCACTTTCGGCAGGACTTAACAGCTTAACCTTTAATATACCAACATCCGTTAATCCGGGAGTTTCATACATCAGGTTCAGGTTCAACACCAATGGAGGTCTTAATTATTATGGCCCGGCTGATAATGGCGAAGTAGAAGATTACAGACTAATAATTTATCCCCCCGACTGGGATTATACCCCAACAGGTTCATCACATATCATATCTATTCCACTGCTCACTTCCTTTAATTGTATTCCACTTTCACAAGGTGATTTTATGGGAACATTTTATACAGATGAAAATGGAAATCCTGCCTGTGGCGGAGCCACAATTTGGGATGGCATCAATAACCAAACCCTTGTGGCCTTTGGTGACGATATTACCACCACCATTGCCAAAGAGGGATTTAATGAAAATGAGGATTTTTTGTGGAAAGTCTATTATTCATCCACAGGTATTGAGGAAGAGGTGATCGTTACCTATAATCCGGGTTTTCCTCATAGTGATGGGAAATTTCACGATAATGGAATTTCCGGTTTAACTTCTGTACTGAAAAAGATGACAGTTTCTGCAAGTGCGTATCCCGACACAATTTGTCAGGGAGAAACCGTGCAACTGAGCGCAAGTGTTGTTGGTGGCTGCGGAACAAATGGTTTTTCATGGACATCAATTCCTGCCGGATTTTCTTCAACACTACAAAACCCCACCGATACCCCGACACAAACCACCTATTATACTGTTGTGGTAACCAATACCTTTGGCGATGCAGCATCAGGCGCTGTAACTGTAACAGTACTTCCACTTCCTGAAATTACCAGCACGCATGATTCTCTCGAGATTTGTGTGAATAGCATCAAAGCACACCTCACCTCTATTTGTCAACCTTTTGGTGGGATTTATAGCGGAACAGGAGTATATGGTGGGGAGTATTTTTATCCAGATAGTGCAGGTATTGGTTACCATACAATTACCTATACCTATACAGCTCCGGAAACAGGCTGTACGAATACACTTGACTTTGTGATACAGGTAAAACCATTACCACAAATGGATTGCCCTCCCTACATGGAGGCTTGTGAAGATGATCCGCCCGTGTTGCTCAACAGTTCATATCCACTTGGTGGTGTTTACACAGGAACCGGAGTTTATTTTGATGGCAGCAATTATTGGTTCGATCC